>SHYQ01000017.1 GCA_009692765.1 Dehalococcoidia bacterium | reverse complement strand
GATCGGCTCACGCGACGGATGCGCACGCGGTAGCATCCGCGCGCCCAACGCATAGCCGGGGCGGTGCAGCGGCGGGGAGCATACGATGGGTAGCGGGGTGAGACGGAGGCGCGGCGCGCTCGCGGCAGCCGTTGCGGCGGTGGCGCTGGCGCCGACGCTGGTGCTGGGGCAGTCGACGCAGTATCGGGCGACGTTGAGCGGCGCGAACGAGGTGCCGGCGGTCACCACGACGGCTACGGGGACCTTCTCAGCGACGCTCGACGCGAGCGGGGGCGGGAGCCTCACATGGTCGTTGACGACCACCGGGCTGACCGGGGGTGTGACCGCCGCGCATATCCACCTCGGGGCGCCGAGCGTGAACGGCGCTGTCGTGGTGAACCTTGTGACCGCGCCCACCGCGGGCGACGTCAGCGCGACGGGTGTAAGCGCGCCCGGCGGATCTGGTGGGGCCGCTGGCGGGCAACTGGGCCGGCCTGGTGGCGGCGCTGAACAGCGGCACGGCGTACGTGAACGTGCACACGACGGCCAACCCCGCTGGAGTGATCCGCGGACAGGTGACGAGCGGAACCGTGCAGGCCTCGACGCAGGCGACTGCGACCCCAACCGCGACGCCGACGGTGCGACCGGCAACGCCGGCTGCTACGACTGCGCCCGCGGCGACCGTCGTGGCCACTGCCGCACCGGCAGCACCGCGCACGGGTAACGCGGGGCTGGCGACTGGGCAGACCGGGGCGGCCGTGGTGGCGCTGCTGGTGCTGATCGCGATCGCGGGGGTGGCCGGTGGGCGGCTGCTGACGGCGCGGCGCCGGTAACGGCGCGGCCCGCGGCGGCTCTCGGGTCGCAGCGCGCGATGGGGACGGGCCTGCTTCGGCAGGCCCGTCCCGTGTGTCGAGGGTGGCCGCGGACGGCGGCGGATGGTAGATTTGAGCGCGACGAGCGTGCGCACGAGGGGCGTGACTTTGCCGTACAAGATCATCGAGACGTGTATCGGGTGCACGGCGTGCACCAAGCGCTGCCCGACGAACGCGATCACGGGCGTGCGCGACGAGCTGCACATCATCGACCCCGAGCTGTGCATCGATTGCGGCGCGTGCGGGGTGGTCTGTCCGCCCGAGTCGATCCTCGACGAGGTGGGGGACATTTGCCGGACGTTCCCGCGCAAGGAAGCGCCGCTGGCGAAGATCGTCGAGGAGAACTGCATCGGCTCGGGGTGCGAGCTGTGCATCAACATCTGCCCCTTCGACGCGCTGTCGTTGCAGGACGCGCCGAACCATCACGATTTCTACGGCATCGCGACGGTGGATCCGCGCAAGTGCACGGGCTGCCGGCTGTGCGAGACGGCGTGCGGATGGAGCGCGATCTTCATCGATCCGCCGCGCGAGATGCTGAAGCGGCGCGTGTACCCGATGGAGATCCTGACGCCCAAGAAGGGCAAGGGGCTGCAGCGCGCGCGCGAACGCCAGGCGACGGAGGCGTAGCGCTGCGGAGCGCGCCCGGATTCGACGTTCGACAGAAGGCCCGCGCAGCGCGGGCCTTCGTATTGCCGCGCCAGGCGCAGCGGAGCGCGTGTGCTGGTCGCGCGTGGTGAGCGACGGTGGGTCGACACCGTTGCAGCTGCTCGTGGTGCGGCTGCGGGCGGGGGCACGGCTGCCGGAGCGGCAGAGCGCGCTGGCGAGCGGCTTCGACCTGCATGCGTGCCTCGACGGTGGGACGCTCGAGGTGGGGACGCGGCCGGTGCTGGTGCCGACGGGCCTCGCGATCGCGGCGCCTGCGGGGAGCGACGTGCAGGTGCGGCCGCGCTCCGGGTTGTTCGCGCGCGGGGTGATCGCGGGGCTGGGCACGCTGGACGCGGATTACCGCGGCGAGGTGTTCGTGACGATGTACTGCCTGCCGGAACCGGGCCGCTACGTGATCGGGGATGGCGAACGCATCGCGCAGCTGGTGGTGGCGCGGCTTGCGGCGGTGGAGTGGGCGGAGGTGGACGCGCTGCCACCGTCGGCGCGGGGGAGCAGCGGGCACGGGTCGACGGGACGCGCGTAGGCTCGGCGCGGCCGCGGGGGAGTGCGAAGGCGGGCCCTTGCGGGCCCGCCCTCTAGCCAACAGCTGCCGTGCGGCGGGGGTAATTCGGCAGCTATCGGCGTCTGGGGTACGGCGCCACGCGGGCGCCGATGAGCTGCGCTACGCGAGCGCACGTCCGAGCGCGAGCCCCGCGAACATCGCAGCGAGACCGAGGGCGAGGCTGCCGAGCAGGTTCGCGGAGGCCCAGAACGCGCTCCCGGTTTCGAGCAGGCGCGCCGACTCGTACATGTAGGTCGAGAACGTCGTGTAGCCGCCGAGCACCCCAGCGGTGATGCCGGTGCGCAGCACCGCCGAGGTCTGCGGACGCAGCTCTGTCGCACCGGCGACGAAACCGAGCAGCAGCGAGCCAGTGACGTTGACGAACAGCGTAGCCCAGGCGCTGGGCCCGACCGTCGCGATGATCGCGCGTGCTGCGGCGTAGCGCGCCACCGAGCCGAATGCGCCGCCGAGCGCGACCGCGAGCCACAGTGTCATCTAGCAGGCCATCCGGGCGGCCATCCGCAAGGGCATCGGGGCTGGCATCGTGCGCGCTCAACTTGCCAACACCTCGGCGCGCTGCTCGTCGTCGAAGAAGACGTAGTGGTAGAGCAGTGCGGCGAGCACGGCGCCGATGATCGGGCCGATCCACCAGACGAGGTGGTCGTCCCAGGCACCGTTGACGAGCGCGGGACCGAAGGCGCGCGCCGGGTTCATGGCGGCGCCGGTGAGGCGGCCGCCAGCGAAGATGTCCATGGTGATGGTGAGGCCGATCGCGAAGCCGCCGACCTGCGGGGCGTGGCGGTCGACGGCGGTGCCGAAGATGGCGATGACGAGGAAGAACGTAAGCACGATCTCGATCGCCACGCCCTGCATGAAGTCCACGCCGGAGAGCGCGGGGACGCCGTTGGCGACATCGCGCAGCGTCTCCGGGAACATGAGCAGGGCGAGGGCTCCAGCGATCCCGGCGAGCAGCTGCACGACGATGTAGGCCGCTGCGTCGAGGGAGGCGATGCGCCGGGTGGCCCACACGCCGATAGTGACCGCGGGGTTGAAGTGGCCGCCGGAGACGCGACCGAAGGCGGTGATCATGATCGCGATCGCGAGGCCGTGCGCAAGGGCCACGCCGATCAATCCCGCGCCGGTGATGATCGCGCCCGCGCCGATGAAGATGAGTGCGAATGTGCCGATGAACTCGGCGGTGAGGCGACGCGCAAGCTGGGTGTTCATCGTTCCCCCGCGGTGCCGCTGCTGCGGGCCGTCCACCGGCTGCGTGCGTATCTAAGCAAGGATCCACTCACAAGTCAATACAAGTGTACAGATCTGCAGGTGGAGCGGGCGTTGACGTGGACGGCGCTCGTGCCTACGTTCCGCGGCAGAGGCGCCTATGGGCTTTGCACGTTCGATGGCGACGGCGGCGGCGTGCGCGCTGCTGGGGGCGGTAGCGGGGCGGGTAGCCGCAGCCGGGCGCGAGCAGGCGGCGGCGGGGGAGCCACTGCGGCTGCAGGCCGCGCAGATCACGGTGCGTGGCCGCGACGTGGTGCCGGGGCTGGTGGCGGCGCTACGCGTGAACGATCGGCCCTGGTCGTACCTGGGGGTGCCGGCGTGGCTGGCGGCGTTCGTGGTGAACTTCTCGCTGATCGCGGCGAGCCGGGAGCTCGAGCCGGTGATCGGGCTGCTGCGCGGGGGTGCACGCGAGGTCAGCGCGGGTGCGCCGCGGCCGGCGGTGTGGACCGTCGAGACCGCGCCGGCGGCGGTGCGGCCGCCAGCGGGCGAGGGCGTGTTCCACCGCTTCGCGGATTAAGGCGGCGCGCCGCCTTCCTCCCGGACCCGCTCGTTGCGACCCGGAGCCCTCACCCCCCGGCCGCCTCTCCCCGCGGGGCGGGGCGAGGGGGAGCGAGCGCGGACATAGACGCGCTTGGGCCTGCGGCCGGTGGTGTGCGAGACAACAAGGCAGGAGATACGTGGATGTGGGCAGTGGCGGTGGTGAGGACGCAGGCACGACGCGCGGCGTCGGCGCTGGTGCTGGCGGCGGCAGCGGTCGCGTGCGGCGGCGACGACGAGGACGCTGGCGCGGCGGCACCGGCCGGCACCGCGACGCCGAGGACGGCGGCGGCGGGCACAACGACAGCAACCGCAGCCAGCGGCGGCGGGCAGGTGTCCATCGCGAGCCGCTCGTTCGGGGCGCCGGCGCGGGTGAAGGCCGGCACGCGAGTGACGTGGACGAATCGCGACGAGGTGCCGCACACGGTGACGGCCAACGACGGGTCGTTCAAATCGGGCAACATCGCGCCAGGCGCAACGTTCAGCCAGGAGTTCGCGCGGGCGGGGACGTTCGCCTACAAGTGCTCGATCCACGCGGAGATGGCGGGCAGCGTCATCGTCGAATGACGCCGGGCGCGCCGAGGCGCCGCACGCCGCGCAGCCGATCGCGGGGACGCGCTGGGCCCGGCACGGCTTGTCGACACTGGGGGGCGTTGCGTATCCTCGACCGCGCGAGGGAGGGACGGCGTGGAGGTCGCGGCGGTACTGGTGGCGGCGTACGTGCTGGGCGCGATCCCCACGTCGTACGTCGCCGTGTATGCGCTCACAGGGCGGGACATCCGCAGCATGGGCACCGGCAATCCCGGCACGATGAACGTGCTGGACAGCGTCGGCCTGCGCGCGGCATTGATCGTGGCGGCGGGGGACGTTACGAAGGGGATGGCGGCGGTCACGCTGGCGTACGCGGCGGGGCTGGACGACTCGGTGGCGGTGCTGGCCGGCATGATCGCGGTGCTCGGGCACGACTACTCGGTCTTCTTGCGACTGGACGGCGGGAACGGTACCGCGGCGGCGTTCGGAGCGCTGCTCGCGCTGCTGCCGCGCGAGACGGTGCTGATGGCCGCGCTCGGGTTCACGGTGTGGGGGCTGACGCGACAGCGGCGCATCGGCGGGCTCGTGGGGCTCGCCGCGTTCGTGCCGCTGTGGCTGGTGTCGCAGGAGCCTGATGTGAAGGTCGTCGGGTCGATGGTGATCGTCGGGTTCACGCTGTTAAAGATCATTCGCTTCGAGGGCTTCCAGCCGGCGCGCGGCGGGCGATGACGGCGTTCGCGGAGACGCTGGAGCAGTTTCGCGCGGCGGTGAGCGGGCCGACGGCGGAGGCGCCGCTTGTGCGGGCCGCGCTGCTGGTGGCGCGTGCGGAGTATCCGGCGCTGGATATCGACGCGTACGAGCAGCGCATCGGCGAGCTCGGGCGGCGGCTCGAGGCGCGGGTGCACCCGGCGGACGCGCTGGCGTCGCAGCTGCGCGCGGCGAGCACCCTGCTGTTCGAGGAGTGCGGACTGCGCGGGGACCGCGAGACGTACGGCGACCCGCGCAACCTGTACCTGAACGACGTGCTGGACCGCGGCTCCGGGATCCCGGTGTCGCTGGCGATCGTGTACGTCGCGGTGCTGCGCGGCGCGGGGCTCGCAGCGGACGTGGTGGGGTTGCCGGGGCACGTGGTCGTGCGGGCGGGCGGAGCGGACGGCGTGTTCGTCGATCCGTTCGAGGCAGGGCGGGTGCTGTCCGCAGACGATTGCCGGCGCCTGGTGCGCAACGTGTACGGGCGGCGGACGCCGTTCCGCGAGCATCACCTGGAGCCGATCACCGCGCGCCAGACGGTGGCGCGGGTGCTGCAGAACCTCAAGGCCGGCTACCTGCAAGGCGGCGACGAGGAGCGCGCGGGACGCGCGATCGAGCTGTTGCTGGCGCTGTGGCCGTGGGACCTGGACGAGCGGCGCGACCGCGGGATGCTGCGGGAGCGGCTGGGCGAGTACGGGGCGGCGCTCGCGGATCTGGAGGCGTACGTGCGGTATCGTGGGTCGGCGCGCGACATTCGCACGGTGGACGAGGCGGTGCGCGCGCTGCGCCGGCAGATCGGCGCAGGCTAAGCGCGGCCGCGGTGGCGTGAGCCGAGGGTCGCTGATAGGCTCGATGCGCGGGCGCAAGTGTTCGCGTCGTGGCTGCGACGCAGCCTGTGTAGCGCAGTGCGCTCGGATGCGAGTGCGCTCGACGGATAGGGACCGCCATGCGTGAGCAGCCGGAGCGAGCGAGCGAGCGGGCGCCGTCGCGCATTGTGCGCGCGCCGGCGAGCGAGTTCCGCGTGGTGTACGACACGATCGACTACGACACTGAGCACGCGCTGCAGTTCATCGACATCACGGCGGACGTGCGGCGGTTCGTGACGGCGGCGGAAATCGTCGACGGGCAGGTCGCGGTGGTGTCGTTGCACACGACGGCGGCGGTGGTGGTGAACGAGCACGAGCCGCTGCTGTTGAACGACATGGCGCGGGTGCTGCGGCGGCTGGCGCCGGCGGACGACTACTACGAGCACAACGACTTCTCCATCCGCACAGTGAACATGACGGCGGACGAGCGTGAGAACGGCCACGCCCACTGTCAGCACCTGTTCCTGGGGACGAGCGAGACGATCCCGATCCGCGCGGGCGAACTGACGCTGGGGCTGTGGCAGAGCGTGTTCCTCGTGGAGCTGGATCACGCGCGGCGGCGCACGGTGCAGCTGCACGCGATGGGCGTGGCAGGCGCATAGCTCGCGCGGTGGCGGTCACGCGCATCCTGCACGCGGCCGGCAATCTGCAGGCGACGCTGGCACTGGCCGAGCATCCGGCGATCGATGCGATCGAGGCGGACCTGTGGGTGCGCGCGGGCCACGCGTACGCGCAGCACGCGCGGCCGCTGTGGCCGCTGCCGCTGGCGGTGAGCAGGCGCGGCGTGCATACGGACGCGCGCGATGGCGTGACGCTGGCGAACCTGCTGGCGGCGGTGCACGGCCGCGCCGAGCTGGTGATCGACCTGCGGTCATGGCTCGGCGACCCCGCGCCGGACATCGCTGCCGCGCTGCACCGGCTGCCGGAGCGCTCGCACGTGCTGATCACGTGCGAGGCGTGGGTGATCGCGGACCGGCTGCGGGCATGGCTGCCGGGGGTGCGCGTGGCGTACTCGGTGCGGTCGGAGGGGCAGCTGCGGCGGTTCGTGCAGGGGCAGATCGAGGGCTCGCTGGCGCCGACGGCGGTGATGGTGCGGCATACGCTGCTGCACTCGGCGGCGGAGGTGGCGGGGCTGCGGCAGTGGGCGCCGAGCGTGGGCGCGTGGACCGTCGACGACCCGGCGCGCGCGGCGGAGCTGGTGGCGTGGGGTGTGGACTCGCTGACCAGTAACTCGGTCGGGGTGCTGGCGGGGGTCACTCGCGAGGTCAGTCACTCGCCGTGACGGGCAGCTCCAGGGGTGACGGGGGTCCGCGGAGGGGGGCGCAACTCGGCGCGGGCGCGCATCGGGGAGCCCTCACCCCCCGGCCCCCTCTCCCCGGGACGGGGCGAGGGGGGGTCACTCGCCCTAACGGGGTCACTCGCCGTGACGGGCGGCTCCAGGCCACGGAGCGCCCGCAGGCGTGTTGTGCTCAACGACCAAGAGCGCTTCGCCCCGTGCGGAGGCGCGCTCGGGCGTACGGGCGGTAGGATCACGTCGTGGTGGGCGATGAGCCGGTCGGGTTCGATGACTTTGCGCTGGCGGAGCGGGCGACTCCGCTGGCGGGGGTGATCGCGGCGGAGATCGCGGCGAGCGGGCCGATCACGTTCGCGCGCTTCATGGCGCTGGCGCTCGGGCATCCGGAGCACGGCTACTACAGCCGGGCGGAGCTCGGGTGGGGCGCGGCGGGCGACTTCGAGACGTCGCCGGAGGTGCACCCGATCTTCGGGTATCTGTGGGCGCGACAGGTCGCGGAGTGCTGGGAGCGGCTGGGGCGGCCCGCGCCGTTCGACGTCGTCGAGGTGGGGGCGGGGTCCGGGGCGTTCGCGGTCGCGCTGCTCGGGTGGCTGCGCGAGCGTGCGCCGGACTGCTACGCGGCGACGCGCGCAACGCTCGTGGATGTACACGCGCGACGCGTGGAGGCGCAGCGCGCGCGGCTCGCGGCGCACGAGCTGCACGCTGAGCACGCGCTGCTCGACGCGTGGCTCGCGCGGACGGACGTCGTGCAGGGCGTGGTGCTGAGCAACGAGCTGTTCGACGCGCTGCCGGTGCACGTGGTCGAGCGGCGGGGCGCGGAGCTGTGCGAGTGGTACGTGGCGGCGGCGGCGGGCGGTGGGCTCGTGTTCGAGCTCGGCGCGGCGAGCACGCCCGCGATCGCGGCGCAGCTCGCGGCA
The DNA here is from genome assembly GCA_009692765.1 of Dehalococcoidia bacterium. Classification (GTDB taxonomy): domain Bacteria; phylum Chloroflexota; class Dehalococcoidia; order UBA2979; family UBA2979; genus SHYQ01. The sequence continues at coordinate 15,541 of SHYQ01000017.1, read as the reverse complement.
GCGGAGGCGGAGCCGGGCGAGGGGTGCCGAGCGGAGGTGTCGCTCGCTGCGCCGGCGTTGCTGCGGGGGCTGGCGCGGCGGCTCGGGCGCGGGTACCTCGTGACCATCGACTACGGGTACGAGGCGCAGGCGCTGTACGCGCCGTGGCGGCGCATGGGCACGTTGATGGCGTTTCGCGGGCACAGTCCGCAGCCCGATCCGCTGGCGCGGCCGGGGGAGACGGACCTCACGGCGCACGTGGACCTCACGACGCTCGCGCGGGCGGGCGAGGCAGCAGGCTGCGCGGGCGCGCCCACGGTGAGCCAGGCGGAGGCGCTCGCGTGGCTGGGCAGCGGCGAGGCGCTGGCCGTGGCGCGCGCTCGCGCGGCAGACGACGCGGGTGCGTTCTTCGCGGCGCGGCGTGCGGTAGAGACGCTGTCCGACTCTGCCGGGCTGGGGCGCATTCGCGTGCTGGTGCAGGCGAAGGACGCGCCGCTCAACGGGTTACGGTGCCTCGGCGGCGGCCTGCCGCCGGCGCAAGTAGGCGGAGGCGCGCGGTGAGCGTCGCGGTTGGGGAGCGCGCGCCGGCGTTCAGCATCGAGACAACGGAGGGGCCGCGGCGGCTGGACGAGCTGCTGGCGCAGGGGCCGCTGGTGCTGGTGTTTTACAGCGAAGACGCGACGCCGACGTGCACGACGCAGCTGCGCGGCTTCCGCGACGAGCACGCGCTCGTGCGGGAGCTGGGGTCGCACGTGCTGGCGGTGTCGGCTGACGGGCTGGCGTCGCATCGGGCGTTCGCGGCGCGGCTCGGCGGGCTGCCGTTCCCGCTAGGGAGCGACCCCGAGCTGGCGCTCGCGCGGGCGTACGGGGTCGTCGACGCGGAGGGGCGGCGAGCGCGGCGGGCGGTGTTCGTGATCGGCGCGGACGGCGTGGTGGTGGAGGCGCTGCCGCACTACCAGCCGGGGGTGGCGGAGCAGTTCGCGGCGGTGTTCGTCGCGTTGGGGGTCGAGGGGTAGGGGTGGAGTTGGAGTTCAGTCGCCATGCGCGCGTCCAGATGCTGCTGCTGGTGATCGAGCGCGTCGAGGTCGAGGCGGTGTTCGCCAGCCCAGAGCGGGTCGACGTGGGCGAGGCGACGGTTCGCTATCATGGTGTCCTCGGAGGACGGCTGCTCGATGTCTTCGTGCTGCGGGATTCGGACCCGCCGTACGTGGTGACCGTGAGCGAGCAGGCGCCGGGATGAGAGGTGCCCGATGGTGCAGTACGACCATGAAGCAGACGTGCTCTACGTGATGCTGGAGTTTCCCGAGGGAAAGCAGTACGGGGCGCAGCTGGACGAGTACCGCATCGTGCATTCGGACGAAGGCGGGCGCGTGGTGGCGGTGGAGTTCCTCGGCGTCAGCCGCGGGCTGAACCTGAGCGACGTGCCGGAGGCGCCGCGCATCGTGGAGGAGTTGCAGCGTTTCCGCGCGGCTACACAGGGTCTGCAGGTATCGACAGCGACGAGCAGCTAGCCATGGTTTCTGACTACTACAGCGCGACGCTCATCGATCACTTCGAGCACCCGCGGAACGCGGGGGTGATGGAGGGGGCGGACGCCGAGGCGTACGTCACGAACCCAGTGTGCGGCGACTCGCTGCGGCTGTACCTGCGCATCGACGATGGGCGCGTGACCGCGGCGTCGTTCCTGAGCTCGGGGTGCCCGGCGTCGATCGCTACGTCGTCGGCGGCGACGGAGCTGCTGGTGGGGCTGTCGCTGGCGGAGGCGGAGGCGCTGCCGCGGGAGCGCTACGCGGAGGCGGTGGGCGGGCTGCCGAAGTCGAAGGTGCACTGCTCGGTGCTGGCGGCGTCAGCGGTGCGGCAGGCGATCGCCACGTGGCGCCAGGGTCGCGAGGCGGCGGGGCCGCCAGCGCACGGCGAATGACGGTCGCGGCGATCATTCTCGCAGCGGGGGCGTCGCGGCGGATGGGGCGGTCGAAGCCGCTGCTGCCGTGGGGCGAGCAGACGTTGCTGGGCTGGGAGCTCGACGAGCTGATGCGGTCGTGCGTGGACGACATCGTGGTGGTGCTCGGGGCGCGCGCGGAGGCGGTGCGGCGGGAGCTGGGTGACGGCGCGCGTTACTGCGTGTTCAACGCGCGCTGGCCGCAGGGTCGCGCGACGTCGCTGGCGGCGGGCGCGCGCGTGCTGGGCACGGGCGGCCGCGCGATGCCGGACGCGATCGTGGTGGTGAACGTGGATCAGCCGACGCGCGCGGGGATCGTCGATGCGCTGGTCGCGGAGCTGCGTGCAAGCGGGGCGGACGCGGTGCAGCCGTCGTATCGCGGGGCGCGCGGGCACCCAGTGGTGCTGCGCGGGTTGCTGCTGGGCGAGCTCACGAGCGCGACGGAGGCGGCGCAGGGGCTGCGCGGGGTGCTTGCGGCGCACCCGCCGCGGCTGGTGGCGATGGACGACGATCCAGTGGTGCGGCTGGACCTGGACACGCCGGACACACTGGACGAGGCGCGGCGGCTGCTGGGCGTTCAGGGCCCGACGGACGGCACGCGCACCCGGGGCACGCGGGGCGGCTGAGCGAGCGGGTGCGCATCCTCTTCGTGACGCCCGCGCTGGCGAGCCCGCCGATGTGGGGCGGCGCGGCGCGCATGCACGGGCTGATGCAGGGGCTGGCGCGCCGCCACGAGGTCGCGGTGCTGGCGCTGCTGTCGCCCGATCAGACGCAGTGGATCGACGTGCAGCTCGCGGCGACGAGCGCGTACAGCCGGCGCGTGCATGTGATCGTGAACGACCACGAGCCGCAGGGCGAGCGTGCGCGGCGCGCGCTGCAGCTGCGTACGCTCGCCTCGCCGCATTCGTTCGAGCGGGCAACGCACCTGCACGCGGGGCTGCAGGCGGCGCTGGACCGCATGACGGCGGCGGTGGCGTACGACGTGATCATGGTGGAGTTCGCGATGATGGTGTACTACCGCTTCCCGCACGGGGCGACGGTGGTGCTGGACGAGCACAACATTGAGTACGATCTGCGGCGGCGGATGTTCGAGTCGGGGGGCCGCGGGCTGCGGGGGCTGCACAACTACCTCGAGTTCGTGAAGCTGCGGTGCGAGGAGCAGGGAGCGTGGCGACGCGCAGCGGGCGTGGTGGTGACGTCGGCGCGCGACGAGGGGTTCGTGCGGCACGCGGCGCCGGGGACGCGGACGGCGGTGGTGCCGAACGCGGTGGACACGGAGCGGTTCGCACCGGACGGTGCCGGGGGCGCCGGCGAGCCGGGGCTGATCGCGTTCTCGGGGTCGAACCACTACTACCCGAACGCGGAGGGCCTGCAGTACTTCTTGCGTGAGGTGTTCCCGCTGGTGCAGCGCGCGCGGCCGGACGCGCATGTGGCGGTGGTGGGATACTCGCCGCCCGAGCTGGTGCGCGAGTGGGCGAGCGCTGACGTGCAATTCAAGGGCGTGGTGCCGGACCTGCGGCCGGAGCTCGGGCGTGCGCGCGCGATCATCGCGCCGCTGCTGTCGGGGGGCGGGACGCGGCTGAAGGTGCTGGAGGCGCTGGCGCTGGGCAAGGCGGTGGTGTCGACGACGGTGGGCGCGGAGGGCATCGAGCTGGTGCCGGAGCGCGACCTGTTGATCGGGGACACGGCGGAGCGGTTCGCGGCGCAACTGGTGCGGGTGCTCGCGGACGACGCGCTGGCGGCGCGGCTGGGCGCGGCGGGTCGGGCGGTGGTGCAGGAGCGCTATGACTGGAGCGCGGCGGTCGCTCGGCTGGAGGGGTTCTACGGCGAGCTGGTGGGGGGGGGCGCTGAGGGCCCTCACCCCCCGGCCCCCTCTCCCCGGGCGGCGGGGCGAGGGGGAGTAGGACTGGAATGACCCCGGCGCGGCTGGCCCGTCGGGGGGCCTGTGCTAGTATTCGCAGTCGTCAGCGGGTTCCGGGGGACGAGGCAGCCGTGGCGTACGGGGTCGGCATCGCGCGCGGGCTGCTCGTCACGTTCAAGCACATCTTCAAGCCGCCGATCACGGTGAGCTATCCCGAAGAGGAGCGCCGGGTTCCGGTGCGTGCGCGTACGAACCTGCTGTGGTTCGAGGAGCGCTGCACGGGCTGCTCGACGTGCGCGCAGGCGTGCCCGGACGGCTGCATCCTGGTGCAGACGTCGCCGCGGGCGGACGGGACGCTGAACGTCGATCGGTACGAGATCGACTTCCGCATCTGCATGTACTGCGGGTTGTGCACGGAGGCGTGCCCGTACCAGGCGATCCAGGCGGGCGGGCGCTACGACGACGCGGTGTACGTGTTCGAGCACATGTATCGCGATCGGACGGCGCTGACGCGGGAGGCGCAGCTGTACATGGAGAAGACGGGCGGGCGCTATCCGAACGGGCAGGAGCAGGCGCAACAGCCGCTCGTGACGGAGATGCCGACGGCGCGCAGCCGGGTACCCGTGGCGGGCGCGGACGGGCCGTTCGGCCCGCAGCATTTGCACAGCCGAAGCGAGCAGTAGCGGAGCGGCGCAGTTGCGGACGAGCGTGCGCGATGCGCCGCGGCGCGCCTAGCGGGGAGCCGGTGTGGCGATGATCACGATCAACGGCGTGGCGGTGGAGGCCCAGGACGGGCGCCGCCTGGTCGAGGTGATCAAAGAGCAGGGCGTGCGCATCACGAACCTGTGCTACATCGACGGGCTCGACCCGTACGCGGGGTGCCGGACCTGCCTCGTGGAGATCGAGGGGGCGCGGCCGACGCCGATCCAGCTGTCGTGCACCGCGCAGGTGGCGCAGGGCATGGTGGTGCGCACGGACACGCCGGAGGTGAAGCGCGCGCGGCAGGGCGTGATGTCGCTGATCATGGCGAACCACCCGGACCGCTGCCTGACGTGCCACCGCCGCGTGCACTGTCAGCCGGGCGAGATCTGTCTGCGCGACGACGTGGTGACGCACCGCTGCCTGACGTGCTCCAAGAATTACCGCTGCGAGCTGCAGACCTCGACGGAGCTCATCGACATGGGCGAGTTCGAGGAGCCGTGGGTGGGCGAGGAGCGTGGGTACTACGAGACGCCGCCGCCGGAGCCGGACCGTGCGAACCCGTACCTGGAGTTCGACCCGCAGATGTGCATCATCTGCACGCGTTGCGTGCGAGCATGCGCGGACCTGCGGCACACGGGCGCGATCACGCTGGCCGGCAAGGGATCGCGGACGGCGATCGCCTTCGGGACGGGCGGGCCGGTCCACGAATCGAACTGCGACTTCTGCGGGAGCTGCATCGACGTGTGTCCGACGGCGACGCTGATGGAGCAGCCGAACAAGTGGGTGGCGCTCGCAGAGGAGTGGACGAACTCCGCGTGCAACGGCTGCGCGGTGGGCTGCACGATCTCGTACGGAACGACGAGCGCATCCGGGACGGCGGGGGTGCGGCCGGTGATCGTGCGGCCGGACCGGCTGAACCCGGTATCGAACGACCAGATCTGCGTGCGCGGGCGCTTTGGCTACGACGCGGTGAGCGACCGCGAGCGGCTGGCTCGGTCGCTGGTGCGGCGCGGCGAGCGGCTGCTGCCGGCGAGCTTCGACGACGCGGTGGCGGAGGCGGCGCGCGCGCTGGACGCGGTGCGTAGCGCGCACGGCGGCGAGGCGATCGCGGTACTCGGGTCGCCGCTGGCGACGAACGAAGAGGCGTACGTGCTCGCGCGGCTCGCGCGCGACGTCATCGGTACGCCGCACATCGATTTCGCGCAGGGGCCGCTGCACCGCGCGGTCATCGCTGCGCTGCGCGAGACGCTCGGTGTCGAGCGGTTGCCCGCGAGCCTGACCGAGCTCGCGCAGGCGGACGTGATCGTGGTGGTGGCGGGTGACCTCGAGGAGTCGCACCCGGTGGCGGCGCTGCGTGTGAAGGACGCGGTGGTGCGGCGCGGCGCGCGGCTGATCCTCGTGAGCGCGCGCTGGGGCGAGCTGGTGCCGTTCGCGGCGGAGTGGGTGCGGCCCGCGCCGGGCGGCGAGGCGGCGGCGGTGCGAGCGCTGGCGGGCGCCGGCGGGCCGGAGGCGTTGCAAGCGGCGCGTGCGGACCTCGAGCAGCGTGTCGCGGTGGTGTTCGCGCCGCATCCGCTGGGCGCGGCGGACGCGGGCGCGCAGGCGCGTGCGTGCGCGGCGGTGGCGATCGCGCTGCGCGGCGACCCCTCCGCGCCTGGCGCAAACAGCGCGGCGGCGGAGTGCCTGCACTACCTGCCGACGGACGCGAACGTGAACGGCGTGACCGACATGGGCATCGCGCCGGGCGACGGCGGGCTGAGCTTTCCGGAGATCATCGAGGCGGCGCGCGCGGGCCGGATCCGCGGGCTGCTGGTGCACGGCGACAATCCCCTGCTGAACGCGGGGGGCACGGCGGCGATCGAGGCGGCGCTCGACGGCGTCGACGCGCTGGTGGTGATCGACACGGTGCGCTCGACGACGGCGAAGCGCGCGCACGTCGTGCTGGCCGAGGGTCCGTTCTTCAGCGAGGACGGGACGATCACGACGGCGGATCGGCGCATCGTGCGGCAGCGGCCGGCGGGTGCGCCGCTGCGCGAGGCACGCACGGGGCTCGCGGTGCTGGGGGCGCTCGCGGGCGCGCTCGGCGGATCGTTCGCATACGCCGGAGCGGCCGAGGTGATGGCGGAGGCACGCACGCGCGTGCCGGATTACGTCGAGTACACCGCCGTGGAGTCCGGGCGCACGCGGGCGTTGCCTGCGCCATCGGCGGGGCCGTCGGGAGCGGGGCGTGTGCGCGCGCCCGCAGCGCCGAGCGCGGATACGAGCGCGCCGGTGCAGCCAGCGACCGGCGGCGGGCTGCAGCTGACGGTCGGGCGCACGCTGTACACGTCGTGGGAGGGCGCGTCGATCCGCTCGGCGGAGGCGGACAAGCTGCATCGCGAGGAAGCGGTGCTGATGCACCCGGCGGACGCGGAGCGGCTGGGCGTGCGCGCGGGTGACGCGGTGCTGATCTCGGCGGGCGCGGCGGAGGTGCGCATCGTGGTGCGCATCGACGACGGGGTGGCGCCGGGGGCCGTGTTCGTGCCGCAGTATTACGACGGTGGTGCGGTGCTGCGGTTGCTGCCGCTCGATGGGGCGGCCGCGCCGGCGTTGGCAGTCGTGCAGGTGGCCGTGCCGCAACCGGCGTAGGGCGCGCGGGGCAGCCCTCACCCCCCCGGCCCCCTCTCCCCGCGGGGCGGGGCGAGGGGGAGACAGCGGGTGCGGCCGGGGTTCGTGGCCAGTGCCAGGATCGCTGCGTGGCAATGACGCGAGCACCTCGGCGGGCGCGGCTGCGGCGATTCGCGGTCGCAGCGAGCGGCGAGACCGCAGCGCGCTGGTTGGCGCTGCTGGACGCGGCGGACATCGAGGCCGCAGTGCGAATCGAGGATGCGCGCGCGTTCGGGTTCGGATCGCGGGCGTATCCGGGGCTGCCGGCGGAGTCGTTGTTTGCGCACGGGCTGTACGTTGCGCCGGGGCAGCAGGCGGCGGCGGCGCGGGTGCTCATCGACGCCGGCTGGGACGGCCGGCGGATCGATGGGCGGATGGCGGATCAGCTGCCGTCGGCGCGGCTGGTGATCGCGGGCGCGCTGGGGACGCTCGCGCTGACGGCGGCGCTGGTGCTGTTCCTGCTGTGGCGGGGGGTGTGATGGAGCTGCGGCTGTTTCCGCTGCACACGGTGCTGTTTCCCGCGATGCCGATCCAGCTGCAGGTCTTCGAGCCGCGCTACCGGCAGCTGATCGCGGAGTGCCTTGAGCACGCGACACCCTTCGGGGTGGCGCTGATCCGCGAGGGCGTGGAGGTGGGCGGGCCGGCGCAGCCGTTCGACGTCGGCACGAGCGCGCGCATCACGTCGGTGCTGCCGGGCAGCGGGGAGCGCATCCACGTGCGGGCGGTGGGGGTGCGGCGTTTCCGCATCGTGGCGCTGCACGACGACCGGCCGTACCCGTGGGCGGACGTGGAGTGGGTCACGGACGAGGGTACGGCGGACGAGGCGCTGGTCGCGCAGGCGCGCACGGAGCTGGCGCTGCTGTTGCGTTTGCGGGCGACCGCGAACGGCGAGTACGAGCGCGACGCGCAGCTGCCAGCGGGCGCGGGGGCGATCGCGGATCGCATCGGTGCGCTGGCGGACGCGCACGCGGACGAGGCGCAGCGGCTGCTGGAGGCGGTGGACATCGGTCAGCGGCTGGAGCTGGCGGTGCCCCTGTTGCGCGACGCGGTGGAGCGCGCGTACGAGAGCGCGGCGGAGGCGGCGCTGGAGCGCTGGGCCGCGCCGGGGATGGCCAACTAGCGATAGCCGTGGCCCGCTCGCGGGCGCGCGCGGGCGCCCTCACCACGCAGCCCCCTCTCCCCGGGACGAGGCGAGGGGCAGTTCCGACACCGATCGCGGGTGGGGTAGGCCCCGATACTGCGAGCGCGGTTGGGCGTCGATGCTCATTGCAGCGCCGTTCGTCGGGCGAGGCGAAGCGAGGCCGGCGGCGACGCGGGCGAGCGGTGGGTGATGCACGTGGAGCAGGCGGCGCGAGCGGCGCTGCGCTCGAGGTAGCGGAGACCCTCCCCCCGGCCCCCTCTCCCCGCGCGGCGGGGCGAGGGGGAGAGAGAGCGCGCCGTGCGGCGAACGGCGACACCGCTACTGTGTCGCGGGGACCCTCACCCCCCGGCCCCCTCTCCCCGTACGGCGAGGCGAGGGGGAGTCGGAACGGCGCGGGCGCGGGCGGGTGGTCAGACGTCGAGCAGGAGGCGGAGGGCGGCGGCGGTGTCGCGCAGATCGGGGAGCGTGGCGACGGCGCCGGCCTCGCGCAGCTCGCGCTCGGTGCGTGCGCCGGTGGCGACGCCCACGGCGGTGGCGCAGATGGCGCGCGCGGCGGTGATGTCGTGCTCGGAGTCGCCGACGACGATGACGCGCGCTCCGGCGGGCCAGCCGCAGGCGGCGACAGCGGCGCGCAGCACGTCCGGGCGATCGGCGTGGTCGTCGCCGTAGCCGCCGCGGTCGTGCGGGAGGTACGCGGCGAGGCCGGCGTGCGCGATCTTCAGCGCCGCGGTAGCGCGCAGGTTGCCGGTCGCGACGCCGAGCGCGAGGCTCGCGAGTCTGTCGCGCGCGCAGAGCGTGGCGAGCAGGTCGGCGGCCCCGGGCAGCGCGGAGCACGGTTGCGTCGCGAGCGCGGCGCGCAGCGCGTCGGCGTAGGCGGCGGCGAAGGCGACGAACAGCGCGTCATCGAGCACGACACCGGCCGCGCTCGCGGCCTGTTGCGCGATCCAGCGGTCGGTGCGGCCGGCGAAGCGCAAGCCCGCGAAGGCGTCCGGAGCGCCGGTGAGTGCGGCGAAAGCGCGTGTCATGGCGTCGCGCGACGCGCCGGTGGCGCTGAGTAGCGTCAGGTCGAGGTCGAACAGCAGCAGGCGCGTCGGAGGCGTGCGCTAGTCTCCTTCTTCGAGCGGGTAGCCGGCTTCGCGCCAGGCGTCGTGCCCGCCTTCGACGTTATAGAGGTCGGTGAGGCCGAGCGACGCGGCGAACTCCGCGGCGACGGCGGAGCGCTGGCCGGACTTGCAGATAAAGAGGATCGGCTGGTCGCGGGAGAGGTCCTGGTTGCGGGGCAGCGTGGCCATATGCGGGATGTTGAGCGAGCCGGGGACGTGCCCGTCGAAGTGCTCGTGCGGCTCGCGCGAGTCGATCACCTGCACGCTGCCGGCGTCGATCATCGCCCTGGCCTCGGCGACAGTGATGCGGGAGAATGGCTCGAGCTCGTTCTTGGTGGGCACGGCGGGTCCTTTCGTGCGGGGCGGGGCCCGCGGTAGGGTGCTGGAGTGAGTGTAGCAAAGGGCCGCGCGGCGACCGCGAAGGTGCTCAGCCCGCGTCCCGCGGCCCGCGCGGGGCGAGGCCAGACCCTCACCCCCCGGCCCCCTCTCCCCGCAACGCGGGGCGAGGGGGAGTTGGAGCGTGGTGCGCGCGGGACGGTGCTGGGGATCGACCTGCGGTCGGGGCCGCGCTATCCGACGGGGCTCGCGGCGCTCGACGCGGATTGGCGCCTGATGCTGCTGGGGACGGCGCGCACGGATGCGGAGATCGAGGCGGCGGTGGCGCAAGTGCGGCCGGCACTGGTGGCCATCGACGCGCCGCTGGGGCTGCCGGAGGGGCGCTGCTGCGCGGAGCGCGCGTGCGCGCGCGCGCGCTCCGGCATCCTGCGCGCGGTGGACCGCGCGCTGATCGCGGCGGGCTACCGGGTGTATCCCTCGCTGCTGCCGTCGATGGTGGGGCTGACGCTGCGCGGCGCGCAGCTGTGGGCGCGGCTCGACGCCGCGGGCGTGCCGGTACTGGAGGTGTTTCCGGGGATGGCGCAGGACCGGCTGGGGCTGCCGCGCAAGCAGGCAGACCTCGCGGGGCTGGAGCGCGGGCTGCGGCGCATCGGCGTGCGGGGGTTGCCGCGCGTGCGGCGCATCACGCACGACGAGCTGGACGCGGTGACGTGCGCGGTGATGGCGCTGCTGCATCGGGCGGGGGCGACGGAGACGTTCGGGCCGGGGGTGCCCGCGCCGTTCGCTGCGCCGCTCGATACGGCAGGCGCGGCGTGGCTCGCTGCCGCGTGCGCGAGCGAGGTATAGTCACGTTATGGCGACACAGGCGCAGGTCGACGAGCTGCTGAGCAAGATGCAGGAGGAGCGCGCGGCGCTGCTGGCGATCGTGCGCGAGCTGAGCGAAGCGCGCGCGCAGGAGCGCCCGCCCGAGGGTGACGGCGAGGCAGGCTGGTCCGCGAATGAGCAGCTCGCGCACATGGCGTCGATGGAGGCGTCGTACCGGACGTGGGTGCAACGCGCGGTGGAGGAGGAGCGCCCGGACCTCACGGGCACGGTGAGCCGCGACCCGGCGCGCATCGACGCGGAGGGCGCGCACGCGGCGACGGTGGCGCAGCACGTGGACGAGCTGTTGCGGCAGCGCGCGGTGACGCTGGCGTACCTCGAGACGCTGCCGCCCGCGGCGTACGACCGCATGTCGGTGAGCCCAATCTTCGGGGAGCTGAGCGTGCTGCAATGGCTGCGTTCGTATTACCGCCACGACCGTATGCACGCGGCGCAGATCGCGGGGCGGCAGTCCGAGTACACACCGCGGTTCCTGGCCGGGGAGCCGGACCAGCGCCGGCGCGACTGATGGCGGCGACGCACGCCCTCGCGGCAACTGGCGGAGTGGCGGCTGGTTGGCTGGTGGCCGGCGGTGGAGCGTGGAGCGCCACGCGCCCCTCGGGCGGGGCGTAGCGTAAGCATGGGCGCGGGGCCCGGGGAGCCGAACGGGCGGCTGTGGCTGGCCGAGCTGCTGTGGCGGCTGGGCGGTGTGCAGTTCGGCGACTTCACGCTCGGTCGCACGGTGCGCAATTCGCCGGTGTACGTGAACCCGAAGCTGCTGATCGCGCGGCCGGAAGCGCTCGCGCACGTCGCGTCGCTGTTAGCGGACGAGCTGCAGCTGGCGCTGGTGCGGCGCAACCGGCCGGTGGAGCAGTTCGAGTTGATCGCGGGGGTGCCGATCGGCGGGCTGCACGTGGCGACGGCGCTGTCGTTGCGGATGGGCGTGCCGCTGCTGTACGCGCGGCCGGACCGGCCGGAGGACGAGCGCCCGCAGATCGAGGGGATCTACCGGCCGGGGCAGACGGCGCTGATCGTCGATGACCTCGCGACGGGCGGCGGTTCGCTCGTGGCGACGGTGGAACGGTTACGACGCGCGGGGCTGCACGTGCGTGACGCTGCGGTGCTGATCACGCGCGAGCAGGGCGCGCGGGCGCGGCTGGAGTCGCTGGGCGTGCGGCTGCATCCGCTGCTGAGCGTGGAGGTGTTGCTCACGTACCTGCACGGCGCGGAGCGCATCCCGGACGAGGAGTATCGGCGGGCGCTCCAGTATCTGCATCAGGAGGGGGACGCGCGGCCGCCGCTCCCGTAGGGCGCGCGACCGGCTCGAGCAGGCCCTCGCACCGGCGGTTGACCTGCCGCCCCGGCTCCGCCACGGTTGAAGGGGCGGGTATGAGGGGTCAGCACGATGCAACAGGTACGTGGCTGGCGGCTGTGGGCCGCCGTGGCGGTGGTGGGAGTGGCGCTGGGCGTCGCGGGAGCGCTCGCGATGCGCGGCGGCGGGGACGGTGGCGACGCCTCGGGCGCAAAGGCCGCCGCGGGGGGCTCGACGACAGGCGAGGCGGCCGACGCACCTGCGCTCACGTCGTACCGGTACACGCTGGCGATCGAGATGTCGGGCGGGCTGGCCGGGCCGGTCACGACAGGCGTCGCGTCGGACAAGCCCCTCACGTTCGCGATCGCGGGCGCGGTGGTGGATGCGGACCGCGAGCACTCGACGGTGAAGGCGAACCTCGGGTTCGTGGCGCTGGACCTAGAGACGATCCAGATCGGCGATCGAGCATGGACGCGCGAGGACGGCGGCGCATGGGAGCCGCAGGCGAGCCTGCAGCCGGGCGTGCCGGCGCTGCAGATCGATCCGGGGGCGCGGCGCTCGATGGGCGCGCGGTGGCACGCATCCGCGACGGGCTGCGCGACATGAAGTCGGCGCAGGAGCGGGTGAACGGCGTCGACGCGCTGCGCTACTCGCTGAACGCGGAGCAACTGCGGCGCGTGTTCGGAGCGGATGCGCAGCTGTTGCCGGAGAACGCGGTGCTGCGCGGTGACTCGACGCTGTGGGTGGCGCGCGCGAGCGGGGTGCCGGTGCGGCTCATGCTGGAGGCGACCGGGGCGCGCGAGCCGGGCGTGCTGAAGCTGGAGCTGAACATGACGGAGCTGAACTCGTCGGCGATCCGCATCGAGCCGCCCGTCTAGGTCTGTGGTTGAGTGCGGAGACGGCGCGAGGCAGTCGTGGATCGTGACACGCGCCGCTTCGTGTCAACGCTGTTGCTGGTGGCGGGGCCAGCTGGTGGCGCGCTCGGATGGCTCGCGTTCAACGCGGTCGGCGCGGCGGTGATCTTCGGAGGATCCGGAGCTACGGTTGCGGGTGTGCTGTTGTGGCCGTCATGGCGACGCGGGGCGACCGCGATCGGCGGGCTCGCGCTCGGCTGGTGGCCTGTCGTCGCAAACGCGCTGCTGCGATAGGCAACCGCTGGCGAACGTTCGATGTCGCGACCTTCGCCGACGCACGCTCGAGCTGGCCGTGACGGGTACGGCCGTCGCGACCCGGTCGCTGGCTCGGCGCGGACCCCCTCGCTGAGCGACGGCGCAGTGGTCCGTGGGCCGTGTGGTTCGGGACGCGGAGGCGAGCGAGGCGGGGCGGCCGACCGCTAGAGCAGGCGCCGGATCGGCTTGCGGCCGGGGCGCGGGTCGTAGTTGGACTTGAACATCTCGAGCTTGTCGCGCTCGATGAGGTACTTGCCGGCGAAGAGCACGGCGGGGACGCGCCGCTGCTTGATCAGGCGGCGCAGGCTCTGCGGGTGGATGCCGAGCTCGCGCGCGGCCTCCACCAGGTCGAGGTAGTCGTTGAACGGGGAGTCAGGCACGTACGTTGTTCCATCGTCTGGGGTCCGGGCTGGAGGCCGAAGTGCTCAGGCGCGTACGCAATCATAGCAGCCGGTGCGTGACCGCGTAAAGCGCATAGGCAGTTCTTTGCGGCCCTCCCCTCCAGCTGCTCGCCCAGCGCCGTCGACGTCGCACGCGCTGGCCGGGAGCCCTCACCCCCGGCCCCTCTTCCCGCGCGGCGGGGCGAGGGCGTCGAGCGACGGCCCTTGGTCGGTCACAGCTCAGCGGGCGGAGTCTCAGGAAATGTGGTTCAGCGCTAGGGCAGCGCGGGGGCGGCGGCGAGGCGCACTTGCTCGATGACTGCGGGCAGTGCCGCGGCGACACGGTCAATGTCGGCCTCGGTGAGGCTGGGCCAGGTGGTGAGGCGCAGCGAGCCGATCGCGCGCTCCAGCGGCACGCCCATGGCGACGAGCACATGCGAGGGTTCCCACGTTGCGGAGGTGCAGGCGGCGCCTGCCGAGCACTCGATGCCGATGGCGTCGAGCGCGTCGACGAGCGACTCGCCCTCGACGCCGTCGAAGCACAGGTGCAGGTTGTGCGGCAGCCGCTCCGTTGGGTGGCCGTTGATGTGCAGGTCGCCGAGGCTGGCGCGCAGGCGCGCGAGCAGGCGGTCGCGCAGCATCGCGGCGCGGGCGCTGAACTGCTGGCGCTCGGCCTGGGCGAGGGAGAGGGTGACGGCGAGGCCGACGATGCCGGCGACGTTCTCGGTGCCGGAGCGACGCTGGCGCTCCTGGCCGCCGCCGGAGAGCTGCTCCAGGAAGGGGACGCCGCGGCGGATGTAGAGCACGCCGGTGCCCTTCGGCCCACCGAACTTGTGCCCGGAGAGCGAGAGCAGGTCGACGCCGAGCGTGTCGACGCCGAGCGGGAGCGAGGTGGCAGCCTGCACGGCGTCGGTGTGGAAGGGGATCGGGCGGCCGAGCTCGCGGGCGCGGGCGCGGAGCAGCCGCGCGATGGCGGCCACGGGCTGAACGGTACCGACTTCGTTGTTGGCGTACATGACGGATACGAGCGCGGTGTCCGCGCGGACGGCGTCGACGACCTGAGCAGGGTCGACGCGTCCGTACTGGTCGACGGGCAGGAGCTCGATGTCGAAGCCGAAGCGTTCGAGGTACTGCGCGGAGTGGAGCACAGCGTGGTGCTCCACCTCGGTGGTGATGATGTGCGCGCCGGCGCCGGCGTCGCGCTGCGCGAAGGCGACGCCCTTGAGCGCGGCGTTGATGCTTTCGGTGCCGCCGGATGTGAAGACGATCTCTTCGGGGAGGGCGCCGAGGAGGGTGGCGATCTGCTCGCGGGCGGCGGTGACGGCGTCGGCGGCGCGACGGCCGTGGGCGTAGTGGCCGGAGGGGTTGCCGAAGTCGGCGGCGAAGTAGGGGAGCATGGCGTGGAGCGCCTCGGCACGGAGCGGCGTGGAGGCGGCGGCGTCGAGGTAGATAGGGGGGTCGTCGTGGGGCATGGGAGTAGGATGCCCCACGGGGGTATCGGTGGTCAATGGTGCGCCGGGATAAGAGATAGGGGCCGCGAAAACCGGACCCCGATGGCCCTCTCGACAGCCGGCTAGCGGCCACCGTCCGAGACCGCGTTAGAATTGGAGTGCAAGGCTCACCGTCGCAGTCGATACTGCGGCGACATGCCCGCACCGTTCGGCAGCGTATGCCCGCATGACATCGTCTCGGAGGCTGTGGCTCATGTGATCAATGCGCACCCCCCGACGCACCCCATCAGAAGTGGAAGACCCCGCTCAGTCAGCACTTGCACCGAGTCCTCCGAGGCGCGTTCCGTGACCTCGCACCAGACGAAGTGGCGTACACGGAAGCATTCGATCGTTTCAAGTACATTTGCTCTCTGGTGCATGGTGATCTTTCAACGGAGCCATCGAGTAAGCCAGTGGTGAGCGCTGGCCATTGTGAGCCAATTTGTTCGAGCTCTCGACTTACCGCATCTGGAAGCGGAGCCTGACCCGGTTTCCCGGACGACCTAGTCTTGGCGACGATGTCGCCGGGAAGGGAGTCCGGGATGGCTGGTCCGTACCCACCTGAGTTTCGACAGCAGGCAGTCGAGCTGGCGCGGCTGCGTGAGAAGCCGGTTGCGGAGATCGC
>SHYQ01000016.1 GCA_009692765.1 Dehalococcoidia bacterium | reverse complement strand
CGAGTCGCGAGTCGGTATTTTCGCGACTTGGCGGGTGACCGAGGCGCGAGCGGCTACTGGACAGATCGGCTACGGCGCGCGGTAGTCGCCGGAGCGGCCGCCGGACTTGGCGGCGAGGCGCACGTCCTCGATCGACATCCCGCGCTCGACCGCCTTGCACATGTCGTAGACGGTGAGCGCCGCCACGGAGACGGCGGTCAGCGCCTCCATCTCCACGCCGGTCTGCGAGGTGACGCGCACGGTCGCCTCGATCTCGACCGACGCGCCGTCCGCGCCGGAGACGAGGTGAACCTCCACGCCGGAGATCGGAAGCGGGTGGCAGAGCGGGATCAGTTCGTGCGTGCGCTTCGCTGCCATGATCCCGGCGATGCGCGCGGTGGCGAGCACATCGCCCTTCGGCGCGCGCCCCTCGACGATCAGCGCCAGCGTGGTGGGCTGCATGACCACGCGCCCGCGCGCGGTCGCCTCGCGCTGTGTGACGTCCTTCTCGGAGACATCCACCATCCGCGCGTGGCCGTGCTCATCGAGGTGGGAAAGTGCGTCGCTGGTCACGGTCGATCCTCGCTGGTGCTGATCGTTGCTGATCGTTCCTGATCGCGGCGGCGGCTGGCTCGCGCTACCCGCCGATGTACGACATCTCGACGCGGCGCAGGCCCGCCGTCGAGGCAGACCGCAGCTCGGAGTAGCGATCCTCGCGCGCGTGCCACGTCGCGTCGATGAGCGCGCCGAGCGCCTCGTCGGTTGCGCCGGAGCGGACGGCAGCACGGAGGTCGGCGCCCGCCTCGGCGGCGAAGAGGCAGGTGTACAGCGAGCCCTCCGCGGAGAGCCGCGCGCGCGTGCACGTGCCGCAGAACGGCTGGGTGACGGAGGTGATGAAGCCGATCTCCCCCGCGCCGTCGCGGTAGCGGTAGCGCTGCGCGACCTCGCCGGTGTAGTGGGCATCGAGCGGCTCGAGCGGGAAGACGGCGTCGATCTGCCGCACGAGATCGGCGGCGGGCAGCACCTCGTCCAGTTTCCAGCCGTTGGTGCTGCCGACGTCCATGAACTCGATGAAGCGCAGGATGTGCGGCGTACCGCGGAAGTGCCGCGCGAGGTCGATCAGCGTGTGGTCGTTCACGCCCCGCCGCGTGACGGCGTTGATCTTCACCGGGCCGAGGCCCACGGCGGCCGCCGCCTCGATGCCCTCGAGCACCAGCGCCACGGGGAAGTCCATATCGTTCATGTCGCGGAAGACCGCGTCGTTCAGCGAGTCGAGGCTGACGGTGACGCGGTCCAGCCCGGCGCGCGCGAGCGGGGCGGCGAGCGACTTGAGGAGCGTGCCGTTGGTCGTCATCGCCATGTCGACGCCGGGGATCGCGCGCAGCATCTCGACGAGGCGGGGGAGCTCGGCGCGCAGCGTGGGCTCGCCGCCGGTGAGGCGCAGTTTCTTCACGCCACGGGCGGCGAAGAGGCGCGCCAGGCGGGTGATCTCCTCGAAGGTCAGGATCTCGGAGCGGGGGAGGAACGCGAAGTCCGCGCCGAACACCTCGCGCGGCATGCAGTAGCGGCAGCGGAAGTTGCAGCGGTCCGTGACGGAGATGCGGAGGTCGTGCAGCGGCCGCCCGAGCCGGTCGATGAGCGCCGGAGCCGGTGCAGCGGGCGTGTCGAGCGCGCGGCCGGAGGAGTCGAGGTCGGGGTGGGGCATGGAGACAGTGTAGCCTTGGCGGGGAGCGTCTTGCACGGCGGGGCAGGGCGGGGACCTCACCGTGCCCTCTCCACCTGTGTGGAGAGGGAGCCAAATCGCGGGAGCCAGGATTCAGAACCCTCTCCACACAGGTGGAGAGGGCACGGTGAGGTCGGCTGGACTCCCCCGCGCGGGCACCGATTACGATCGCCCGGTGACAACCGTCCACTCCACTCGTACCCCGGTGGTGGTGACCGCCGAAACACCGGCACGTGTCGCGGCGGCGCGCGAGCACGCGCGCGACCTCGGGCTGCCGTTCGTCGAGAACGTCGAGGCGGCGGAGCCGGGGACGCTCGCGCTCGTGCTGGACGAGGAGGGCTGGGCGCTGCTCGACCCCGCGCCGGGCGCGCCTGGAGCGGTGCGCGCCGACCTGCTCGGGGGCGGGCTGGGCGAGCGGTTGCGAGCGGGCGGACGCGGCGAGGGGCGGCTGGCCTCCGCGCTCGGCCTGAAGCGCCACCCCGGCGCACGCGTGCTCGATGCGACGGCGGGGCTGGGACGGGAGAGCGCGCTGGCAGCGGCGCTGGGCTGCACCGTGATCGCCTGCGAGCGGTCGGCGGTCGTCGCGACGCTGCTACGCGAGGCACTCGACCGCGCCGCCGCCGATCCGACGCTCGCGCCGGTGATCGCGCGCATCGACCTGCGTGTTTCCGATGCGCGCGCGGTGCTGGCCGCGCTCGCCGCGCTGCCCGAGGGGGAACGCCCAGACGTGGTGCTCGTCGATCCGATGTTCCCCGACCGCAGCAACGCGGCGCGCGCGAAGAAGGAGATGCAACTGCTCCAGCGCCTGCTGGGGCCTACCGACCCGCGCGACACGGTGGCGCTGATCGAGGCGGCGCTCGCTGCCGCGCGGCGACGCGTCGTCCTCAAGCGCCCCGTGCACGCGCCGCACCTCGAGGGCATCCGCCCCCCCGACCTCGAGGTGCCGGGCCGCGCCGCCCGCTACGACGTCTACCTCGTCGCGCCGCGGCGCGCGTAGGGACGCGGGCGGGGATGCGGCCTCAAGGGCCAGTCCGGTCTATTCCATCTTCATGTTCAACGCATGGCGCATACAGAGTTCGCGTAGCCCGATCTGCGATGGATGCGGCTGCGCCTCGCCCGTGAAGATGAAGCCACACGCCTCGTAGAGCCGTATCGCGGGCACGTTACCCTCCGTCACCCGGAGCTGCAGCGCGACCGCGCCCTGCTCCGACGCCCACACGGCAGTGGTATCGAGCAACCAACGTCCCAACCCTCGACGACGCCCCGAAGGATCCACCCACATCGAGATCACTTCAACGTCACCGAGGACGCCCGCTGACTCCGCACCGACGAGGCCGCACCAGCGCGCTACCGTTTCAGCGACGCAGAGCGCGCTGGCGGGGCCCTGAGCACACGCCGCGGCACGCGCGTCCCACCATCCCGGCGGACGAGCCGACGCCTCGGCCACGGTTGTCCCGAAGGCGAGCGGCGCGTCGGCGAACGCCCGCAGGCGGACATCGCGCAACAGCCGCCCCTCATCCGGTCGGATGCGGCGGACAACCACACCAGGCAGTTCGACGGCTGCGGCCACGCGCAGAGCCTACCGCCCCGCGCTCCCCTGCGGGCGCAGCGCCGCGAGGAGCGGGCGGAGCGCGGCGAGGGCGAGCGCGCGGTGGCTGATGCGATCCTTCTCGTCGCCGAGCTCGGCCATGCTGCGGCCATCGGGGAGCAGGAAGATCGGGTCGTAGCCGAAGCCGTTCACGCCCTGCGGCGCGAGCGCGATGCGGCCCTCGACGACGCCCTCGCGCGTGACGACGCGGCCGCCGGAGAAGGCGAGCGCGACTATCGCGCGGAAGCGCGCGGTGCGCTTCGCGGGCGGCACGCCTTCGAGGCGTCGCAAGATGAGCGCGTTGCGGTCATGGTCGTTACGCATCGAGGGGCCGCCGTAGCGGGCGCTGGTCACGCCGGGCGCGCCGTCGAGCGCGTCGACCTCGATGCCGGAGTCGTCGGCGAGCGCGGGGAGGCCGCTGGCGTGTGCCGCGGCGATGGCCTTCGCGATCGCGTTCTCCGCGTACGAGCGGCCGCCCTCGGCAACCAGGGCGAGCGTGATGCCAGCCTCGGCGGGGGTCTGGATGTCCCACGCACTCTGCTGCTGTCCGGAAGGGGCGAGGATCGCGCGGATCTCGCGCACCTTGCCCGCGTTGCCCGTCGCGACCAACAGCCGAGGTCGCGCGCCGTTCACCGCGACAGCCGCCAGCGCGTTCGAGGATGCGTGTGGTGCTCGCGCGGGTGCGACTCTGCCCGGGGCTTGCGTAGCCAAGGCCCAGTTGGGGGTGCAACCCCCAACTCATCCGTCCCCCTTCCCGCGCAGGGAAGGGGGACGGGGGATGGGCCGACCCACGCCCTCACCCATAACGCTGTCGCCAGCATCGGGCCCGCGACCTCGCTAGATCTCGCTCCAGCGGCTGGCCATCTTCGCGGCCACGGCCGGCATAGTCGTGTACTCCATCTCGTCCAGCGGCAGGCGGTGTGGCTCGAAGGGGCCGTGTAGGCGCAGGAAGTCGGAGATGTCGTTCGCCTTCTGGCGGGCGTTGTTGTACGAGGGGTCGTCGAACATGTCGCGCGGGCCGATGAGCTTGCCGTTGGCGAGCTGGAAGCCCAGCGCGACGACACGCGGCGGGCCATCGAAGCGCGCGGGGTGCGCCTCCGCGACGGAGGTCGGCATCCACGGGCCGTAGTGCGATCCGCGCATGAAGCCCTCGACGATGTACGGGGTCGTGAACGGCTCCAGCACCTCGCCCACCGCCGGGAACGCACCCTGGCAGCGGACGATCGCCGTCGGGTCGTCCTTGCCCACGTAGCGTCCCGCGATCAGCGAAAGCTTGTCGGTGGAGGAGACCGCCGCCACCTCGCCGGTGGCACGCGCGACCACGCGCTTGATCGCGTAGTGCGCGGGCGAGCCGATGAACACCAGCAGGTCGTACAGCTCCTCGGGCGCGTTGAAGACGATCTTCTTGTGGTTCTTCAGGTCGTGCACCTCGAAGGCGAAGCCCTGGTGCAGCGCCTCCGCGATCACGAGGCCCGCCGTGTTGAACGGGTCCGCAAACATCTTGTAGAAGGGCAGGTTGAACGATCCGGACGAGGTCTTGTCGCCCATGAAGACGATCACCGGCTCCGACTGTCGCTCGACGAGTTCCAGTTCCGCGGAGCCGGGGCCCATGCCGCGGATGTTCCCGGAGAAGGCGTCCGCCAGCAGGTCCTGACCGGCACCGTAGAGCTTCAGCTTCTTCGCGATCTCGGTGCCGCTGACGAAGGCGTCCCACGCGTACTGGTGGAGCTCAGTGTTGTCCTCGCCGCGGTCGTGCGACATCACCAGGAACATGTCGTCACCGCAGGCGTGCGCCTGGCCGTCGATCAGCAGCCCGCTCTGCACGGCGAGCGCGAGCTGCTCGCGGCCGTGATCGAGGATCTCCGGATGCATCGCGGTGTGCCCCACCCAGCCGCCGATGTCGGCCTTGATCACGCTCAGGGTCTGCGGCATGTGGTCGCTCCTCTACGCGGCGCTAGCGGTCCTACACATCGTTCGGCACGGCATCGACGTCGCCCCGAAGACGACGGACGAGCGCGGTGGCGGTCAGTGGCACGGTTCGGCCGGGGATGCCTGCATGCTATTCGCGCGCCGAGTCACTGTGCAAACGCCCGAGGCAAACCGACCGGGAACCCTCACCCTGCCCTCTCCCGCTTCGCGGGCGAGGGTTCTGAGCACCCCGAAGCGGAGTCACACCCCGCGCGGGCCGATGGGGCCGTCGGGGATGTCGAACCGCTGGCGGAGGACGGTGATCGCCGCCTCGGCGAGCGGGCGGACGGCCGCCTGGACGTCCCAGTCGAGGTCGCGCGCGCGCGGCATGAAGGCTTCGAGGGCGTTGAGCATCTCGCGGCCGCGGCGGTCCTCGTGCGCCGCGTCCAGCGCGCGGAAGCCCTGGAGCTTGCGCGCCCCCTCCCGTCCCCCCTCGGAGATGTACCAGTCGGTGAAGGCGACGCCGCAGCCGGCGGCGAACATCATCGCGCCCAGAGGCGTGGCGACGGGGGGGACGTTCGCCATCAGCGCGCGGGCGGTGCGCGAGCGATGGCGGGAGTCGTACTCCATCATCAGGTGGCCGCCCGCGGGCACCAGCGTCCCCAGCACCCGCACCATCTGGAGTTCGATGCCCTCGGGGATCTCCACCTCGTCGCCGCTCTCCATCGGGAGGCGGCCCGCGGAGTCGGTCACCTCGACCCAGTTGAACCCGGGGAAGCGGCCGCGGTTGATCAGCCCCCAGAGCAGGGGCGCCGTCGAGCGTCCCAGCGCGTCGCTGACGAGGAAGGCGCGGAAGTAGTCGCTGCCGACCTTGCTCCGCGGGCCAATCTCGATCGCCAGCGTGACGCCGTTGCCCACCTCCGCGCCCTCGATCGCGCCCAGCGCGTGCCCGGGCAACCCGGCGAGGGGCCGCCACGGGCTGCTGCGCCCGCCGCCGATGGCGGCGCTCGCGGTACTGAGGGTCGTGTGGTCAGTGGTCATCGCCCGCTCAGATTACACTCGACGCCCGATATCGGTGCGTTCAGTCGGTGTATGCAGTGCGTGCAGCAGCGAGGGAAGGGGCGGGATGAGGTGACGGCCGCACCCCCTGACGTCGACCTCGCCGCGTACGCGGGCGTGATGCGCCGCCTGCTGGCGCGCGGCGGCTACGAGCGCACCGGCCGCGCCGCCGAGGCGAAGCGCTGGGACATCGACCACATCGTCGCCTATCTCGAGGCGCACGGGCGGCCCGACCGACGCAACACGATCCACGTCGCCGGGTCGAAGGGCAAAGGCTCCGTGGCCACGATCGCCGCGGCGATCCTCAAAGAAGCGGGCGCGCACACGCTGCTCATCACCTCGCCCGACCTGCACTCCGCGCGCGAGCGCATCGCCATCGACGGGCAGCCCGTGGACCACGCGACGTTCACGCGCGCGGCGACGCGGCTGCTGGACGACCCGGCGACGGCGGGCTGGTCGTACTTCGAGCTGCTCACCGTCATGGGCTGGCTCGTGGGCACGGAGGCGGGGTGCAACTGGCAGGTGGTCGAGGTCGGCCTCGGCGGGCGGCTGGACACGACGAACGCGATGGCGTGCGCGGGCAAGGCCACCGTCGCGATCACGCCGATCGACCTCGAGCACACCGAGATCCTCGGCGACACGATCCCGCTGATCGCGGCGGAGAAGGCGGGGATCATCGTCGGCAACGCGCCGGTGATCGCCTCGCCGATGCGCGCGAGCGCGCTGGAGGTGATCCGCGCGCGCGCCGCCGCGCAGGGCGCGCCGCTGCACGTGGTCGCGGACGAGTGCGCGATGCGCGTGACCGCGCACAGCCTGAAGGGGCAGACGCTGGACCTGCGCACGCCGCTGCGCACCTATCGCGGGCTGAAGTCGCCGCTGATCGGGCGGCACCAGTCGGAGAACATCGCGACCGCGGTGCGCGCCGCCGAGGAGGCATTCGCGTTCCGGGCGAGCCCCGGGACGGCGGCGCTGCCGGAGCAGGCGGTGGCGCGCGGCGTGGCCGGCGCGCGGATGCCCGGGCGCTGCGAGGTGGTACGGCAGCGACCGCTCACGATCCTCGACGGGATGCACACGCCGCTCGCGGCGCGGCGCTTCCGCGAGGCGGTCGACGGCATCGCCGTGCCGAAGCGGCGCGTCTGGGTGATCGGGATGCTGGCGGGGAAGGACGCGCCGGCGATCCTCGAGCCGCTGATCGGCGAGGGGGACGACGTCATCGTCGCGCCGCCGCCCACGCAGCGCGCCGCCGACGTGTCCGACATCGTCCGCGCGGTACGCGAGCGCGGGGCGATCCCGCAGCGCGCCGCCAGCATCGCCGCGGCGGTCGACCTCGCGATCGCGCAGGCGGGCGAGCGGGGTGCGGTGATCGTCGCGGGGAGCCTCTACACGGTGGCCGCCGCGCGGGAGCACCTGCTCGGCATCGCGGGCGATCACGCCCTCGGCCTGCGGTAGGATCGGATCGCGCCGGCCGGGATCGAACCGGCTCAGGCGACTCGGGCGGCTCGGGCGACTCGGGCAATGCAGGCAACTGGGGCGGGGTGCAGCGTGGTCAACCCAGCCGGGCGTCGACGTGTGGTGGTCACCGGCATGGGCGCGATCACGCCGCTCGGCGTGGGGCTGGATCTGTTCTGGGGGAACGCCGTCGCCGGACGGTCGGGGATTCGCCGGATGACCCTCGCGGACCCGATCAACTACCCCTGCCAGGTCGCGGGCGAGGTGCCGGACTTCGACTACACGCAGTTCATGGACCCCAAGGACGGCCGCCGCATGGCGCGCTTCTCGCAGTACGCCGTCGCCGCGACGCGGATGGCGCTGGACCACGCCGCGATCGACCTCGACCACGTGGACCGCGAGCGCGTCGGGGTGCTGATCGGCAACGGTGGCGGCGGCATCCCGAACGACGACGAGGCGATGCGCACGCTGCTCGTGCGCGGCGGGATGCGCGTCGACCCGTTCTACATCTCGAAACGGCTCAACAACATGGCGGGCGGGAACGTCGCGATCCAGTTCGGGCTGCTCGGCTACAACAACACCGTGGCCACCGCTTGCGCGGCGGGCACGCAGGCGATCGGCGACGCCGTCGAGGTGATCCGGCGCGGCGCGGCGGACGTGATGGTCGCGGGCGGCGCGGAGGCCGGCATCTGCGAACTCGGCCTCGCCGGCTTCGCCTCGATGCGCGCGCTGGCCTCGGCACACAACGGCGACCCGGAGCACGCGAGCCGTCCGTGGGACCGCGATCGCGACGGCTTCACGCCGGCCGAGGGCGCGGGGATGCTGGTGCTGGAGTCGCTGGAGCACGCGATCGCGCGGGGCGCGACGCCGCTCGCCGAACTGATCGGCTACGGCGTGAGTGCGGACGCCTCGTACCTCGTCGCGCCGTCGGAGCACGGCGCTGGCGCGGCGCGCGCGATGCGCCTCGCGCTGCGCGACGCCGGGATCGACGCGGACGAGGTGGACTACGTCTCCGCGCACGCCACCGCCACGGATGTCGGCGACATCGCGGAGACCGGGGCGCTGAAGACCGTGTTTGGCGAGCGCGCCTACGCGCTGCCGGTGTCTGCGCTGAAGTCGCAGATCGGGCACCTGCTGGGCGGCTCCGGCGGCGTGGAGACGATCGCCGCGATCCAGACGATCCGCACGGGGATGATCCTGCCGACGCTCAACCTCGACCACCCGGGCGAGGGCTGCGATCTCGACTACGTCGCACACACCGCGCGCCGCGCCGAGGTGCGGACGGTGGTCAAGAACTCGTTCGGCTTCGGCGGCCAGAACGCCGTGCTCGTGCTGCGCCGCTACGAGCCGTAGCGCGCCCGCCCACCCGGGACGCGCGAGGCCGGGCGATCGCCCGGCCTCGTTGCTGCTTGCCGCTGCTTGCTGTTGCTTGCCGCGCTGCTACGCCACCGCGGTGCGGTTGTGGTGCGGGATCATCCCCTCGAGCATGACCTCGAGCGCCATCGTGTGCGCGCAGGTGCGCTGCATCTGGAAGTAGTCGCAGTCGCATGACCAGCGGTCGCCATCGTAGTGGACGGTGTGGTCGTCGTTGTCGCCGTGCACGGTGACGACCATCGACTGCACGTCAAAGCGCTCGCGCTCTGTCGCGTAGCGGTGCGCCTTCTCGATCTTGCTGATCATGCTCGAGTGCAAGAGCGCCTCCTTCGCCGCGACACGGTTGCAGGCGTGATCGCGGGTACGCCGGTGACATGGCTCTGACGCCGGAAGATCCCCCCGGAAACGACAATCGCCGCGGCAAAGCCGCGGCGATTCACTGAGGCCATCTCCCGTGAAGTGTGTCCATCGACCACCTCTGCGCGAAACCTAGTCCCGCCGAAGGAGCGCGTCAAGATCGTGCAGCGCCGCACAAGGCGTCCTGCGCAGATTCAGGCGCCGGGATCCGGCTAGGGATGGTGCGAAAGCACCTCGTAGCGCGGGGCGGGGCCCTCGATGTAGGATCGGACGAGCACGAGTTCGCGCGCGGTGAACGGCACGGGCGGCGGCGCGTCGAGGGCGCGCACGGCCTCCGCGACGGCGCGGCGATCCCCGGGGCCGGCACCGCGGGCGAGACGCGCGAGCGTGAGGTGGGCGGAGTACGGGCGGTCCTCGGGGGGCGCGCCGACCAGCCGCACCGCCCGCTCCACGTCGCGCGCGAGCCCGCGCAGCACCCGCAGCTCACCCCGTGGACCCGAGGAGGCGACGCCCAGCCAAACCACGCCCGTACGAGGCGCCGGGCCGAACGTCCCGGCGGGCTCCAGCGAGAGCGTGACCGCGAACGGCAACACCGCGTCCAGCGCCGCCTGCAACGGGTCGATCGCCCCCTCGTCCACCTCGCCGAGGAAGCGCAGCGTCACGTGCAGCAGCTCCGCGCCCACGGGACGCAGGTGGGCGCGCACCGCCGGCGGCAGCGCCGCGATCAGCGCCTCCTGCTGCGATGTGGCGACCGCGCGCCACTCGTCCGACACCTCGATCGCGATGAAGAGGCGCACGCGCTACGCCCGCCCCGCGACCGCGAGGCCGAGGAAGCGCACGGCGTTGCCGCCGAGGACCGCATCGCGCTCCGCGCTGGGATCTCCGAGCACCGCCTCGATCGCGGCGCGGTCCTGCGCCTGCTCACGCAGCGGGAAGTCGGAGCCCCAGCACACCGCCCGCACACCGACGAGGTCGATCCCCCGACGCACCGCCTCCGGCGCATAGAGCAGCGGCGAGGCGGCGGTGTCGAATACCAGCCGCCCGGCCTCGATGACCGCGCGCACCTCGGGCATCAGCGCGTAGAACGGGAACCCGCCGCCCCAGTGCGCCGCGATCACTCGCGCGGCGGGCTGCTCGTCGACGAGCCGCCAGAGTGCGCCGGAGGTCAGCCCGCCCGCCTTCCCGGGGTAGGCGTGCCCCACCGCCTCCGAGCAGTGCACCAGCAGCGGCAGCGCGCCGCCCTCGATCGCCTGTGGGTCGGCGAGGCGTACCTCCCCGCTGCCGGCCGCGCCGTGCGGCGCGGCGCGCGCCGGCTGGGGGACGAACGGGACAAGGCGGCCGGGGTAGCGGGCGGCCGCCTCCACCAGGTAGGCCGCGTGCTCCGCGCGCAGCGCCGGGTCGCCCCACCAGAACCCTGCCGCCACCGAAACGTCCACGCCCGCACCCTCCATCGAGGCGACCAGTTCCTCGGCGGTCGACATGCGCGCGCGCGGGGAGGCGTAGAGCGCGGCGAAGCCGGGGTCGGCTGCGACCAGCCGCGCGCGTGCCTCGATGAGGCGCGGCGGGAAGATGTGCGTGTGGATGTCTACGATGAGGGGCGACATGGGGTACGACATGGCGGGGATCGTATGATGCCGCGCCTTGGGACGGCGTACGCGGGGTTCCCGCATGCCCCCCGCTCGTGCGGCTCGTGCGGCTGGCGCGCGGGCGTGGGAGGATGTCGGTCGACGAGTGAGGCGGGGGCGATGCTAGGGACGGGGGCGATCGGATGACCAGCGGCGATCGCGAGCGGGACGGCGGCGCACCCCCGGCGCGCCCGCGGGCGATGACGCCCCCGCGCCCGTTCGACGCTGAGTCCGAGCCCCTGATGGTGCCCGACGACCCCGAGACGCCGCCCGGGGAGCCCGAGCTTACCGAGGTGATCATGGGGTACGCGGCCCCGGCCGCGAGCGCCCCGTTCGAGGATCTCTCCGAGCTGGCGCCGCTGCTGGAGTCGCTGCTGTTCGTCGCCGATCACCCGGTGGAGGAGTCCTATCTCGCGCGGGCGCTCGATGTCACCTCGACGCGCATCGAGCGCGCGCTCGACGAACTCGCGGCGACGCTGCGCGAGGGGCGCCGCGGGATCCGCGTGCAGCGCGGGCCAGAGGGCGTGCAACTGGTGACCTCGCCGGAGGCCGCCGCGCGCATCGAGCACTTTCTCGGGCTGGAGGCGAGCCGCCGGCTCAGCACTGCGGCCCTCGAGACGCTGGCGATCATCGCCTACCGCCAGCCGGTCACGCGCGGCCAGATCGACAGTATCCGCGGCGTCAGCAGCGACGCCGCCGTCGCCACGTTGCGCGCGCGCGCGCTGATCGCGCCGGCGGGCTACGGCGCGGGGCCGGGCCGACCGGTGCTGTTCCAGACCACGCAGCGCTTCCTGGAGCATTTCGGGCTGGAGCGCGCCGGCCAGCTGCCGCCGCTGCCCCCGGAGATCGACCTGCCGCCGGGCGAGATCAGCGAGCAGTTGGGGCTCTCGGAGCACGAGGTCGCCGCAGCCCTCGCCGTCACGCCCTCACTGGAGGAGCCGGAGCAATCCGACGCGGCGATCGCCGACGATGACCGCGTCGATATCCCGACAGATCCGCGCATCCTCCTGACGCCGTAGCGTCAGACTCCGGGCGACTCGCATCCACCCGCGCGCGGACTCCGCACCGCCGGGGCGTCGTGACCACACCATGATCACGCGATGATCACCACATGATCACGATCAGCGTCCTCGTCACGATCGAGATCCCCTCGGCGCTATCGCTGAAGGACAAGCGCTCCGTGGTGCGGTCGCTCGTCGTGCGGCTGCGGCAGCGGCTGCACGTCGCTGCGGCTGAGACGGGGTTGCAGGACATCGTGCGGGCGGGGCAGATCGGGTTCGCGGTCGTCTCGGGCGATCGCGCGACGGCGCGTCACCAGGCGGAGGAGGCGCGGCGGTTCATCGACGAGGATCTGATCGGCCGCGCCGAAGTGACGTGGGTCGCGCAGGAGGAGTGGGAGCAAGAGGGGTAGCGCGCCCGTGCACCTGTGGGGTGCGAACCCAGGAAAAACGAACAGCGCCCCGCGGGGACGGGGCGCTGCTCCTAGAGGTTCGACCGGGGATTCCGTTTCGGGGGAGGGGTCCCTCAGCGGACGGTCTACCGTACTGGAGGCGGTCCGCTAGAAGCGGGTCGCCACGTTGAACGCGGCGAGCGCCTCGCGGCGGGCGTCGCCCGCGACCTCGGCGAAGGTCGGCACCGAGCGGGAGCCGCGCACCACGATCGCGTTGTACATGCGTTCTACCTGGGGCATCTGTGTCATCTGTCGTTCCTGCCTTCTTCCGGTTCGGCCGGGGCCTACACCCCACCCGCCCAGACTGTCGAGACCCTTCCTGAGTTCGGGTGTCTCTATGTCTACAGTTTCAGTCTGGGGCCGAGTAATGGCAAGTGATTGTGCGCACAATCACGTAAAATCCCGGTTAAATGACGCCCGACCGCGCGAATTCGGGCATTTCAGACTCGGTGAACACCCGCGGATCGCACCCGGAAACCCCCCGGGTGCCGAATCACGGCCGTGCGAGCGCTCCGGGCGTCGGCGTGACCGGGATCGTAACCGGGGTGCAGAGCAGGTCGTACGGCAGCGCGCCGTCCACGCGGACACGCACCATGGAGCCCATCTGGTAGGCGCCCTTGACCAGCGCGAGGCCGTCCACCTCCGGCGCGTCGCGCACCGTGCGGCCGATCACCATCTCCCCGCCGGAGGCGGAGCGCCCCGGTTCGCGCGACTCGATCAGGACGTCGACCTCGCGGCCCACCTGCCCGCGGTTCGAGGCGTGCGAGATCCCCTGAGCGAGCGTCATCAGCCGGCCGTAGCGCTCCTGCTTCACCGGCTCGGGCACTTGGTCGGGGCCGGAGGCGGCGGGTGTGCCGGCCTGCGGGGAGTAGGTGAACGCGCCGACGTGGTCGATGCGCTGCTCCTCGACGAAGCGCAGCAGGTCGCGGAACTCCGCCTCGGTCTCGCCGGGGAAGCCGACGATGAACGTGGAGCGCAGCGTGACCTCCGGGATCGCGCGACGGACCGTCTCGATGCTGCGGTGCGAGTGCGCGAGCGTGGGGCGCTTCATGCGACGCAGCACGGCCTCCGACCCGTGCTGGAGCGGCATGTCGAGGTAGGGCACCACGTTGGGCAGCGCGGCCATCGCCTCGGCGAGGCGCGCTGTGACGCGGCCGGGGTAGGCGTACATCAGTCGGATCCACGGCACCTCCGGCACGCCCGCGGACAGCTCCTCGAGGAGGGCGGCGAGGCCGTCGCGTCCGCCCGCATCCTCGAGGTAGGCGGTGGAGTCCTGCGCAACGAGCACGAGCTCCTTCGCCCCGGCGGCGGCGTACATGCGCGCCTCCGCGAGGAGACGGCTGACCGGGGCGGAGTGCATCGCACCCTTAATCGTCGGGATGATGCAGAAGGTGCACGGCCGGTCGCAGCCGTCCGATATCTTGAGGTAGGCGCTGGGCGCGCCGAAGACGGGCAGCGCGACGGCGGGGATGTCGTACGTCTCGCTCGCCGCGCCGATCGAGGCGGCGATCTCGTCCCAGTGCTCGACGCCGAACGTGGCGTCCACGTTCGGCACGGCCGCGCGTACCTCGTCCTCTGCGATCTGCGTCATGCAGCCCACGACGTACAGGCGCTGGTCCGCGCGGCGCGCCGCGTCCAGTGCGCGCACGACCGCCACGGACTCGTCCTTCGCCGCGTCGATGAAGCCGCAGGTGTTCACCAGCAGGAGGTCGGCCTCTTCCGGCGCGGTGACGGCGGTATGGCGCCCCGTGCGCAACGCCTGCTCCAGGCGCATGGAGTCGACGGTGTTCTTCGCGCAGCCGAGCGTGACGAGGTGGTACTTCACAACGATCCAGTCTACGGGTCTTCGGGCGCCGTCAGCGGACGGGTGTGGCGGTGGGCGTCGGAGTGCGGACGGGGGTCGCGGTTGGGGCCGGCGATCCGCCTGCCCCCTGCGAGACGAACAACGTGATCACGTCGCCGCGCCTGACGGGGTTCCCGGCGCCGGGCGACTGGCGGAACACGGTGCCGGCGGCCGCCGAGTTCAGAGACTCGAAGATGAGCGGCGTCAGGCCCGCGCGCTCCAGCGTCGAGGTGGCGACCTCGCGCGTCACGCCCACTAGGTTCGGGGCCTCGGTGACCACTTGCGCGGTACCCGCGGCCGGCGGCGCCGCGCGCCCCGCGCCCGTCGTGCCCGCAGTGTCGGTGGTGCTCCCGAGGAGCCCCGGGCCGAGGTAGAGCGCAGCGACGATCAGCAGGACGGCGACGCCGATCGCGATCACCATCGATGGGTTGAGCGCCGGCAGCGTGGGCAGGGAGGCCGGAGCGGCGCGGCGCAGCCCGAGCGGGGGGTCGAGCCCGGCCGGGCGCGGCAGGTCGTGCGGCACGGCGCGGAGCGCCTCGTCCGGGTCGAGTCCTAGGTATCGCGCATAGGACCGCATGAAGCCGCGCGCGTATACGGGCGCGGGCAGCAGGTCGAAGCGCGCGTTCTCCAGCGCCTCAATGTAGACGCGGTTGATGCGGATATCCTGTTCGACATCGGCGAGCGAGATGCCGCGGGCCGCGCGCGATTGGCGCAGGACGTCCCCGGTGTGTCGCGCGCGTTCGCGCGCCTCACCCGCGACGACAGGCGCCGGCGCCTCGGCACCGGCCCGCTGCGCGCGGCGTCGCGGCCAGTTCATCGGCGGTCTTCCCGGCCCAAATCGTGCGGGGCCATCTCGTTCAGGGTCACGCGCTCATGCGACGTCGACGCCGGGGAACTGCACGAGCGACTTCAGCCCGTTCATCGCGAGGCGCGCGGTGTAGGCGTCCGGCGAGGTCTCGATGCTGTAGCGGTTGGTCACCACCTCGTCAATGTGCGGGACGGCGCGCAGCAGGCGGAGCGTGCGGCGGTACTGGTCGGCGGTCGCATTCTGGCTGCCGGTGAGCAGCACCTCGGAGTAGTGGACGAGGTTCGGGTCGAACGGCACCGGCGCGCCGCCGCGTGGGAAGCCGGCGAAGAGGTTGACGACGGCCTGCGGCCGCGCGAGGTCGAGGGCCGGGGCGACGAGGTCCGCGACGCCGACCGAGACGATCACCGCATCGGCGCCGAGTCCACCGGTCGCGGCGCGCACAGCCGCTTTCACGTCGTCCGTCGCGGGGTCCAGCACCACGTCGGCGCCCCAGCGCTTCGCGGTTGCGCGGCGCTCGGCGATCGGCTCGCTGACGATGATCGGGCCGGCGCCCAGCGCCCGCGCCATGATCAGGTGCAGCAGGCCCATGGGGCCGGCACCGACGATCGCCATCGACGTGCCGGCCTGGACGCCGCACAGCTCGAGCGAGGCGAGCGTGCACGCGGCGGGCTCGGTCAGCGCGGCGATGTCCAGCGGCAGGTCGGGTGCGACCTCGAACACCTGCCCGGTGAGAACGATCGCCGGTGGCACGAGCAGGTAGTCGGCAAAGCCGCCGTCCATGTCGTAGCCCAGCGTGAGCCGCTTCTCGCAGCGGTTGCGGCGACCGAGGAGGCAGTATCGGCAGCGGTTGCAGGCGACGATCGGGCAGATGATCACGCGCTGGCCCACGCGGATACCCTCCACGCCATCGCCCACCTGATCCACGACGCCCGCGACCTCGTGGCCGGGGATGACGCCGGCGGCGGCGTACTTCTCCCCGCGGTAGACGCGCACGTCGGAGGCGCAGAGCGAGGCGGCGGCGATGCGCAGGCGGATCGCCCCCGGGCCTGCGGTGGGTGCGGGGCGATCCTCGACAGTGACGTTGCCGGGGGCGTGGAAGATCGTGGCGCGCATCGGTGGTACCTCGTGGGGGATTGGGCGGGACCGGGTCTCGTGAGTCGGGGTTCGGTGGGCTGCCGCAGTATCTCAGCCCGGCGGCCGCGGCGCATCGGTGGATCATCGGCGGCGCGGACGGGCGGCCGAGACACGAAAAACCCCCGATCGCGCGGGGGCACTCGAGTCTGCGGACGGGCCGCGAGGCTACGCGGCGAGTTGCTTCGCCTTCAGCTGCTGCGCGAGGCGTGACTTGCGGCGCGCCGCGGCGTTCGGGTGGATGACGTTGCGGCGCGCGGCGCGGTCCAGCGCCGACTGCGCGGCACGCACGAGTTCGCCGGCCGTGCCGTCCCCGCGCTGGATCGCGCTGCGGGCGTCCCGCACCGCGTGCGCCGCGCGGGTGCGCACCGGCTTGTTGCGCTCGGTGTGGGTCTCGGTCTGGCGGACGCGTTTACGAGCCTGAAGTGAGTGGGCCATCGATCTGTCCTCCTGAGACGGAGGAACATCATAGCGGGGCGCCGGCGGCTGCGTCTACGCCGGCCCGGACCTCGATGCGCTGCCGCCGGAAGGGGCGGTCGGGAGGCGGGCTGCGGTTTGCCCCCCCGGCGGGCGGGGCCGATCATAGGGTGAATGACCGATGAACGCGATAGACAGCCACCGCAGTGGTCGACCCCCGCGCCGAGGCCCGATGACGGACCATGGTTCCCCCCTGCGCTGCCGGCCCCGCTTCCCACGGCGCTCGGCGGGGAGCCGCCCGCCCGCGCGCAACCCGACCTGCTGCGGCCGGCAGAGATCCCGGACGTCGCCCCCGGCGCGCCCCACCCGTACGAGGAACATCAGCGCGACCGCGGGCGGCTGCGCCGCTACCTGATCGGCGAGCCGCTGGCCCTTCGCCGGGGCCGTCTGGAGATGCTGGCAAGCGCGGCGGGGATCGTCGCGGTCGGGTTCCTGCTCTCGCGCCTGCTCGGCGTGGCGCGCTCGGTGGCGATCGCCAACGCCTTCGGCACGGACCCGGAGCTGTCCGCCTACTGGGTCGCGTTCCGGCTGCCCGACCTCGTGTTCCAGCTGCTGGCGGGCGCCACGCTCTCCTCCGCCTTCATCCCCACGTTCACGCGCGTGCGCGTGGAGCGAGGGTCCGCCGAGGCGTGGCGCATGACGTCCAGCGTCCTCCACCTGGTGAGCATCGCGACGTTCGTGGCGGCGGCTGTGGCGTTCGTCGCGGCGCCGATCGTGGTGCCGTGGCTGGCGCCCGGGCTGGGCGAGGCGACGGGGCGGGAGGCGGAACTCACCGCGCTGGCGGTGCACCTGACGCGGCTGATGCTGCTGTCGCCGCTGTTCTTCGGGGTCTCGGGGATGCTGACGGGCATCCTGAACGCGCGGCAGCACTTCCTGGCGCCGGCGCTCGCGCCGCTGATCTACAACCTCAGCATCATCGTCGCGGCGACGCTCTTCGAGACGCGGTTCGGCGTCGCGGGGCTCGCGTGGGGGGTGGTGATCGGGTCGGCCGGGCACCTCGTCGTGCAACTCCCGGCGCTGTGGAGCGTGGGGATGCGCTGGACGCCGTCGCTGGACGTCTTCGGCGAGGGTGTGCGGGACGTGCTGGCGCTCATGGGCCCGCGGGTGATCGGGCTGGCAGCGGTGCAGGTGAACCTGCTCGCGGCGATCTTCTTCGCGTCGTTCGTCTCCGACGAAGCGATCAGCGCGCTGAACTACGCGTTCCTGATGATGATGCTGCCGGTGGGCGTGATCGGCATGGCGATCTCCACCGCCGTGTTCCCCACGCTGGCGCAGCACGCCGCCGCGCGCGACATGGTCCTGCTCCGCGACGCGCTGACGCACGCGCTGCGCACGATCCTGGTGCTCGCGATCCCGGCGTCGGTCGGGCTCGTCCTGCTCGCCGGCCCCGCGGTGCGGCTGCTGCTGCAACATGGGGCGTTCGACGTCCGGTCGGCGGATCTGGTGGTGAGCGCGCTGATGGTGTACGGGATCGGCATCTTCGCGCACAGCGGCGTCGAGATCCTGAGCCGCGGGTTCTACGCGCTCTCCGACACGCGCACGCCGGTCAGCGCGGCGGTGGTCGCGATGATCCTGAACGTCGCGCTGGCGGCGCTGCTGGTCACGCCGTTCGGGCTGCGCGGGTTGGCCGGGGCGGCGACGCTGACGGCGATCCTCGAGTTCGCGCTGCTCGTGATCGCGCTGCGCGGGCAAATCGGCGGCCTGTACTCGCCCGCGCTGCAACGATCGCTGCGGGGCACGCTGGCCGCGACGGCGGTGATGGCGGTGGTGATCCTCGCCACCTGGCTGGCGCTCAGGCTGCTCGGCGTCACGGCCGGCGGCGCGTTCGGCGCGCTGGCGGTGCTGGTGGTGGCGGGCGGCGCGGGCGCGCTGGCGTTCGCGGCGGTGCTGTACCGGCTGAACCCGCAGGACTTCGCGGCGCTCCTCGCCCGCCGGTAGGCCTGCCGACGCGCACGCCGATGGGCGGCGCGGGCGCCGGATCGCCCCGAGACGGACGCGCGCTGCTATACGCGCTGCTATACTGGAGAACGCCCCCACCTGCACAAGGGAGCATCTTCGAGCGGACGCCAGCGCGTCCGCTTCTTGGCGCGATCTTCGCACGCGTAACGGCATGAGCCGTCAGCAAGCGACGAGAACAGGAGCCCCGATGGCGTTCAACGACCGCGAACTGACCTGCCGCGACTGCGGCTCGTCGTTCGTCTTTACCACCGGCGAGCAAGAGTTCTACGCGACGAAGGGCCTGCAACACGACCCCGTGCGCTGCCCGTCCTGCCGCCAGACGCGCAAGCTGCTCCGCCCCGAGGACCGCGAGGAGGCTCCATCCTTCGGTGTGTACGTCTCGTGGGGCGGGCGCACGCCGCGCCAGTTGCACGTGGCGGCCTGCCACCAGTGCGGTCAGACCACTGAGGTGCCGTTTGTCCCGCGCGGCGACCGCCCGGTCTACTGCTCGAACTGCTACAACGACGTGCGCGTGAAGCTCGAAGCGCAGGAAGCGGTGGAGGCCGAGGCGGCCGCCGCGCGCATCTCTGCCGCCGCAGGCCACGCCGCCGTCGCCCTCGAGGGCGCCGGCCCGCCGCGCCCCGTCGTCCTCGACCCGGACGCCGGGCGGATCATCTAGGCAGCTAGGATCGTCACATGGCGAAATCATCGGAGAAGGCACCCGCAACGCGATCATCGCAGTCCGGTCAGTATGCAGGCCGACCGGGTAAAGAGCGCCGCCCACGGACCACCGTCCGCGAGGCCGCGGAAACAGTGATCCGGCATCGCGAGAAGGCCCTTCGCGAACTCGAAAAGCATTAGCCAGATACGCCGTGCCCAATCTACGCTACCTCGACGAGGATGACGCGCACGTTCTCGTCGAGGCGCTTGCACGAAACCTGTTCCCAGACACCCCGGCGTTTCGTCTTGGCGGCGAGGAAGGTCGTGGATTCCTACTTGGCGCGCTTGCGCAGCCCCACTGGCCCCAGCGCCGCACGCTTCCGCAGAAGGCGGCCGCCTTGCACTACTTCCTGAACAAGGATCATCCGTATACAGACGGAAACAAACGGTTCGCGGTAGCGGCGATGGAGCTCTTCCTCTACCTCTACCTGAATCAAGCGTTCCTCGTTGCCACGGACGCCGAGGTTGAAGACCTCGCGCTGGGCGTCGCCGATGGACGTTACAGCCTTGCCCAATTCACGTCGTTTATCGTCCACCTAACTGGTCGTTTGGATTGGGATGAGCAGAGGATCGCCCGCTGGATCCAGCGTCTAGACCCGAATTCACACGAAATTGTGACCGAAACTATACGTACAATCGGGCCGTTCTTCCGTGGCAACCGCGTTCACGAGGAGCTGCGGGCGGTTCTCGGGGGCCTCCAACCGAGCGCTCGGGATTGAATGGCAACTCCGGGTCGCCTAGACTGACGGTCGTTCGTTTCGAATCGACGGATCGACATACGAAGCGACGACGGAGACGAGTAGCCCCGTGGCCTGCGCAGCCTCATCGAGGTAGCGCGGGACCGCCAAGCGAGCCCGGGACGGTGCAAGCCGGGCGCGTGTCGGACCGTTCGATGTCCGGCGCGGGGTGAACATCCCTCCCGAGCTGCTGCCCGAACCTCGCGGCCCCCGATGGGCGCGGGCAGTAGGCGCGGCCGGAGCGCCCACCGTTACCAGGGGCAGCGCGATCGAGGCGAGCCGACGAGGCAGCGCCTCCGTCGTGCGGTGAGCGGCGTCGCGCCGCCTCGTACACTCCGCATGGGGCGGCAGGTACGCGGGGCACGCGCGCAACGCGGGTGGTACCGCGGGCCTTCGATGACTCATCGAGCGCTCGTCCCGCACCATGCATGGTGTGTGGGTGGGCGTTTTTCGTGCCCGTAACGTCGGGGAGCGTGGCATGGCGACAGCGGCACCGAAGTTCGAAGCGGTCTCCTCGCGGGTGTCGTTCCCGGAGCAGGAGGAGCGCATCCTCGCCTTCTGGAAGCAGCAGGAGATCTTCAAGCGCTCCGTGGAGGAGCGCCCCGAGGACCGCGTGTTCTCCTTCTTCGAGGGCCCGCCCACGGCGAACGGCAACCCGGGCATCCACCACGTCCTCGCGCGCGTCTTCAAGGATCTGATCCCGCGCTACCGCACGATGCGCGGCTACCGCGTGCCGCGGAAGGGCGGCTGGGATACCCACGGCCTGCCCGTGGAACTGGAGGTGGAGCGCGCGCTCGGCCTCGCCTCGAAGCAGGAGATCGAGGCGTACGGCGTCGAGGCGTTCAACCGCCAGTGCCGCGAGTCGGTCTTCAAGTACGTCTCCGAGTGGGAGCGGATGACGGACCGCATCGGCTTCTGGGTGGACATGGAGGAGGCGTACGTCACGTACTCCGGCGAGTACGTGGAGTCGTGCTGGTGGATCTTCAAGCGGCTGTGGGACACGAACCTGGTGTTCCGCGACTTCCGCGTGACGCCGCACTGCCCGCGCTGCCAGACGAGCCTGTCGAGCCACGAGATCGCGCAGGGCTATCAGGAGGACACGCCGGACCCCAGCGTCACGCTGCGCTTCCGCGTGCTCGAAGATCTCCCGGCGCCCGCGGCGCTCCAACTGAACGACCACGTGCCGACGAGCCTGCTGGCGTGGACGACGACGCCGTGGACGCTCTCCGGCAACACCGCGCTCGCCGTCAACCCCGACGCGATGTACGTGCTGGTGGAGGTCACCCATCCGCGGGGGCGGCGCGAGCGCATCGTGGTGGCGCAGGCGCGGGCGCGGGAGATCGCGGCGCTCGCCGGATCACGGATGGCCGGCGCGCGTGTGTCGAACGAGTCGCGCGTGTACGTCGAGAACGACGGGCGGCCAGGGCAGGCCGCGGACGTCGAGCATGCCTACCAGTGGGGCGAGCCCTTCCCCGGCGCGGTGCTCCTCGGACTGCACTACGAGGCGCTGTACGAGTCGACGGGGTGGCCCGGGGTCGAACCGCTGATGTTCGTGGACGGCCGCGCGCAGCGCCCGAAGCAGATCGAGGACCTGCCGCCGCGCCGCGTGATCGCCTCGGCGACGGTCACCACCGACGACGGCACCGGCATCCTCCACGTCGCCCCCGCGTTCGGCGAGGACGACTACGCGATGGGCCGCGCCGAGGGGCTGATGTTCCTCCAGCCGGTACGCCTGGACGGCACGATGATCGGCGGGCCGGGCGACGGCGTCTTCGCGAAGGTCGCGGATGAGGCGATCACGGCGGACCTGCGCGCGCGCGGTCTGCTGTACGACTCGGGGCAGATCCGCCACACCTACCCGTTCTGCTGGCGCTGCGACACGCCCGTGCTCTACTACGCGAAGCCCTCGTGGTACATCCGCACGACCGCCGTCGCACGGAAGATGGTCCAGAACAACCGCGAGATCCACTGGGTGCCGGAGCACGTCCAGGAGGGCCGCTTCGGCGAATGGCTCGCGGGCAACATCGACTGGGCGGTTTCGCGCGAGCGCTACTGGGGCACGCCGCTGCCGCTGTGGGTCTGCGAGTTGTGCGACCACATCGAATGCCTCGGCTCGTACGAGGAGTTGCTGGCGCGTGCGCTGGGCGGCACCGGGGAGGCGATCCGCGCCGCGGACGGGAGCATCGACCCGCACCGCCCGCACATCGACCGCGTCGAGCTCGGCTGCCCGCGCTGCAACGGCACGATGCGTCGCACACCCGAGGTCGCCGACGCGTGGTTCGACTCCGGCGCGATGCCGTACGCGCAGTGGCACTACCCGTTCGAGCACGAGGACACCTTCGAAGCGCGCTTCCCCGCTGACTTCATCTGCGAGGCCGTGGACCAAACGCGCGGGTGGTTCTACACGCTGCATGCGCTGGCCACGCTGCTGCACAGCACGGAGGACGTGGACGCCGGGATCGCGTTCAAGAACGTGATCTGCCTCGGCCATATCCTGGACGGCGATGGGCAGAAGATGTCGAAGTCGCGCGGGAACGTGGTGGACCCGTGGAGCGTGCTGGACCAGCACGGCGCGGACGCGGTGCGCTGGTACATGTACACCGCCTCGCCGCCGGGCAACTCGCGGCGCTTCTCCTCGGACCTCGTCGCGGAAACCTCGCGGCGGTTCATGTCGACGCTCTGGAACACGTACTCGTTCTTCGTGACCTACGCGAACACCGCGGACTTCGACCCGCGCGCGCGGGTGGACGAGGCGACGCGCACCGAGCTCGACCGCTGGATCCGCAGCGAGTTGCACCAGACTGTGGAGCGCGTGACGGAGGCGCTCGAGGCGTACGAGCCGGCGGATGCCGCGCGTCCGATCGAGGCGTTCGTCGACCAGCTGTCGAACTGGTACGTGCGCCGCAGCCGCCGTCGCTTCTGGGGGGCTTCCCCCGCGTCCGCGACGAGCCCCAGCGGGACGCGGCTCTCCGATGCCGCGCCCGGAGCCGCAGTAGGCGGGCGAAACCAGGGAAACACGGACTCACAGGCGGCGCTCGCGACACTGTACGAGTGCCTCGTCACCGTCGCGAAGTTGCTCGCGCCGTTCACGCCGTTCGTCGCCGAGGCGATGTACCAGAACCTCGTCGCCGGCCGGGCGGCGGATGCGCGGGACTCCGTGCACCTCGACGATTGGCCCGTGGTGGACGAGGAGACGATCGACCTGTCGCTGTCGGACGACGTCGCTCTGGTGCAGCGCATGGTGTCGCTGGGCCGCGGCGCGCGCGCGAAGGCGCAGGTGCGCGTGCGCCAGCCGCTGGCGGAGGCGGTGCTGGTGCCGCGCAACGACGCCGAGCGTCGCGCGCTGGAGCGCCTGGCCGCGCAGATCGCCGAGGAGTTGAACGTGAAGCGCGTGGTGGTGCTCACCGACCCCGGCGACCGCCTCGCGTACACGCTGCGGCCGAACCTCCCGGTGCTCGGGCCGAAATTCGGCGCGGAGGTAGGGGCCGTGCGCGGCGCGCTGCAGCAGGCCGACGCGGCGGCGACCGTCGCGGCGATGCGCGCTGGTGATCCGATCGCGGTGGGCGGCTTCACGCTCGCGCCGACCGACGTGCTGGTGACCGTGGACGCGGCCGCCGGGTGGGCGGCGCAGGAGGAGTCCGGCTACGCCGCGCTCGTCGACACGACGCTGACCCCCGACCTGCTCGCCGAGGGCACGGCGCGAGAGATCGTGCGCCGCCTCCAGGACCTTCGCCGCGACGCCGGCCTCGATGTCTCGGACCGCATCCACGTCACCTACCGCGCGGGGGAGCCGGTGCGATCGGCGATGGTCTCGCACGGCGCGATGATCGCGGAGGAGGTGCTGGCGCTCAGCCTCGAAGCATCGAACGCGCCGAGCGGCGACGCGAGCGTGGACGCGGATATCGATGGCGTGGCGGCGACGTTCGCGCTGCGGAAGGCGTAGAGGGGAACCCTCACCCTGCCCTCTCCCGTTTCACGGGCGAGAGTTCTGCACCTTGAGCGAGGGCTCTGAGCCCCGGCGCCCTCGCCCACGTCGGCAGGAGAGGGCGGGGGGTGGGGGCTAGTTCCGTGCGTCCGGAGGGGTGCGGCGCGGGCGGTCGGCGGCGGGCTGATCCTCTCCGACGAGCACGAGGCCGCGGAGTAACGACAGTGTGGATCGCCTCCAGTTGCCCTCCTCGCCGAGCGTGGTCGCCCTACGGTGACGCG
>SHYQ01000015.1 GCA_009692765.1 Dehalococcoidia bacterium | reverse complement strand
CGCGACGCGCCCCACGCGAGGACGTAGTCGCAGTTGTTGTTGGCGAGCGCGTTGATGGCGCTGCCGAACGTGGCGGACATGTTGCCGCTCTGGTTCCACCAGTTGACCCGCTCCACGCCCAGGCCCTCGACCATCCACACCAGCGGCGCGGAGGCGATGCCCGGATTGTTGCCGTTCTCCGGCCCGGCGAGGCCATCGATATCCGGTACGGTGAGCCCGGCGTCCGCGATCGCCGCGAGGCTCGCGTCCACGGCCAGCGCTCCGAGCGGGCGCTCCAGCATGCGGCCGATCTTCGAGAATCCAATCCCGACGATCGCGACCTTGTTCTTGCCTTCCCAGGGCCTCTCAGCCATTCGAGCACCTCACGTCGGCGATCCGTTGGGTAGTGGGTGACGGGCCCCGGGCCGAGTACGTATGGAGTGGCCCCGCGTCGAGCGGAGTATACGCGGCGACGCGGCGTTGCCAACCCCCCGCAGAGCAGCCCGCAGCCGGCCGGCGCCCGAGGCGTATGCTCCCCCGCGCGGCCCCCGACGCGGGGCGCGGGAGGCGAGCGGTACCCGGCATGCGCGTGTGGGAGTGCCAGGGCTGCGGGGCGGTCCGCCTCGACGCCGTGAAGATCGAGGCCAATCCGGACGACCACTGGTCGGCCGATGACTGGGCCTGCGCCGCGTGCGGAGGGCTCACCCTGCGGGTCTTCGAGGGCATGCACTGCGACGTATGCGGGCGCCTCGTGCGGGCGCGCGACCACGAGCACGCCCGTTGAGCGGCGCGTGGCCCTCGGGCCTCCGGCGCCCGCGCCGCGTGATCGGCCGGGCGGTGCGGCCGTGACGCTCGCCTGGCTGCCGCCCGCTTGCGGTATCGCGACTACGGGCTGTTCTGGACGGGTGGGCTGCTCTCCGCGTTAGGGGGCCAGTTCACGACCGTGGCGATGGCGTGGCGGATCTACCAGCTCACGAACTCGGCGCTCCAGGTGGGCCTCGTCGGGCTCGCGCGGGCGCTCCCACGGATCGCGCTTTCGCTCTTCGGCGGAGTGCTCGCGGACGCCGTCGACCGTCGACGGCTCGATCTGCGCCGAGCCGCGGAGGAAGGCGAGGCTAGCGCGGCTCGCGCGCGAGGATCGCGTTGATGGCGCGGCGGGGGAGATCCGTCATGACGATCTCGACGCGCAGGTCGAGGGCGCGCGCGATCTCGCCCGGGGAGTTCACGGTCCACACGCCGAGCAGCAGCCCGAGCGCGTGCGCACGTTCGACGTGCGCCGCGCTCACGGCCTCGTGGTCGGCGTTGACGCCGGCGAGGCCGAGGCCCGCCGCCACTTCGATGGCCTCGCCGACGTCCGCCCCCCACGTCGACAGCAGCACGCGCGACCGCGGGCACTCCCGCGCGAGCAGCGCGGCATCCTCCGCGTGGTCGGGCGTGAACCACGTCCACGCCTGCGCGTCCGCCGCGCGCACCGTCGCCGCCACGCGCTCCTCGAGGCCGCGCAGCTTGCAGTCGATGACGATCGCGCAGCGGCCGTCGACGGCGGCGATCGCCTCGGCGAGCGTCGGCACCGGCTGGAACGGCTGGACGCCGCGCGGGTCGCGGACGCGCAGCGCGCGCAGCTCATCGAGGGTGACGTCTGCGATGCGTCGAGGGTCGCCGGTGACGCGCAGCAGCGTCTCGTCGTGCATCAGCACGAGCGCGCCGTCGCGCGTCACGCGCACGTCGACCTCGACGCCGTCCGCGCGATCGCGGATCGCCGCGGCGATGCCGGCGAGCGTGTTCTCCGGCTGGTCGCCGGCGTTCGTGCGGTGCGAGACGACGAGGGCGGCTGCCATCTGCGCGTCTAGCGCTTCTGTCCGACGAAGACCACGTGGCGCGGCCCCTTGGTGCCGCGCGCGCGGATGTGGTGCGTCGTCGGCTCGAAGCCAGCGGCGCGCATCCGCCGCTCGAACGAGGGCTCCTCGGCGATCGACCAGATCGCCACCGCGCCGCCCGGGCGCAGCGCCTCGCGCGTCGCCGCCAGGCCCGCCGCGCGGTAGAGCCACGAGTTGCCGCGGTCCGTCAGCGCCGTCGGCCCGTTGTCGACGTCGAGCAGGATCGCGTCGAAGCGCTCCTTCGCGTGGCGGATCACGCGTGTGACGTCCGCGACGACGATCTCGGTACGCGGGTCGTCGAGGGGGTGGTTCGCGAGGGGGCCGAGCGGCCCGCGGTTCCACTCGACGACCGCAGGCACCAGCTCCGCGACCACCACCGAGGCTCGCGGGGAGAGCATGGCGAGCGCCGCGGCGGTGGTGTAGCCCATGCCCAGCCCGCCCACGAGCACACAGGCGTCGGCGCGCGGCGCCGCGCACGCGAGGCGCATCATCGCCTCCTCGGACGCGTGCATGCGGCTCGTCATCAGCTCCCAGCCGTCCGCGCGGATCACGTAGTCCGCGTCGTGGCGCAGCAGTTCCAGCAGGCTGCCATCCGGCGTGCGCGCGCTCGTGAGGCGTTCCCAGGGCTTCATGTGTGACCTCGATGGTGCGTGCGGCGGGCGCAGCGGCGCGTGTTCCGCCGGGGTGTGGGGGGCAGCCCCCCACGATCTCTTGCTGACTCCCCTCTCCTGCGAAGCGGGAGAGGGCCGGGGGTGAGGGTTCTCCGCTCCACGGCGGGGCGCGGGCATGGGTGGTGCCGTGGCCCCTTCGAGGTTACTCCCCGGCGTGGGCTACCCGCCGAAGAAGGCGGCCTGCCCGGTGACGGCCTCCCAGATCGCCTCGGCGAGGAACGGGCCCGGGCCGAACGGGTTGCGGCCCGTAGTGAGCAGCGACATCACCAGCGCCCACGCGCCGAATCCGGCGATGTTCGCCACGAGCACCTCGCGGCCGGCCCGCCCGGTGACGCGCTCGAGGGCGATCTGCGTCGCCGCGACCCACCCCGCGAGGGCGACCAGCCCCGCGCCGAAGCCGACCATCGGCACGCCCATCAGCAGCGCGATCGCGAGCGGCGCGCACGCGAACCCGGCTGCGCGCACGAGCTGGCCGACATCGAACACGACGTGGAAGCGCCCGAGCACTGCTGTGGCGACGACCAGCCACAGCAGCCAGGCGGCCGTCGCGAATGCGGAGCCGATGCCCACGCTCTTCACGAGGATCACCTGCCGGTCGCCGAGGCCGCTCCCCACCCACCACAGCCACCCGCCCGCGCCGAGCGCGGCGATCCCGAGCACCGCGATCACGAGCGCCTGCAACGTCGCGCGCGGGTCGAGGCGGACGTCGTCCAGCACGTCCATGTCGAGGACGGCGATCCGGCGCAGGCGCATCAGGATCAGGCGCACGGTGGCTCCTCGGTCGGGCGCTCCCCCGCGCACGCCTGCGATTCTAACGCACGCCGGCGGAGCGACGCGGGGCGCGCGGGCGGCGCGCGGTCCGCGGGGCGTGGGGGCGGCCCACCCGGTGCCCCCTCCCTGCGCGGGAGGGGGTTCAGAAGGGAAGTTGTTCTCTCCCATCCCCCAACCCCCTTCCCTAGCGGGAAGGGGGCTTCCCGATCTGGCGCGGCACCTCAACGGCTCCTGGCGAACGGTGGCCCCCGCCGCTGCGTCCGCCCGCGGAGCGGCAGCCACGAGCGAGTCGAAGACCCTCACAGCGGCCGCCGCGAGGGCACGCCCGGGCGGCGCGGGTAGCGGTCGTCGAGCGGGCCGGTGCGGCGCACCAGCACGACGCGCTGCTCCGGCGCGTCGGCGTCGAGGCGCAGGGGCACGGCCTTGAGGAGCGCGCCGCCGAGCGCGGCGAGCGCGCCCGCGGCGCCTGCGATCTCCTCGTCGGCGCGGCTGCCCTTCGGCGCGGCGAGCACGCCACCCTCGCGCAGCAGCGGCAGCGCGTACTCGACGAGCACGGCGAGCGGCGCGAGCGCGCGCGCGACGACGAGGTCGCAGGTGCCGCGCAGCGCGCGGGCCCGGCCCGCCTCCTCCGCGCGCGCGTGCACCACCTCCGCGCCCGCCAGCCCGACATCCGCGATCAGCGCGCGCAGGAAGGCGCAGCGGCGCTCCTGCGCCTCGACGGCCACGAGGCGCAGCGCGGGCTCCAACATCGCCATCGGCACGCCGGGGAAGCCGCCGCCGGGGCCGAGGTCGGCCATGCGCGCCTCGACGCCCGGGCGGAGCACGCTGACCTCGCGCAGCGCCACCAGCAACGCCAGCGACTCGCCGAAGTGGCGGCGCTGGACGGCCTCGATGTCGGTGGCCGCGGTGAGGCCGGCGCGGTCGTTCCACGTGAGGAGCAGCGCGGCGTAGCGCCCGAAGCGCGCCTCAAGGGCGGCGTCGAAGGGCAGGCCGAGGCGGGCGGCCTCCTCGCGCAGCACGGGCAACACGGGCAGGGCGGACAGCGGGGGCAGCGGGGGCGGCGCCCCCGTTCCGCCGGGAGCGCGCGCGCCGGGGGTGTCGGGAGGGGGGACGTCTGGCACCTTGGCCCCAGCGTCCCACATCTTGCTAGACTGGTGGAGCAGGCGACGCACCGGGCGCGCCCATGCCAACCGGCCACTTCCGCCGCTGGATGCACGAGCAAGAGGCCCGTTATGGCTGAACGCATCACCGCGACCGAGGCGCTGGAGCAC
Organism: Dehalococcoidia bacterium; assembly: GCA_009692765.1. Classification (GTDB taxonomy): domain Bacteria; phylum Chloroflexota; class Dehalococcoidia; order UBA2979; family UBA2979; genus SHYQ01. The sequence goes on along the minus strand of SHYQ01000015.1, from coordinate 21,351 downwards.
TTCCAGACCTCGCTCGACGGCGAGCCGGCGAAGGCCGCCGAAGACGTGCCGGCCGTCGAGCGCTTCGTGGCGTGGATCGGCGCGGACCGCGACCTCGAGGGTCTGACCCTCGACGAGGTCGTGCGTTACGTCACCACCGAGACGGACGAGACGCCGAAGGCGCTCGAGCCGCTGCGCGCGTTCCTTGCCTACACCGGTCGCCTCTCGTTCACAGACGCCGGCCTCGTGTCGGCGTTCGTGCCTGCGGTGCCTCTGTATGACTCCCCGTCGTTGCGCCGCGCGCGGCTCAACGCCGGGGCCGACCTCGGCGACACGGCCTACAGCGTCACGCTCGACGGGCTGCTCCTGTTGGAGCGGCAGCTCGAAGCGGAGAAGGGGAAGCGGCCTTACATCGCCGACAAGCTGCGCGAGGCGATGGCGGACAAGGACTTCCGCGAGAACGCGCCCCTGGACGCCGCCCGCGACGAGCAGGGGCACCTGGAGGCGCGCATTCGCGACCTCGAGAGCCGGCTGCGCCACGCGGTGATCATCGACGAAAACGCCAAGCACGGGCGCGCGAACGTCGGTTCGCTGGTGCGGCTGCTCAACACCGCCACGAAGAAGGAGCAGAGCTTCACGCTCGTCAGCCCCAACGAGGTCGACCCCTCGAAGGGCAAGATCTCGATCGCCTCGCCGATGGGCGTCGCGGTGATCAACCACGCGACGGGCGACGAGGTCACGGTGAACGCGCCCTCCGGCCCGATTCGCTTCAAGCTCCTCGACGTGCAGGGCTAACGCCTCGCCCATGGCTGCGACGACGCAGGCCGCGGGGACGGTCATCACCGCGCGCGATCTGGTCAAGCGCTACGGTGACCTCACCGCGCTCGCCGGCGCCTCGTTCGAGGTCGCGCGCGGCGAGATCTTCGGCATCCTCGGCCCCAACGGCGCGGGCAAGACCACGCTCGTCGAGATCCTCGAGGGGCTGACGCGCCCCTCCGCGGGCACCGCGACGATCCTCGGCCTCGAGGTGACGGAGCAGCCGGTCGAGGTGAAGCGGCGCATCGGCGTGCAGCTGCAAGCGTCGTCCTACCACCAGTACCTCACGCTGCGGGAGATCCTCGAGCTGTTCGGGTCGTTCTATCCGCGGCGCGCCGACCCGCTGGAACTGCTGCGCCGGGTGCACCTCGAGGATCGCGCGAACGCGCGCATGCGCACGCTCTCCGGCGGCATGCGCCAGCGCTTCAGCATCGTCGCGGCGCTGGTGAACGAGCCCGAGGTCGTGTTCTTCGACGAGCCCACGGCCGGCCTGGACCCCGACGCGCGGCGCGACCTGTGGGCGATCGTGCGCGAAGTGCGCGCGAGCGGCGCGACGGTGGTGCTGACGACGCACTACATGGAGGAAGCCGAGACGCTCTGCGACCGCGTCGCGTTCCTGCACCGCGGGCGGATCAGCGCCCTCGACACCCCGCAGGGCTTGATCCGCGGGCTGAACGCGGCCTATCGCGTCACCTGCACCACCTCGGCGCCGCTCGAGGCGGCCGCGGTCGCGGCGATCCCCGGCGCGACGCGGGTGGTGCAGGAACACGCCGCTGATGGCTACGTGCTGCGCCTGCGCGCCGCCGCCGCCCCGCCCGTCGTCGCCGCACTCACCGCGATGGTCGAGCGCGCGGGCGTCACGATGCTCGACCTCGCCGTCGAGCCGGCCACCCTCGAGGACGTGTTCATCGCGGTCACCGGCAGCGAGTGGGACGGCTGATGCTCACCCTGCTCGGCGCGAGCGTGAAGATGGTCGCGCGCGATCGCCAGTCGATCTTCTGGGCGCTCGCGTTCCCCATGATCTTCCTCGGCGTGTTCCGGCTGTTCTCGGTCGACTCCGCGCGCACCACGGCGCTGCTCGTCGTCGCGGATGTGCGCACCGAGGCGGGGGCCACCCTCCTCGCAGCGCTCCAGGCGGTGCCGTTCCTGGACGTCGAGGTGCGGCCCGGCCTGAGCGAGGACGCGGCGCTGGCCGTCTTGCAGGAGCGCAAGAGCGACGCCGCGCTGGTGCTCACGGCGGGGGCTGCGGGCGCGCCCGCCTCGGCGCAACTGATCACGGCGGTCAACGACCCGGTGCGCAACGCGATCACCGTCGCCGCGATCACCTCCGTGGTGGACCGCGCCAACCTCGCGCTCACGCGCGCGCCGCAGGCGATCGAGCTGCACGCGCGCTCGGCCGGAGTGCACCGCACGACGTACTTCGAGTTCCTCGGGCCGGGGATCATCGGCATGGGGCTGATGAACTTCGCGACGATCGCCCTGGCGGGGTCGCTGTCGCGCTACCGGTCGGAGGGGGTGTTGCGGCGCATCCGCGCGACGCCGCTAGCGCCGTGGCGGTTCTTCACTTCGGTGGTCGGCGCGCATCTGCTCGTCGCGGGGGTGCAGGTGGTCGTCCTCGCGCTGGTCGCCGAGGCGCTCGGGGCGCACGTGCTTCGCGGCGGGCTGCCGTTCCTGCTCGTGTCGCTCTACGGCACGCTGATCTTCCTCAACATCGGCGTGATCGTGGCGGGCAAGGTGCAGGGCCGCGGCGCCGTGGAGGGCGCGGCGAACGCGATCACGCTGCCGATGATGTTCCTCAGCGGCTCGTTCTTCCCCACCAGCTCGCTGCCCGCCGCGGTGCGCCCGATCGTCGAGGTGCTGCCGCTGACGCAGATGCTGCACGCGCTGCGCGGTCTCGCCCTCGACGGCGACTCGCTCCTCGACCACTGGCCGGCGCTGCTGATCATGACGGCGTGGGTCGTCGGGACACTGCTGATCGCGCGCGTCACCTTCCGCTTCGCCGACGACTAGCCTCGAGGTCGGCACGGGGGCGGCCCATCCCCCTGCCCCCTTCCCGGCGCGCGAAGGGGGTCTCTCTCCCTCTGGGGGCTGCGCCCCCACGGGCCCCGCATCTCGCGGCGGGGGTCCGGGATGAAGCGATCGGTGGTGCCTCCTATCGCACGCTGATCCGGAGCCCCCTTCCTACGAGGGAAGGAGGCCTTCGACCACTGACGCTCCCTCCGAGGCGCGCCTGCCGCGCGCCGTTCCGCCGGGAGCGCGAGGGGCGCAGCCCCCTCGCATCACCCTCTGTTTCTGGACCCCCTCCCGCGCAGGGAGGGGGCAGGGGGTGGGCCGCCATACTCATGCACCTCGACGCTCCTCGCGGGCAGGGGGTCGGTCGCCTCCCCCGCTCGGTTCGCGCGCCGTCGACGCGGCTAGCGGAGAAGCGCGCGGTCGAGCACCATCGCTGCGAACAGCGCCGCGAGGTACAGCGTCGAGTAGCGGAACATCGTGCGGGTGCCCTCGGTGCCCTGTCCGCGCGCGATGCGCCACGCGCACCACACGAACCCCGCGCCGCCGAGGAGCGCGACCGCGAAGTAGACGACATTCATGCGCGCCACGGCGCCGAAGATCACCGTCACCGCCCACGTCAGCACGGAGTACAGCAGCGTCTGGCGCTTCGTCTCGCGCTCGCCGAGCACCACCGGCATCATCGGGATGTTCGCGGAGCGGTAGTCCTCGGCGAGACCGAGCGCGAGCGCCCAGAAGTGCGGCGGCTGCCAGTAGAACACGACGAAGAACAGCAGCAGCCCCTGCACGCTGAGCGATCCGGTCACAGCGGCCCAGCCGATCAGCGGCGGCATCGCGCCCGCGACCCCGCCAAGGACGGTGTTGTGCAGCGTCGCGCGCTTCAGGTAGAGGCTGTAGGCGAAGACGTAGAACGCGAACGCGCCGAGAGCCAGCGCAGCCGATAGCGCGTTCACCGTCAGCAGCAACCACGGCCCGGACGCGAGGCCCAGCGTGGTACCGAAGATCGCCGCGTGCCGAGGGGGGATCGTCCCGCGCGGGATCGGCCGCGAGCGCGTGCGCGCCATGATCGCGTCGATGTCGCGGTCGATGTACATGTTCACCGCGCCGGCGCCGCCGGACGCCAGCATCCCGCCGAACAACGTCGACGCGACGAGCCGCCAGCCGGGCCACCCCTCGGCGGCGAGGATCATCGCGGGGACCGTGGTGATCAGCAGCAGCAGCATGATCCACGGCTTCGTCAGCGTGACGTAGTCGCGCAGCAGCGCGCTCCACGTCGAGCGTGTCGAGCGCCTCGGGTGCGCTCCCGCCGCCGCCATGCCTGCCGCCTCCTGTGTCACGCGCGCCGTGCTCTGCGTGGGTGGGTGCGTCGCCCCGGGCTGGGCGTGCCCTCGGCCCGCGGCTGGTACCGGCCGATCACCGCGATCAGCACGATCACCGTCCAGATCGCGCTCCCCGCCACGAGGTGCGCCACGCGCACGGCCTCCGCCCAGCCGAGCCAGATGTTACCCGCACCGATGAGGATCTGGAGCCCGTACAGCGCCAGCAGCGCCTCCGCGCCTCGGCGCAGCATCGGGCCCGCTCCGCGCGCCTCGCGCACCGCGAGGAACACCCACGCGACCGCGCAGCCGCCGAGGACCACCGTGAGCCGATGCAGCCAGTGGATGTCCTGGAGGCGGCCGCCGTCGACGAAGGGGATGGGCGCCTGCGGGCAGCCGGGCCATGCGGTGCAGGCGTAGCCGGCGTCGGTGGCGACGGTGTACGCGCCGACCACCAGCACCGCGGCCGTCGCGCCCGTCGCGATCAGCGCGACGCGCACGAGGCCGCGGCGCTCGGCCGTGTCGATCCTCGCGCGCTCCGGGCCGAGGTGCGCGAAGCCGGCGATCACCGCGATCACCGCGAGCAGCAGGAGCGCCGTGCACAGGTGGATCGCCACCACCTCGGGCGGGAGCTCGCGCTGCACCGTGACGCGGCCGAGGTACGCCTGCAGCCCCAGCAGCGGCAGCGAGGCGGCGGCGAGCCAGAGGAGGACGCGGTCGCGCCGCCGCGCGACGAACGTCCACACCGCCTGCGCGAAGATGAGCGCCCCCACGACCGCCGCCGTGGTGCGGTGCGAGTACTCGATGATCGCCGTGCGTTCGAGGGGCGGGACGAGCCGGCCGTGGCACAGCGGCCAGTCGGGGCAGCCGAGGCCGGACCCCGTGGTGCGGACGATCGAGCCGATCGCGATCAGCAGGAGCGTGACCACCACCGTGACGACCGTGAGCGTCTCGTACCGGCGCATGGGCACCTCGATGCGGGGGGGATGCGGGCGGGGATGCGGGCGGGCGGGTGCCGCGGATCGTACGGGGCCGCGAGCCTACGGAGCAGCGCGCTGCTCGCCGGGCGGTCCGTCGTCGGCGAGCCGCTCCTCGAGGCGCTCGATCTCGCGGCCGAGGCCGCGCAGGCGCGCCTGGAGTAGCAGCAGGTAGATGAACAGCCCGGCCCAGAAGACCGCGAAGCCAGCGAACAGGTACTCGAGCGCCATCAGACCCCCCCGGCGTTGTGAAGTTCAGCCCGATCGAGCGCGGCACGCAGCACCGCCGTGCGCTGCGCGAGGCGCTCGGCCTCGCCACGCAGCGCCATCAGCCACAGCGCGAGCAGCGTGATGCCGGCGAAGCCGACCACCAGCACCACCAGCATCTCGAGTGGCAGCGCGGGGCGTTCGAGGCCGCGCATCACGATCGGCTGCGGGTGCAGCGTCCGCCACCAGCGCACCGACATCATGATCAGCGGGATGTCCAGTGCGCCGATGATCGCGAACACGGCGGCGAAGCGCGCCGCCTGCTCGTCCAGCTCGTCCGCGACCGCGCGCGCCAGGAGGTACGCGATGTAGATGAGGAACAGCACGAGCGTGCTCGTCAGCCGCGCGTCCCACGTCCAGTAGACGCCCCAGATCGGCTTGCCCCAGAACATCCCCGTGCCCAGCGTCACCCCGGTGAAGAGCACGCCGACGCCGGCGGCGGCGCGGGCGAGGGCGTCCCAGCGCAGGTCGCGCGTGAGCAGCACGCCGATCGACGCGACGAAGACGATCGCGAAGGCGAGGTACGCCGCGAGGATCGCCGGAAAGTGCAGGTACAGCAGCCGTTGCACGTCGCCCTCGATCACCTCGCGCGGCGCGACGACGAGCGCGCCGACGATCAGCGCGAGCACGCCCGCGCCGGTGAGCGGCGGCAGCAGCACCCAACGCGCCGCGAAGATCCTCCCGGCGAGGCGCACGAGGGCGCTCATCGCTCGACCGCCAGCGGGAAGAGGATCGCCGCGATCAGCGTGCTCCACAGCGCGAACACCCCCAGCAGCAGCGTCCACGGCGCCGTCCCCGCCTCGAGGCCCAGCGCCGCGCTGGTGGCGCGCACCGCCGCCAGCAGCAGCGGCACGAGCAGCGGCAGCGCGAGCACGGGGAGCAGCATGCCGCGCGCGCGCATCGACGCGCCGAGCGTGGCGAGCAGCGTGGTCAGCGACACGAACCCGGCGGTGCCCACGATGACGATCCCGGCGATGGGTGCGGTGAGCAGCATGATACCGAAGAGGATAGTCGCGACCGCGAGCACCGCAAACTCGACCACCAGCAGCGCGATCAGGTTCGCCGTCGCCTTGCCGAGGTAGATCACGACCGGATCGACGGGCGCGAGCAGCAGCGCGTCGAACGTGCCGCCCTCGACGTCGCGCTGGGCGCTCGGCGCGCTGGCGAACACGCCCGCGAACAGGAACGTCGTCCACAGCACGCCCGGCAGCAGCGGACGCGGGTCGCCGACCGCGAGGTCGAACGCGAAGGAGTACAGCAGCACCGCGATCACCGCGAACGCGCCCGCCGTGGTCCACCCCGCGCGGTCGCGCCACGCGAGGCGCAAGTCGTTCGCGATCACCGCGCGCACAGCGCTCACGCGCGCACCTCGGCCGTGTGAGCGGCACTCGCGGCGATCGGGACGCTCGCGGAATCCTCGACGATGCGGCCGCGGTCGAGCCGCACGAGGCCCGTCGCCCACGCCTGCACGCGGTCGACGCGATGCGTCGCGGCGACCACGGTGAGCCCCGGCGTCGCGAGCGCGATCGCGTCCAGGAGCGCCACGCCCTCGGGGTCGAGGCCGGTCTCCGGCTCGTCCGCGAGCAGCACACGCGGGCGGTGCAGCAGCGCGCGCGCCAGCGCGATGCGCTGGTGCGTGCCGCGGGAGAGCACCGCGACGGGCTCATCGCGGCGTCGCCACGCGCCGACGGCGCGCAGCAGCTCCTCGATGCGCGCCTCCGCGCCGGCGACGCCGTACAGCCGCGCGAAGAGCCGCAGGTTCTCGAGGGCGCTCAGCTCCTCGTACAGCATCGGCCGGTGCGCGAGCACGCCGATCGCGCGCCGCAACGCCGCGGGCTTGCCCGCGACCGGGTGCCCGTCGACGCGCGCGTCGCCGCTCGTCGGCGAGACGAGTGTCGAGAGCAGCGAGAGCAGCGTCGTCTTGCCCGCGCCGTTCGCGCCGAGGAGGGCGGTGCGCGATCCCGCGGGCAGCCGCAGCGAGACGTCGCGCACCACCTCGACGCCGCCGTAGCGCTTCGTCAGCCCGCGCGTCTCGATCGCGAGCGCGTCGGGGCTCGCCGCCGGCGGGGCGGGCCGCGCGGTCACGCCGTCGTCCCCGCGCGCCAGCGGAGCGCCGCGAGCACGCTGCCGCCGAGGACGACGAGCGCTAGCAGGCTGCCCGCGAGGGCGCCACCGGCCTCGGTCAGCGCGTTCGACTGCAACCGCCCGGACAGCCCGACGATGTCCACGAGGATGCCTCCGCCGGGGGGTGTGCTTGCCGTGGAGCGCACCACCTGGAGCGCCTGTCCCGCGTCGCCGCCGGCCGCGGGCTCGTCCGGTGCCGCGACCGCGCCCGACGCCGCGCGCAGTCGGGCGTAGCCGGCCGGCACGCGCACGCTGATGCGCTCCGATGGCAGCGGCGCGGTGACGCGGAGCCGGTACGTGTTCGCGGCGGCATCGTAGCCGACGAGGTAGCGCGTGACGACGGTGGTGGGCGGTCCGGGGCGGATCGGCAGCGACGCCGCGAGCAGGCCCCGCTCGAAGCGGAACGCCTCGGGGGCGCCCGCGCCGCCCGCCTCGACGGTGCCGTCCGGCGCGGGGATGCGCAGCGTCACGTTGCCCTCGGCGCTGCCGACGTACACGCGGTCGCTCGGGTTGGCGACCGTGTCCTCGCGCGTGAAGCCGAGCTGGCGCGCCTGGCGGTCGATCGCCACCAGCGTCACGATCGTCGAGGTGATCGCGAGCGCGGGCGCCTCGCGCGTGGTGGCGTAGACGAGGAAGTCGCGCTGCGCCGGCGCCCCGGCGGCGGTCGGCGCGATCGGATCGCCGAAGTAGTCCACGCTCTCGTACGCGAGGTACGGCACCAGTGTGCGCTCCGCCGCCAGCGGCGCGGTCAGCGCGTAGCGGCCGTCGCGCGTCGCAGTCTCCGCCGCCGTGCTCACGCGCGATCCATCGAGGGCGATCAGCCGCACGATGAGCCCGTCCGGCGCCGCTACGCCCGCGGTGCCGGAGGTGACGCGGCCGCTGACCTGCACCGACGCGGCCTGCGCCTCGACGGTCGCGCGTAACGCGAACGGGGCGGCGAGCACGACGCACGCGGCGAGCGCGAGGGGAACCGCCGCGCGACGGATCATCGTGACGGCTCGTCGCGCGCGCGCAGACGCTCGGTCGCCTCGCGCAGCGCGGGCCCCAGCGCGCGGCGTCCGGCGGCGCGGTCCTCGGCGGCCATGCGTCCGGCGGCCGCGTCCTCGTCGAGGTCGCGCAGCGCCGCGAGGATCGCCGCACGCGCCGCGTGCAGCTCGGCCACGTCGGCCTCGATGTCGCGCGCGACGTCGTCGGCACGCCGGGGCAGCGCGATGTAGGCCGTCGCCGCGAGCAGCACGGCGGCGAAGAGCGCCCACTCCATCAGCGCCCGCCCCCATCGCCGGCCCGGCCGTTCGAGGGTGCGCCGAACTCCTCGCGCTCCGCTGTCTCGATGAGCGTGTCGAGCGCGGGGTCCTCGGAAGGCGCGCCGGAGAACCCCCTCGCACGGCTCAGCGTCGCGCGCCGCATCGAGGTGAGCACGACCGCGGCGGCGGCCGCGGTGAACGCCAGCGCGCCGCCGACCCACCCGAACAGCACAAGGTTGAATCCGCGCCGCGGGACCTCGGCGCGGATGTGCGGGCCGTAGCGCTCCTCGAAGTACGCGATGATCTCCTCGGTCGAGGCGCCCTGCGCGAGGCGCGCCCGCACGATCTGCTTCATGTCGTTGCAGATCGCCAGCGTGCAGATGTCGAGCCGCTCGTTCACGCAGAGCGGACAGAGCAGCTGGTGCTCGACGGCGAGCGCCTCGGCGTCGGTCGGTATCCGCGGAGGCGCAGCGGTGGGCGCCGGGGACGGCGTCGAGGGCGTCTGCGCCTCGACGCCGCGCGCCGAGGCCAGCGCCACCGCCAGCAGCGCGCCGAACGCCAGCGCCGCGAGGGCGCACGCACGCACGGGTGGGCGCGTCATGCCGGTCCTCCGGCGGACGCTGCGCCGGGCGCGGCGTCGAGGGCGCGCACGGGCTCACGCCGCCCCACCGCGCCGAAGGCGAGCAGCCCGCCGAGGGTGTAGACGCCGCCGCCGATCCACAGCCACGCCACCAGCGGGTTGATGAACACCTGGATCTCCGCGCGCTTCTGCGCGTCCCAGCCTTGCACGAAGAGGTAGACGTCGCGGCGGAGGTCGCTGTCCACCGCGACGATCGCGATCGGCTGCTCCGGGAAGTTCGAGAAGAACCGCCGTCCCGGCCGCAGCGTGGCGACGCGCCGGCCGTCGCGCTCAACGTCGATGATCGTGAGGCCCTCGACCTCGATGCCATTGACGCCGGGGCGGCGCGCGACGAGGTCCACGTAGCGGAAGGTGTAGCCGCCCGCCTCGAACGACTCGCCCGGCGCGATGCGCGCGCGCGTCTGCTGCTGGTAGCCCATCGAGCCGACGACCGCGACCGCGATGATCGCCACGCCCAGGTGCACCAGGAAGCCGCCGTACCGCCGCGGGTCGCGCTCGAGCAGGCCGAGCAGCGCGGCCGGCCAGCTCACGGCGCGCGCTGCACGCAGGCCGCGCGCGCCGACCGCGACCTCGCGCGCCGTCACGTAGCCGATCGTCGCGGCCGCGCTCGTCGCGGCGAGCGCGAGCGGCTCGTGCATGCCGAGCGCGCCGACGAGGGCCGCCGTGGCGGCGAACACCAGCGCCGGGACGCGCAGGCGGCGCGCGTGCTGCCTCGAGGATCCGCCCCGCCACGGCAGCACCGTGCCGGCGGCGATCAGCACCAGCAGGAGCACCAACAGCGGCGCGATTACCGCGTTGAAGAACGGCGGCCCCACTGTCACCCGCACGTCGCGCACGAGCTCGGAGAGCACCGGAAACAGCGTCCCGCCGAGGATCACCAGTGCGATGGCGACGAACAGGTACGAGTTGAGGATCAGCGCCGTCTCCCGCGACGCGAGCGCGTCGAGGTCCGCCTCCGCGTGCAGGCGCGGCACCCGCCACACGATCAGCGCGACCGAGACGACGATCGTGATCGCGAGCAGCGCGAGGAAGTACGCGCCCACCTCGGACTGCGCGAACGAGTGCACGGAGGCCACGAGGCCGCTGCGCACGTTGAACGTGCCGAACACGGCCAGCGCGAACGCCGCCAGCACCAGCACGAGGTTCCACGTCTTCAGCATCCCGCGGCGCTCCTGCACCAGCAGCGTGTGCAGGAACGCCGTCATCGGCAGCAGCGGGAGGATCGCCGAGTTCTCGACGGGGTCCCAGCCCCAGTAGCCGCCCCAGCCGAGCACCGTGTACGCCCACCACGCGCCGAGGAGGTTGCCGATGCTGAGCACCAGGAACGACGCCAGCGCCCAGCCGCGTGCGTGGCGCACCCACGCGCCGTCGAGGCGGCCCGAGAGCAGCGCGGCGGTGCCGAGCGTAAACGGCACGGCGGTGCTGACCAGGCCGGCGAGCAGGAACGGCGGGTGGATCAGCATCCCCGGGTCGACCAGCAGCGGGTTGAGTCCGCGCCCGTCCAGCGGGGGCACCTCGTTCAGCCGGAACGGCGACGCGAGGAACACGAGCCCGGCGAGGAAGGCCGCGAGGATCACCCCCGCCGTGGCGACGGCGTGCGGGGCGGCCCACGGGATCCTCGGCACGGTGATGCGCGTGAAGGCCGCGAGGAAGAGCGACAGCGTCCACGTCCAGAACAGCAGCGACCCCGGCTGCCCGCTGTAGAGCGACGCCCACTTCATCGCCGTCTGCATGTTGCGCGACGACACGGAGGAGACGTGCGCGATCGCGAAGTCGTTGGTGACGAGCGCGTACAGCAGCGCCGCCACGGCCACCGTCGTCAGCGCGGCGACGGCGTCGATGCCGCGGCGGCCCGCCGCGAGCAGCGCGCGCTGCCGCCGCAGATGGCCCACCGTCGAGGCGAGCGTTGCCAGCACCGAGGCGGCGAGCGCGGTCACGAGCGCGGCGGCGCCGAGCGTCGCGGTCACGTCCACGCGCGTCAGCGCGCCGGGGCGGCCGGCCCCGGCGTCGGCAGGAAGTACGAGGAGATCGAGCCCTCGGGCGGCTTGCCGGAGTAGAACTCGTTCTCGTGCTTGATGATCACCGCGTCGGCATCGACGGCCGTGCCGCCGCGCCCGCGCCCCTCGACGATCACGAGCGCGTACGGGCCGAACAGGTTGGGCACGACGCCCTTGGGGAAGCGCACGGCGACCTCGTCCTGCACGTCGCCGACGATCGTGAAGGCCACGGGCCGTCCCGCCTCCTGCACGATGCTGCCCTGGACGACGCGGCCGGCCACGCGCACGCGCGCGTTCTGGAGCGCCGGCTGCGCGCGGAACTCGACGGGCGTGACGTAATACGAGGCTGACGCGCCGGCCGCGCGGAACGCGAGGACGGAGATCGCGGCCGTCGAGATCACGAGCAGCGCGATCAGGCGCGCGCGGCGGCTGCGCCAGAGGTCGTCCATCAGCTCCCCCCACGCTGGGCGGCGCCCTCGAGTGGGCGCTGTAGCGCGTCCAGCAGCGACCGCAGCGTGCGTTCGTCCAGCGGGCCCTGATACCGCGTACGCGCCCGCAGCCCCGGCTCGAGGAAGTACGCCGTCGGGAGCGCGGACACCCCGTAGTCTACGTACACGGTGCGGTCGGCGTCCGCGACCAGCCGGAAGTCGAGGTCGTACTCGCGGATGAACCGGCGGGCGTCGCTCTCGGCGTCCCAGATGTTGACGCCCACAAAGGTGTAGCCGCGCTCGCGGTACTCGGGCCACGCGCGCTGGATCACCGGCGCCTCCTGCTGGCAGGGGATGCACCACGAGGCCCAGAAGTACACGAACACCGGGCCCGCGGCGTGGTCGCCGAGGGCGAACGGGGCGCCTTCGAACGTCTGGAGCGTGAACGCCGGCATCGGCCGGCCCCCCGCGTCCGAGCGGCCCGTGGCCAGCCCGCCCACCCCACGCTGCATCGCCAGCGCGAGCACGCCGACCAGCGCGACGAGGACGAGCCCCGCCGCCCCGATGATCGCGCGCCGCCGACCTGTGGACATCCCATCGAGGCTACGCGCGCGCCCTCCGTGACTTCAACGAGCGTGGGTCGAGGGAGCCTCGCACGCCCGGAGAACTGATGAGGTGAGTGAGCGTGTCTTGACCGTGTCTGAGCCGGATGCTACTCCACTAGGTATCGCAACTGGGTCTGCGCGAATCACGCGCGCGGGGCGTCCTCGGACCGCCCTGACGGCGTGCCTGACGTACGGAGGAGCCGGTGGGCAGTTCTCGATCCGGGCGAGCCGCCATCATCATCGGCTCGCTGGTTGCCACCGCCATCCTCACGTGGGCGATCTTCGTAGCCTTCGCTGACTCGGCGAACACCCCGCAGACGACGTTCATCCCGGCGTCCGTCCAGGCCGCCCTCGTCCGCGACGCCTACATGATCATCTTCATCCTCGCCGGGGTCGTGTTCTTCGCGATCATGGCGGTGACGCTGATCTTTACGCTCCTCTACCGCGAGCGGCCGGGGCAGACGGCCCTCCAGTTCCACGGCAACTCGAAGCTGGAGGTGGTGTGGACGCTGATCCCCGTGATCATCGTGGTGATCATGGCGGTGCCCACGTTCTCGGCGATCAGCGAGACCTCGAAGGCGCCGCCCGCGGACGCGCTGAAGGTGGTGGCGATCGGTCACCAGTGGTGGTTCGAGTTCCAGTATCCCGAGCTCGGCCTCACGACGGCGAACGAGTTGCACGTCCCCGTAGGGCGCGCCGTGTCGGTCACGCTCGAGTCGAAGGACGTGATCCACTCCTTCTGGGTCCCGCAGCTCTCCGGCAAGGTCGACATGATGCCCGGCCACCGCAACCACCTGTGGTTCACACCGACGCAGGCCCGGCCTGAGCCGTACCTCGCGCAGTGCGCCGAGTTCTGCGGCATCTCGCACGCGAACATGCGCTTCCGCGTCTTCGTGCGGCCCGCCGCCGACTTCGACGCCTGGACGAAGAGCACGGCCGCCGACCGCACGGCGCCGACCACGGACATCGCGAAGGCCGGGGAGGCGCAGTTCGCGGCGTCCGGGTGTGTCGGCTGCCACACAGTGAAGGGCAACGCGGCCGCCGCCGGCACGGTCGGGCCGAACCTCACGCACTTCGGCTCGCGCACGACGCTCGGGTCGGGGGTGGTCGACAGCAACCCGCAGAACATCCGCAAGTGGCTCGCGAATCCCCAGAACGTCAAGCCGGGGGCGCTGATGCCGAACCTGAACCTGTCGCAGGACGCCCTGGACAAACTGGTGCCATACCTCGAGGGGCTGAAGTAATGGCTACTGCCGTCGGCGCACTCGCGCACACCGAGGAACACAGCGGGCTGTGGTCGTGGCTCACCACCGTGGACCACAAGAAGATCGGCGCCCTCTACGGCATCACCGGCTTCCTCTTCTTCCTGCTCGGCGGCGCCGAGGCGGTGGCGATCCGTACGCAGCTCGCCGTGCCCAACGGCACCGTCGTCGACGCCGCCCGCTTCAACGAGCTCTTCACGATGCACGCCCTGACGATGATCTTCCTCGCGATCATGCCGATGGGCGCGGCGTTCTTCAACTACTTCATCCCGCTCCAGATCGGCGCGCGGGATGTCGCCTTCCCGCGGCTGAACGCGCTCTCGTACTGGGTGTTCCTCTCCGGCGCGGTGATCCTCACGAGCAGCTTCTTCCTGGGCGGCGCGCCGGACGGCGGCTGGTTCGCTTACGTGCCGCTGACCGGCAAGCAGTACTCGCCGGGCACTGGCCTCGACTTCTACGTCGTCGGGCTGATGGTCCTCGGCCTCTCGTCGCTGCTCGCGTCGCTGAACTTCGCGGTGACGATCATCAACATGCGCGCGCCGGGCATGACGCTGATGCGCATGCCGGTCTACATGTGGATCGCGCTGGTGGTGGCGTTTCTGCTCATCCTGTCGCTGCCGGTGCTCACCGTCGGCCTAATCCAGTTGCTCTTCGACCGCAAGTTCGGGACCAACTTCTTCACCCCGGGCAGCGGCGGCGACCCGATCCTGTGGCAGCACATCTTCTGGATCTTCGGGCACCCCGAGGTGTACGTGCTGATCCTGCCCGCGATGGGCATCGTGTCCGAGGTGCTGCCGGTGATGTCCCGGAAGCCGCTGTTCGGCTATTCGGCGATCGTCTTCGCCAGCGCGTCGATCGGCGTGCTCGGCTTCGGCGTGTGGGCGCACCACATGTTCACGACGGGCCTGGGCACGGTGCCGCAGGTGGTGTTCTCCGCCAGCACGATGGCGATCGGCGTGCCGACGGGCATCAAGATCTTCAACTGGCTCGGCACGATGTACGGCGGGAACATCCGCTTCGTCACCGCGACGTACTTCGCGGTGGCGTTCATCGCGACGTTCACGATCGGCGGCATCTCCGGCGTGATGCACGCCTCGCCGTCCGTGGACGCCCAGCACCAGGACTCCTACTTCGTGGTCGCCCACCTGCACTACGTGCTGTTCGGCGGCGCGATCATGGGCATCTTCAGCGGCATCTTCTACTGGTTCCCGAAGATGACCGGACGCCTCCTGGACGAGGCGACGGGCAAGCTCACCTTCTGGCTGATGTTCGTGGGGCTGAACCTGACGTTCTTCCCGATGCACTTCCTCGGCCTCGCGGGGATGCCGCGGCGCATCTACACCTACGATGCGGGCCTCGGCTGGGAGACCTGGAACTTCGTCGCGACCATCGGCGCGTACACCATCGCGGCCAGCGTGCTGGTGTTCGTCGTCAACTTCCTCATGACGATGCGCAAGCCGAGGACCGCCCCCGACAACCCGTGGGACGGCGCCACCCTTGAGTGGGCGACCTCCTCGCCGCCGCCCGAGCATGACTTCGATGTCATCCCGCCCGTCCACGACCGCGACCCGCTGTGGTACATGCGCGACCACAACATCGCGATGCCGGCGCCACCGGAGCACCAGCACATCCACATGCCGCCGCCCTCGTACTTTCCGCTGATCATGGGCCTGGGCGTCGCGATGATGGCGATCGGCGTGCTTTCGACCTTCGCGATCACCGCCCTCGGCATCGTCGTCGTCATCTACAGCACGTGGGGCTGGGTGCTGGAGCCCACCGACTAGCGCCCCCCCCGTCGAGGGATCAGGGCTGCACGAGAGGGCCGCACGAGGCGGACGCGATCAGGAGCGCAGGCATGGCCGCAGCAACGCACCACACGGCACCGGCCGAACACGCGACGACGATGGGCATCGACCATCGGAAGCTCCTCATGTGGATCTTCCTCGCGTCGGAATGCCTCTTCTTCGGCTCGCTGATCTCCACATACATGGTGTTCCGCGGCGACTCAATCGTCGGGCCGTACCCGGCGGAGATCCTCGACATCCCGCTCACCTCCACGAGCACGTTCGTGCTGCTGATGAGCTCGCTGACGATGGTGCTCGCCGTGTACGGTGCGCAGCACGGCCGGCCGACGATGATGCGCGTCATGCTGCTCGGCACGATCATCCTGGGGCTCGGGTTCCTCGGCTTTCAGACGTACGAGTTCCGTACCTTCGGCGCGGAGGGTCTGGTGCCCTCGACGAACCAGTTCGGCGCGACGTTCTTCGTGCTGACGGGGCTCCACGGCACGCACGTGGGCGTCGGCGTGCTCTACCTCGCGTCGCTGCTGCTGGCGTCGTTCCGGCGCACCGGCCTCGGGCGCGACCAGGTACTGCACATCGACATCGCGGGGCTGTACTGGCACTTCGTCGACATCGTCTGGATCGTGATCTTCACGATCATCTACCTGATTCCTCAGTAGGCATTCCCCAGTAGGCTGGCCCCGCGAGGTCGGCCCAGAGGCGGAGGACGACCATGGCGATGGACATCGACGTCGAAGCGCACGGGCACGACGAGCATCCGCCCACCACGATCCGTCAGTACGTGCTGATCGGCGTGCTGCTGACCGTCGTGACGGCGGTCGAGCTGTGGGCCTCCTACAACGTGGCGATCCTCGGCGCCACGCTGGTGCCGGCGCTGCTGATCATGTCGGCGTTCAAGTTCGCGGTGGTCGTGGCGTTGTTCATGCACCTGAAGTACGAGCACACGCTGCTCACGAAGGTGTTCGTCTTCGGCTTCGTGCTGGCCGCGTGCATCATGCTTGCGCTGATGGCGCTGTTCTACAACGACAGCTCCGACATCGTCGGCAACGCCGGCCGTGGCGGGCAGGCCGCCGCCGACGACACGCACCAGGCCGCCCCCAAGCACTAGCCGCGCCACGCTCGAGGCTCGCGACACGAGGCGAGGCCTGGTCATCGCCGGGCCTCGTCGTGTACGCGCCGTAGCCGATGTGTGCGCGCGGCGCTCGCGGGCGCTACGCGTCCTTCGTCGAGGCGGACGACGCCCGCGCGGCCTCGGCGGCGAACGCCTGCGCTTCCGCGCGGCCGGCCGCCTCGGCGCGGTTCGCCCAGACGAAGAACACGACGCCCATGCCGAGCAGCATCGTCATGCCGCTGGGCACCCACATGATCAGCCCGGCGAGTTCCTGATCCTCCAGGGCCGACCCCGGGAGGACCCCGCGCACGCCCTCGTAGTACGCGTAGAGCGGCGCCGGCGCATAGGTGAGCATCGCCGCGAGCAGTTGTTTCGGCATGGTGCCGGCGAACATGTAGAGCAGCCGCAGCGGTGGGTTCAGCCGCGAGTGCAGCGGCTTCGGGTCGATCACGTTCCACCAGAACAGCACCGCCGCGGCCGTCATCGTGAAGTGCTCGAGGTCGTGCACCTTCTGGTCCAGCATCGCCGCCTCGTACCACCCGGGTACGAGGTGCCAGACCCACAGGGTGACGGTCAGGCTGCCCACCGCGACGATCGGGTGGGTCAGCCCTCGATAGAGCGCGCGCATCCACGCACGCCCCGCGAGCGGGCGGACGACGCCCACGCGCAGCCACCTCGGCAGCCCGAGCAGCAGCGGCGTGGTCGGCGCGCCGAGGAGCATCACGGGCACCGCCAGCATCATCAGCGCCTCGTGCTGCACCATGTGCATCGAGAACTCGTGCACGCCCAGCCGGTCGATCGGCGACTCCATCGCCATGACGAGCAGCGCGACGCCCGTGTAGAACAGCCCCGTGCGCCACGCCGGGTGCTCGCGTGACCTCGAGGTCCAGCGCAGCAGCCCCTGCGCGTACCACCACGCCATCAGCCCCACCGGGACGAGGAACACCGGGTCGACGCTCCACGCGCGCCACCACGCCGTCCCCTCCGGGATCGCGCCATGCGCGGGCCGTGCCGCCTCGAGGAGGCTCCGTGCAGCGTCGATGTCGATCATCGCTCGTCCAGCGTCTCAGCCGCGTGTCGGGGGCCTGTGAGTGGCCCGAGGCCCAGTGTGCGACGCCGCCGCGCCTCGCGCACGTGACGGACGGCCCCCTCGATGCTCCCGGGGGCGGCACCCACCGAGTCCCTCGATGCGTTTCCGGGTCCCGTTCCGCTCCGGCGTGCGCCCGCCGCGCACGCCTCCGCCGGGAGCGCGAGGGGCGCAGCCCCCTCGCATCACCTTCTGTTTCTGAATCCCCTTCCCGCGCAGGGAAGGGGGCAGGGGGATGGGCCGTGGTCCGGAGGGCGTCGAGGCGCCGAACGCGATTGACGGCGCGAGCGGCGGCGCTCTACGCTCGTGCTGACGCAGTTTGCGTACTCGATACGCATAGTCCACCGCCTCCGCTCCGGCCCCCTCCCTCGCAGCGGGAGACGGCGGGGGGTGAGGCCACGAGGAGGTCGAAGACCGTGCAGACGCTCCGCGTGGCCCTCGCGCAGATCAACACCACCGTCGGCGACTTCGAAGGCAACCGCGCCCGCATGCTCGTCGCGGCCCGCGCGGCCGCCGCTCTCGACGCCGACCTCGTCGCATTCCCCGAGCTCGCCATCACCGGCTACCCGCCCGAGGACCAACTGCTGCGCGCGGCGTTCATCGAGGATGCGCGCGCCAGCCTCGATCGCCTCGCCGCCGAGGCGGACGGGCTGCCGCCGCTCATCGTCGGCTGCGTCGACTTCGACCGGCAGCTGTACAACGCGGCCGCGGTCGTGCACGGCGGGCGCATCCTCGGCGTCTATCGCAAGCACCACCTGCCGAACTACGGCGTGTTCGACGAGCAGCGTTACTTCCAGCCCGGCCACGAGCCCGCGATCTTCACGATCGCCGGCGTGACCGTCGGCGTCACGATCTGCGAGGACGCGTGGTACCCCGAGGGCCCCATCACCGCCGAGGCCGTCGCCGGCGCGAGCGTGGTCGTGAACATCAACGCCTCGCCGTTCCACGCGGGCAAGACCTACGAGCGCGAGCGCATGCTCGCCACGCGCGCGTCCGACAACACCGTCGCGCTGGTCTACGTGAACCAGGTCGGCGGCCAGGACGAACTCGTCTTCGACGGCAACTCGCTCGTCTTCGACGCCTCGGGCGAGGTGATCGCGCGCGGCGCGTCGTTCGAGGAGGACCTCCTCGTCGTCGACGTCCCCGTCGAGGCGATCACGCAGCGCCAGTTGCACGACACGCGGCTGCGCCGGATGCGCGAGCGCTCCGACGCGCCGGCCGTGCGCGAGGTCGCGGTGACGCCCGCCCCCGCCGCGTCCTCCGCTGGCGCGCGCGCTCCCCTGCCCGAGGCGCAGCGCGCCGCCGCGCAGCGCGCGCCCGCGAGCGTCCTCGACGAGACGTACCGCGCGCTCGTCGTCGGCACGCGCGACTACGTGCGCAAGAGCGGCTTCGAGCGCGTCTTCGTCGCGTGCTCGGGCGGCATCGACTCCGCGATCGTCGCGACGATCGCCGTCGACGCGCTCGGCGCTCAGGCGGTGACGGGCGTGTCGCTCCCCTCGCGCTACTCCTCGGAGGGCTCGATCGCGGACGCCGTCGACCTCGCGCGGCGCCTCGGCATCCCGCTGCTGCAACTGCCGATCGAGCCGATGCACCAGGCGGCACTCGACACGCTGGCGCAGGAGTTCGGCGCGGGCGACCCTGGCACGGCGGGGGAGAACGTGCAGTCGCGCATCCGCGGGCTGCTGATGATGGCGCTGTCGAACCACACCCCCCGGTCGATGGTGCTCACCACCGGCAACAAGTCGGAGTACGCGTGCGGCTACGCGACGTTGTACGGCGACATGGTGGGCGGTTTCGCGGTGATCAAGGACGTGCCGAAGACGCTGGTGTGGGCGCTCGCGCGGCACCGCAACACGATCAGCGAGGTGATCCCGCGCTCCTCGATCGACAAGCCGCCCTCGGCGGAACTGCGGCCCGACCAGCGCGACACTGACTCCCTCCCGCCGTACGAAGTGCTCGACCCGATCATCGAGGCCTACGTCGAGGACGACCTGTCGCTGGACGCGATCGTCGAGCGCGGCGTCGACGAGGCGCTGGCGCGCCGCGTCATCGACATGATCAACCGCAACGAGTACAAGCGCCGCCAGGCCGCCCCCTGCGTGAAGATCACCCCTCGCGCCTTCGGCCGCGACCGCCGCCTCCCCCTCGCGACGAAGTACCGGGGGTATTAGGGCTGCGGATCGGCGGGCCACACGCGCCTCGCGATTGACTTGAACTGCGCGACATCGAGTTGTCCCCGTTCGTTCCTGGCCCGCGATCCTGGTGCGTCCAGCCGCCCCGCCACGTCGTCGTAAGAGGCTTCGAACATCTCGATCGGATCGAGCCGCTCATCTAAGAGAACCAATACCACGCTGTCGAATCGATGTTTCCGGGTTATAGCGCCGACTCGCCCACCCCGACTCCCGCGCTTGAGCAGTCGGCCTTTGATCTGAACGGTCTTGCCGTCTCGCGCTGTTGCGTCGTAACCCGGAGTTCGGGCCGCGCCCAACTCGAGTCCGAGCTTCGACGCTGCTTCGTACTCGGCGATCTCGCCGGTGATGCCGAGCGGTCGCCCCGTGATTTCGTAGTACTCCGCGGCCAATCGCTTCGCGTCGCTCAGGACTTCGAGAATGGTCCGCATCGTGGTTGC
Organism: Dehalococcoidia bacterium; assembly: GCA_009692765.1. Lineage (GTDB taxonomy): Bacteria > Chloroflexota > Dehalococcoidia > UBA2979 > UBA2979 > SHYQ01. The sequence goes on along the minus strand of SHYQ01000015.1, from coordinate 1,057 downwards.
CTCCTAAAACCGTCATTCCGCGTTCGGCCCGTCCCGTGACGACCGCCCGTCCCGTCGACACGCTTGGCGTTATTATTGCATCGCGTTACGATCGCTGAGTGATCAGGAGCTTCCGCGATCGTGACTCCGAGCGCCTGTTCGAGCGCGAACCCGTCCGGAGGTGGTCGTCCGAGCTCCAGCGCGCCGCGCTGCGCAAGCTGCGGATCCTCGATGCAGCGGCGAGCCTCGGCGACCTGTACGTGCCGCCGGGAAACCGGCTCGAGCGACTGAGCGGAGATCGTGCATCGGAGTACGGCATCCGCGTCAACGACCAGTGGCGGATCTGCTTCCGCTGGCGGGCCGGGGACGCGTACGACGTGGAGATCGTGGACTACCACTCGTGAATCGAGGTTCAGATGGCGACGAAGAAACTGGCCCCCGTGCACCCCGGAGAGATCCTGCTCGAGGAGTTCCTAAGGCCGATGGAACTCAGTCAGTATCGCCTTGCGAAGGACATGAGCGTCCCGGCTCGGCGCATCAACGAGATCGTGCACGGCACCCGGGCGGTCTCGGCGGACACGGCGCTGCGGCTCGCACGATACTTCGGGATGTCGGAGCGGTTCTGGCTGAACCTCCAGACGCAGTATGACCTCGACGTCGAGCGCGACCGCCTCGGTGACCGCCTGGCGCGCGAGGTCAGCCCGCGCGCAGGCTAGGCCCCGCTCGGCGGCGCATCCTCCGAGGGGCGCCCGTCCGGGCCGAGGCGCTGCGCGACCGCGACGCTGAGCGTGTCCATCGCCGTCAGCTGGATCCACGCCTCGAACGCCTCGCGCACCTCGGTGTAGGCGGCGTCGACCGCGGCCTCGAACTGGGGCGCGGTCACCGAGGCCTCGCGCGCGGCGGTGATCTGCGCCACGAGCGCTTCCAGCCGCGGCGTGATCGCGTCGTGCAGCTCGTGGAACTCCTCGTCGGACTCGGCGTGGCCGCGGTCCTTCATGATCTGCAGCGCGCCCATCACCCACGCGATCGCGCCCAGCAGCGTGCCGGCGTCGTTGCGCCGCAGCTCGAGGTGGATCGG
>SHYQ01000014.1 GCA_009692765.1 Dehalococcoidia bacterium | reverse complement strand
CCTCCTCCGGCACCGAGGCGACGATGATGGCGCTGCGCCTCGCCCGCGCCTACACCGGGCGCGAGCGCGTGGTGAAGCTGGATGACCACTTCCACGGCTGGCACGACCTGGTCGTCGGGCGGCTCGGCCCGGACGAGGCGCGGCCCCACTCGGTGGGCGTGCCCAACGGCTTCTACGATTCGCTGACGATCGTCCCGTCCGGCGACGTCCCCGCGCTCGAGCAGACCCTGCTCGACCGCGATGTCGCCGCGGTGATCCTCGAGCCGACGGGCGCGCACTGGGGGACGCACGTCCTGCACGCGTCGTACCTGCACGAACTGCGACGCCTCACCCGGGAGACCGGCACGCTGATGATCATGGACGAGGTGATCACCGGCTTCCGGATGTCCCCCGGCGGTGCGCAGCAGCGCTACGGCGTCACGCCCGACCTCTCCACGTTCGCGAAGATCGTCGCGGGCGGGATGCCGGGCGGCTGCGTCGCGGGGCGCGAGGAGATCATCAACTACCTGGAGATGCGCGAGAACGACGCCGACTGGAACACGGAGCAGCGCGTCAGCCACCAGGGGACGTTCAACGCGAACCCGGTCTCGGCCGCGGCCGGGATCGCGGCGCTCACGATCATCGCCGAGGAGGACGACTGCGCCCGCGCGGATGCCGCCACGGCGGCGCTGGTGCGCGGCATCAACGACCTGTTCCGCCGCGAGTCCGTCCCCGGATCGGCGTGGTCGGTCTCCTCCATGTGGCACCTCAACCTCGGCTACGACGCCCCTCGTCCGCAGGCCGTGGAGTGGGACGTGGAGGAGCAGCCACGCGGCATTGCGCCCGCGCTGCTGCGCCCGTTCCGGTGGGCGCTCTACAACCACGGCGTGGATCTGATGGGCAACGGCGGCATGGTCTCGAGCAGCCACGGCGAGCGTGAGGTGGCCGAGACGGTGGTCGCCGTGGGGGCCGCGGTCGCCGACCTGCGGGCTGAGGGGCTCCTCGGATAGGCGCCGTGTCAGTAGTATCCCGGATCTTTTGCGATTCCGCTCAGGTTCGCGGCAGATGCAGCGCCGCATCCATGCTCACTTCTATGTGAATACCTTTGTGATGATTGTGGGCACCGAGGGGTGTTCGGCGCTCCATTCCCATGACATACTCTCCGTCGTGCGGCGGAACATTGCGAGGGGGCTGGTGCGCTCGGCGCGCCGGGCTGTCCTTCTGACGACTCTGTGTTTCGTGATTGCCCTCGCCATCGGTGTGGGGGGATTCATGGCGGCAGACACCCCCGGGCCCGCGCTCGCGGCGGCGCTGCCGGTCAACCGCGCCTCCGATGTCACGACGCCCGCCTCGCTCTCCGGGCTGCCCCACCCCACCGCCGAGGACACCGTCCGCGCGCTCTTCGCCGTCCCGGTCCGCGAGCAGCCCTTCGAGGCGAGCCGCATCGAGACCCCCCTGCCAGGGCCGGCGACAACGGCTCCCGACGCCCTGGTACGTGCCACGCGCGTCACGCCCGGCGCGGGGGGGACGCCCTCGCTGGCCGCGGGCGACCGCCTCTCAGTCAGCGTGTCGTTCTATTACTGCGAGGCCGGTGGCCAGACGCCCGCGCGCGGGGACGGCGGCGGCTTCTGCGGGGCGATGCGTGACGGGAGCGTGGTCTACAACGGGGCGGCGGCCTGTGACCACGCCTACCTCGGCCAGCACTTCCGCATCGAGGGCGACCCGTTGAAGCGCATCTACCGTTGCGCGGACACCGGCAGCGCGGTTCACGGTCTGCACCGGGACATCTGGTTCCACACCAGCGGTGACGGCTGGGCGTGGCAACGGTCGGTGGGTGAGGCCGCCACAATCGAGATCCTGCCCTAGCAGGACACCGCCGAATGGCGGTCGGGCGCGCCTCCCGCCTGACGGTCTCCGGGCCGTTCCCCGGCACACAACTTTTACCGATTATTCACAGTCCGCCCTTGTACGTGCGGCCAATAAGCATCATTATTGTCTTGTGCCCAATTGCACAAGTCGAGGGACGGCACGGCGGCACGTCTCCGGCGGCTAGAAGCAGGACTTACCGAACATGAGCATCGTGCGCCAGAGTTCCACGCGGTCTGACGTTGGACAGCGACTCCGGGAGTGGCGGCTACGCCGCGAGCTCTCCCAGGCTGAGGTCGCCCATCTTGCCGGGATCACCCAGGCTTCGCTCTCGAACTATGAGAACGGCAAGCGCGACCTGCCGCTGACGACGCTGCTCGGTGTCGCGGGGGCTCTGAACGTGTCCGTCGGCGATCTGCTGGACCTGCCGGACGTGATCGTCGTGCGCAACTCCATCCTCGGCCGCGCGGTGAAGCAGTTGCAGACGCGCGTCCCTGCGGGCGCCGGAGCGTACGCCGTCTCGTAGCGCGGCTCGCCTGGTTCCCAACACGTTCGCAACGTGATGCCGCGACGTGAATCGACGTGAATACAGAGGCCCCGCCGACGCGGGGCTTCTGCTTGTCCCACACAGTTGCGATCCGCGCTGCGTATACTGGGGTTCGGCCGGCGCGGTGAACGGGGGAACTCAGTTGGCGAACGATCGACCCGCAACGCTGGGCGCATTGAAGGCCGCGAAGATCGCGGTGCTGCCGGTGCGCCAGGAACTGCGCAACAATCTCATCGCGAAGATCCGGGCCGGTGAACGGCTCTTCCCCGGTGTGGTCGGCTATGACGACACGGTGATCCCGCAACTCCAGAACGCGATCCTGTCCGGGCAAGACATCATCCTGCTGGGCGAGCGTGGCCAGGCGAAGTCGCGCATCATCCGCGCGCTGACCTCGCTGCTGGACGAGTGGACGCCGGTGCTCGCGGGCTGCGAGATCCCGGAGAATCCCTACGCGCCGATCACGCCCCTGGGACGCCAGATCATCGAGGAGCAGGGCGACAACGCACCCGTCGTGTGGGCGCACCGCGACGACCGCTACGGCGAGAAGTTGGCGACGCCGGACATCACGATCGCCGACCTGATCGGCGAAGTGGATCCGATCAAGGTGGCCGAGGGACGCTACCTCTCCGACGCCTTCACGATCCACTACGGCCTGATCCCGCACACCAACCGCGGCATCTTTGCCGTGAACGAGTTGCCCGATCTGTCCGAGCGCATCCAGGTCGGCCTCCTGAACGTCATGGAGGAGCGCGACGTACAGATTCGCGGCCACAAGATCCGCCTGCCGCTGGACGTGCTCGTCGTGGCCACGGCCAACCCCGAGGACTACACGAACCGCGGGCGCATCATCACCCCGTTGAAGGACCGCTACGGCGCGCAGATCCGCACACACTACCCGCAGACGATCGAGGCCGAGGTGGCGATCATGGAGGCGGAGTCCTCCCACCTGGCCGGGGACGAGGACATCGAGGTCGTGGTCCCCGACTACATGAAGCAGATCATCGCCGAGATCACGCGGCTCGCACGGCGCTCGCCAGACGTCAACCAGCGCTCCGGCGTCTCCGTCCGCGCCTCCGTGGCCGACTACGAGGCGATGATCGCGAACGCCACGCGGCGCGCGATCCGTCTGGGCGATCACGTCGCGGTACCGCGCATCTCCGACCTCGCCTTCATCATGCCCTCGCTCCAGGGCAAGGTGGAACTCGAGACCGTAGAGGAGGGCAAGGACGAGCAGATCCTCGACCGCCTCGTCCAGGGGGCGGTGGTGGCGACGTTCAACCGCGTGATCGGGGACGCGGACATGGACGTGGTCATCGACGCCTTCCGCAGCGGTCGCTCGGTAGAGACCGGCGAGGCGAAGGGCGCGGGCGAGTACCAGCGCCTGCTCACCGAGATCGATGGGCTGGCGGAGGTGGTGGGCGAGATCACGCGTGACGAGCGCCCGCAGGTGCAGGCCAGCGCGATCGAGTTCGTGCTGGAAGGGCTGCACCTCAACAAGCGGCTGAACAAGGACCGCGTGTCGGGACGCGCGCTCTACCGCGGGTAGCCGCCGGGCTGGCCGGAGCGCGCGCCCACTGCGATCCGCGGCCCGAGGGGCCCGTCGCTCCGTATGGAGGCTCCGAATCGAGGTTGGCTCGTGGCGATGATCTTCCGCTACAGCGAATGGGACGGCACGCAGGCGATCCCGGACCTGGATCCGAACCAGGTGCTGGATGCGCTGGCGGATGACCTGATGAACTTCGGGGACCTGCAGCACGCGCTGCGGAACCTGATGCAGCGCGGCATGCGCAGCCAGCAGGGCGACCGCATGCAGGGCCTGCGCGACCTCTTGCAGCAGCTCCGCCAGCAGCGCCGTGAGCGCCTCGACAAGTTCGATCTCGGCGGCGTCATGGAGGACTTGAAGCGCCAGTTGCAGGAGATCCTCGACCTCGAACGCAACACCCTCAACGAACGCCTCGGCGGCCAGCAGCGCGAGCAGGGACAACAGGGCGATCAGCCCGAGGGCGCGCAGGCGCAGCAGCAGCCCGGCGACGGCCCGGACGACTCAGACGGCAGCGAGGATGCCGACGGGCAGGATGGCGAGCAGGGCGAGCAGTCCGGGCAGCAGCCGGGCCAGCGGGGCATGCAGAGCCCTCGGGGGCAGCGGGGGCAGCGCGGGCAGCAGGGGCAGCCGCCGGCCGGCGGCCAGCAGCCGCCCGGCGACGAGGGCTCCGACGCGGGCGGCGAGTCCGGCGCTAAGGGCAGCGCACCGTCCGAGCAGCAGCAGTTCCAGGAGATGCTGCGCCGCATCGCCGAGCGCAAGCAGCAGTTCCTCGACCAGTTGCCGCAGGACGCCGCGGGCCAGATGAAGGACCTGCAGAACTACGAGTTCCTGAACCCCGACGCGCAGCACCGCTTCCAGGAGCTGGTGGAGCAGCTCAAGCAGGCGATGACGAACTCCTTCTTCAAAGACGTCCAGAAGATGGTCGAGGAGATGTCGGACGGCGACAAGGAGCGCATGAAGGAGATGGTCCGCGCGCTGAACGACATGCTCGCGCAGAAGATGCGCGGCGAACAGCCGGACTTCGACTCGTTCATGGATCAGTTCGGCGACATGTTCGGCGACAACCCGCCGCAGTCGCTGGACGAGTTGATCGCGCAGATGCAGGCGCAGATGTCCGCCATGCAGTCGCTGATGGACTCGCTGCCGGGCGACCAGCGACAGCAACTGCAATCGCTGCTCGCGGACAAGCTCGGCGACCCGGAGCTCGAGTCGGAGATGTCCGAGCTCGCGCAGAACCTCGACTTCCTGAACCCCTCGCGCGATCAGTCCAACTCGTACCCGTTCCGCGGCGACGAGGAGATCGACCTGCAGGCCGCCATGAACCTGATGGGCGAGATGCAGGACATCGATCAGCTGGAGAAGGGCCTGGAACGCGCGCAGTACACCGGCGAGCTCGACCAGATCGACACGGAGCAGCTGCGCGCACTCCTCGGCGACGACGCGGTGGAGTCCTTCGATGAGCTAAAGAAGCTGCTGGAGGTGCTGGAGCAGGCGGGGTACATCCGCCGCGAGGGCGACGAGTGGCAGCTCACGCCGCGTGGCACGCGGATGATTGGCCAGAACGCGCTGACCGAGATCTACCGCCAGCTGAAGAAGCAAGACATCGGCAACCATCCGCTGCCGGAGAGCGGCCGTCACGGCGAGCGGCTGGACGAGTCCAAGCCGTACGAGTTCGGCGATCCGTTCCATCTGGACATGCGCAAGACGATCATGAACGCGATCGAGCGCGAGGGCGCAGGAACGCCGGTGCACCTGGCCGCCGATGACTTCGAGATCTATCGCAGCGAGCTGGTCAGCACCACGACGACCGTGCTGATGGTCGACCTATCGTGGTCCATGGCGCTGCGCGGATCGTTCCAGGCGGCGAAGAAGGTCGCGCTGGCGCTGCAGAACCTGATCCGCGCGCAGTACCCGAAGGACAGCCTGTACATCATCGGCTTCTCCGCCTACGCGCGGGAGTTGAAGCCGCAGGAATTGCCCTACGTGCGCTGGGACGAGTCGGTCCTAGGCACCAACATGCACCACGCACTGCTGCTGGCCGAGCGCCTGCTGGCCAAGCACCGCGTCGGATCTCGGCAGATCCTGATGATCTCCGACGGCGAGCCGACGGCGCACCTGGAACGCGGGCGATCGCAGTTCTCCTACCCGCCCAGCCCGGCGACCATCCGCGAGACGCTGAAGGCGGTGAAGCGGGTCACCCAGCAGGACATCACGATCAACACCTTCATGCTGGACCGGAACTACTACCTGAAGGAGTTCGTGAACCAGCTGGCGAAGATCAACGGGGGGCGGGTGTTCTACACGACGCCGGACCGGCTGGGCGAGTACATTCTGGTGGACTACGTGCAGCACAAGCGGAAGCGCATCACCCAGCGCTGACGGCGCCAGTGCTGACGGCCGCTGGGCCGTCCGCAGGGCGGGCGACGGAGGGCGTGTGCGGCGACTCTCGATCCTCGTGGGGCTGCTGGTGGGCGTGATCGCGGTGGGTACCGCGTGGTACTCACTCGTCGAGGGGTTCGCCGCTCTGGACGCGCTCTACCAGTCCGTCATCACCCTCACCACCGTCGGATTCCGCGAGGTGGAGCCGCTGGATACCAGCGGTAAATGGTTCACGATCGTCTACATCCTCGGCGGCGTCGGCCTGCTGTTCTACACCGCGACCGCCGTGGTGGAGAAGGTGGTGGTCGGCGAACTGGCCGAGGAGCTGGGGTTGCGTCGCAGCAGCCGGAAGGTGCGCCGGATGGAACGTCACTTCGTGATCTGCGGGTACGGCCGCGTGGGGCGCGAGGTCGCGCACGAACTCTCCGCGCGCGAAGAGGAGTTCGTGATCGTCGACCGCGACAAGCACACGCTGGCGATGGCGGAGTACCCCGGAGCCGTGGTGGTGCACGGCGACGCGACCGAGGAGGAGACGCTCCGCGCCGCGGGCATCGACCGCGCACGCGCATTGATCGCGGCCGCCGACTCGGATGTGGAGAACACCTACATCGTGCTCACGGCGCGGGCGCTGAACACGTCGCTGTTCATCGTCGCGCGCGCCGGATCGGAGCCCGCGGAGCGGCGGCTGGCGTCCGCGGGCGCCGACCGCGTGGTGTCGCCCTACCGCATCGGCGGGCGGCGCATGGCGCTCAGCGCGGTGCAACCGATGCTCACAGAGTTCATGGATACGCTGGCCGCGCGTGGCGAGAGCGGCGAAAGCGGCAAGGTGCTCGCAGAGATCGTGATCGACGAGCAGGCGGCCGGGCTCGCCGGGCGGACGATCCACGAGGTCTTCCCGCCCAACGGCGGGTTGCAGGTCATGGGCATCGAACGCGCCGCGGGCGGCGTCCAGGTGGGACCGCGTGGCGACACGATGATCGAGGCGGGCGACCGCCTGATGGTGTACGGCGACAGCGAGGCGATGACCGATCTTTCCGCGGGCGCCGCCAACGGCGCTCGCTCGCGGCCCCGCTAGCCGGGAGCGCGCGCTAGGTTCGCGCTAGATCCAGGCGCCGTCCTCTGCCTGCCAGAAGAACTGCACGAGCATGCCGCCGGTGTGTCGGGGATGGATGAACGCCTCGCGCCACGGCACGCCGTAGGTGGTGCCGGCGCGCTCGCCGAAGATCGGGACGTTGTGATACGCGCAGGCGCTCACGGCGCGCTCCCAGTCGGCCACCTCGAACGTGGCGTGGTGCATCCCCGGCCCGCGCCGCTCGAGGAAGCGCTGGATGAACGAGGCGGCACTCGCCGGCTCGATGATCTCGAAACGGATCTGCCGCGTGGCGTGCTCCAGCACGCGGGTGCGGAAGCCAGTGTCCGCGCCATCGCCCTCGGAGCGGTGGATCGTCTCCATGCCGAAGAGGCGCTCGTACCAGTCGCCGAGTTCGTCGCAGCCGGAGTACGCGTGAGACAGGTGGTTCAGCGCCTTGATGCCCAGCGTGTGCCCGTCCGCGTCGTCAGCGGCGCGCTCGACGGGCTCGGCGTTCCCCGGTTCACCCTCGTACAACTGGTAGAGGAACCCGTGCCCGCCTCCGCGGGGGTGGATGTAGATCACCTCCGGTTCGGCGTCGGCCCCCTCCTCTCCACCCGACCACGGCTGCGCGCCCTCCACACGCAGTGCCTCGGCGGCCTGACCGATGTCCCGGACGCGGATCGCGAGGTGGTGCAGACCTGGGCCCGTCGGCCCCTCCAGGAAGCGGTGCAGCGGCGACGTGGGGCTGCTGGGCGCGAGCACCTCCCAGCCGATGTCGGAGCTGCCGGGCATCGCGAGGTGGATGCCGAGATAACCGTCCTCGCTCCGGAAGCGTTCGCCCGCGCGGAACCCGAACAGCCGCTCCAGCAGATCCACCTGCGGGGCGAGCTCTGGCACCGCCATGCTCACGTGGTCGAAGCGAACGATCTCGATCAAGGTGCTGCTCCTGCCGGGCGCGTGCCGTGCTCCGCCATCTTACCGGAGGCGGCCGCTGCGCCCACCCACGCCCGCCGCCAGCGCACAGTCCGGCCCAGCCGCTAGGATCACCGCATGCCCACGCCCACCGCGCGCACCGCTGTCGTCCTGGTGAACCCCACCGCGCGCCGAGCGATCGCGCCGAGCGCGCTGGCGGCGGCCGCCGCCGCGCTGCAACCCCGCGGCTGGCGCGTGTCGATTGAGGAGCCGGCAAGCGCGGCTGATGCCCGAGCGCGCGCGGAGCACCACGCACGCGCGGGCGTGGACGCGCTGATCGCGTGCGGCGGCGACGGCGTGCTGCACGCGGTGGTCAACGGCGTGCGCGACGCGGCTGGTGCGCCTGACACGGGTAGCACGGGTGACGCGGGGCGCACGGAGGTGGGCGTGATCCCCACCGGCACCGCCAACGTGTGGGCCGCGGAGGCGGGCGTGCCGCGCGATCCCGTGCGCGCGCTCGCGCTGCTCCACGACGGCGAGCGGCGGCGCGTGGATATCGGCGTCGTGCGGATCGGCAACGGCGATCGCGTGCGCTTCCTGCTCGTGTGCGGCGCGGGCCTGGACGCCGCGGCGGTCGAGGCGGTGGAGCAGCGCCCACACTGGAAGGGCCGTCTCGGACACGTGGCCTACGGCCTCCTCGGGCTGACGATGCTCGCTGCGTGGCCGCCGATCGACACGAGGATCACGATCGACGGCGACGAGGCGCGTCATCCGCGGCTGTTCTTCGCCCTCGCCGCGAACACGCGGCGGTACGGCGGCGTGGTGGCGCTCGCGCATCGCAGCGCACTCGACGACGGCCTGCTGGAGGTCACCACGTTCGAGGGTGATCGCGCGCTCCCGGCGCGGCTCGCGCTCGCGGCGCAGGCGCTGCGCGGCGGCCTGGACACGCGCACCGTCCGCGGCGTCACCCACCGGCAGGCATCGACGGTGACGATCACGCCCGCGCGACCGCTTCCGGTGGAGGTCGATGGCGAGAGCATCGGTCGCTGCGGTCCGGACGCACCGCTGCAGATCGAGGTGGAGCACCGCGCGCTGACGATGATCGTGGGCGCCGGGGCCTTCGGCACGCGCTCGACGTAACGCGATCTAGACCGCGGTGAGGGGCGTGAGTGTGCCGCCGGCCAGCCGCATGCGCCGTGCGCCCGGCAACTCCTCGCGGCTCGGGCGATCCTCGTCGGGCGTGGTGATCAGCACCTGGTCCACGCCGTACGCGACATGCAGGATGCGTTCGCGCCGGCGTGCGTCCAGTTCGGAGAGGATGTCGTCCAGCAGCAGGATCGGCGGATCGCCGGTCCTGCGCGTGGACAGCGCCACCTCCGCGAGCCGCAGCGCCAGCGCGGCGCTGCGCTGCTGTCCCCGGGACGCGGTCAACCCGGCCGAGTGACCGGCGATCAGGAACGAGAGGTCGTCGCGATGCGGGCCGATGCGCGAGATGCCGCGCCGTACGTCCTCCACACGCCCGGCCTCCAGCGCAGCGCGCAGGTGCGCCTGCAGGTCGTGCTCGCGCAGCGCTTCGGCGACGTCCGCGGGCACGCCGGGGACGTAGCGCATCTCCAGCGCCTCCTCCGTAGTCGCCGCGAGCTCCGCGTAGCGGTCGGCGGCGTCGCGGGCGAGTGCGCGTACGGACTCCGCACGCCGCGCGAGGATGAGCGACCCGGCCGCCGCGAGTTCGTCGTCCCAGAAGTCGAGCTGGTCCAGCCCTCGACCGCCGCGCTCCTGCAGGCGGCGCAGCAGGCTGTTGCGTTGCTCCAGCACGCGCGCGTAGCGCTGGAGCGCACGCAGGTACGCGGGGTCCAACTGCGAGATGGTCAGGTCCAGGTACCGTCGCCGGTTCGCGGGCGGGCCATCGATGATCGCGAGGTCGTCCGCCGCGAACATCACGACCCGCAACTGGCCGATGAGATCGGAGGCGCGACGCGCGACGCCGTTGACGCGGAACCGCTTGCCCGCCCGCGTCGGCGGCACGCCCGCGACCGCGACCTGCCCGATCACCGCGACCTCGAGCGAGCGGCGTCCGGACGCCGTCTCGACCTCCGCCTCCATGCGGGCGGCCGGCAGCGGGTCTTCCGCCAGCGCGTCCCATGAGATCAGATCGAGATCGGGCCCGTTCCGCAGGCCGCGCGTAGTGGCAAGCATGGCCACGGCTTCGAGCAGGTTGGTCTTACCCGTCGCGTTCTCGCCCGCGATCACGTAGATGCCCGGCGCGAGATCGATGACGAGGTGGCGGAGCGACCGGACGTTGGTGAGGGCGAGGTGCGCCAGGTGCATGTCCGGCGATTATCGCACGCGCTCAGGTTGTTCGAGGAAGCGGGGGGCCGGGCTACGCCCGCTCCCCCGTGGCGCGCACTTCGATGCAAAAGCGTGCGCCCGGACCGTCTTCGCAGTTCTCCACCCAGATGCGCCCGCCCTGCGCCTCGATGGGCGTGATCTTGACGTCCTGGCCGTCCACGCGCACCTGGCGGCTGGCGTAGTCGATGAACAGCGGCGGTGCGTCGAAAGGCGGACCCTCGCGCGTGGGCTCCTGTGACTCGGAGCGCCGCAGCACCGCACGCACGCGGGCGAGCAGTTCGATGTGCGAGAACGGCTTCGTCACGTAATCGTCCGCCCCGAGCTCCAGGCCGCGGACCTTGTCCACCTCCTCGTGGCGGGCGGACAGCATCATGATCGGCACGTCCGAGAAGTGGCGGATGCGCTCGCACACCTCGAAGCCGTCGATGTCCGGGAGGCCGATGTCGAGCAGCACCAGGTCGGGCGCGGCGCGATCGACCTGGTCCACGCCCATCTCGCCCGTGGAGGCGGTGATCACCTCCGCGTCCGGCCAGCGCAGGCCGAACGTCAGGCGGACAATCTCCGCGATGTCCGCTTCGTCATCGATGACTAAGACTCGCATGGGCGAAGTGTATACGGCGGCCCCTTCCTGTAAGCAGTTATGGCAAGTACCGAGGGTGTTGCCCTGACTGCTGACGACACCGACCGGTGACGGCGGCCGCGACCGGGGGCAGGCGATGCGGTATCGTCCTGTCCGCCCGGCGCGATGTCGAGGCCCCGATGCTGGGGCCTCGACGCTGACGGCGGCCGGGCGAGGAGGCACGAGTGGCGGACGTACTGCGCATTGGGCTCATCGGTGCGGGCGCCAACACCCGCTTGCGGCACATCCCGGGCTTCCAGGCGATCGAGGGTGTGCAGTTGGTCGCCGTGTGCAACCGCTCCCCGGAGAGTGGCCACCGCGTGGCGGACCAGTTCGGCATCGGCCGCGTGGAGACGGACCCCGAGGCGCTCTTCCGCGACCCGAACATCGACGCGATCTGCATCGGCACGTGGCCCTACCGGCACCGCGAGTACGTGGTGCGGGCGCTGGAGGCGGGCAAGCACGTGCTGACCGAGGCGCGCATGGCGATGAACGCCGCCGAAGCGCGCGAGATGCTGGAGACCTCGCGACGCCACCCGGACCTCGTCGCGCAGATCGTGCCGGGCCCGCCGGACCTCAAGTCGTGGCGCACGGTGCAGCGCCTGGTGCGCGACGGATCGCTGGGCGCGATCCGCGAGGTACATGTTTCCGTGATCACCGGTGGCGCGATCGATCCTTCGGCCCCGCTGCACTGGCGGGAGCGCACGGACTACTCCGGTGTGAACGTGATGTCATTCGGTATCTACACGGAGGTGGTCTCGCGCTGGTTGGGCGCCACGCGCCGCGTGCTGGCGGACGGCGCGACGTTCATGACGAGCCGCGTCGATGCGGAGACCGGGCAGCGCCGCGACATCGACGTGCCGGACAGCCTCGGTGTCTTCGCGACGCTGGAGAGCGGCGCGCGCGTGACGTACCGCTTCAGCAGCATCGCCCACGCCCCCGCGCCGGTGAGCAGCGGGATCGCGGTGTACGGGTCGAACGGGACGCTGCACTGGGAGATCGGCGACCGCATGCAGTTCGCCCCCGTCGGCGGGGAGTTGCAGCCGCTCGCGCCCGACGCGGGCACCGACATCGAGTGGCACGTCGAGCGCGACTTCGTCGACTCGATCCGCGAGGGCGCGCCGGTGATCCTGACGAACTTCGAGGATGGCGCGCGCTACATGCAGATCATCGACGCCACGCAACGCTCACGCCTCGCGGGCCGCGCCATCGAGATCAGCGAGGTGTAGCGAGGGCGGGAGGTGCAGCCCCCCACCTAGCCCCGCCGACAAGCTCCCGGAATACCCCTAGCGTCCCGTCCACTTCGGTGCGCGCTTCTCCGAGAACGCGCGCGGGCCCTCGATGCGGTCGGCGCTCGACTCCTGGCGCTGCAACCACGCGTACTCGCCGCGCTGCTCCGCGCGGAACGCCTCGCGCAGCGGGCGGTCGAGGCCGCGCATCGCGCCCTCCTTCGACCCGCGCACGGCGATCGGCGCGCCGAGCAGGATCTCGCGCGCCCAGCGCTCCGCCGCCGCGCGCAGCTCCTCGTGCGGCACCACCTCGTTCACCAGGCCGATGCGGTACGCCTCCTGCGCGTCGATCGGACGCCCGGTGAGGATCATCCCCATCGCGATCTTCTGCGGGATCTGGCGCGGCAGCCGGTGGAGGCCGCCAGCGCTGGCGTAGAGGCCGACGCGCGGCTCCGGCAGCCCGAACCTCGCGCGCTCCGAGGCGACGATGATGTCGCAGGCGAGTGCGAGCTCGAAGCCACCACCCATCGCCCAGCCGTTGACCGCGGCGATCACCGGCTTGAACAGGTCGTAGCGATCGGTCAGCCCGCCGAAGCCGCGATCGAATTCCGTGATCCCGCGGTTCGTGCCGGCGGCCGTCGCCTTCAGGTCGTTACCCGCGGAGAACGCGCGATCCCCCGCGCCGGTGAGGATCGCGACCCACGCGGACTGATCGGCGGCGAAGTCGTCCCAGATGCGCGCGAGCTCGCCCGAGGCGGCCCAGTGCATCGCGTTCATCACCTCGGGGCGATTGATCGTGACGTAGGCGATGTGATCGCGCTTCTCGTATGTGGCGAACTCGTAGGACTGGGGCATGGGCACCTCCTCGCGCCGCCGTATTCTAGCCGCTGCGCGGGTGCGATCGCCTGCTACGATTCAGCAGTCCACGACGCGCATGAGGAGCCCCCGATGAGCCGCACCGTGTTCGTGCGCTTCGATCAGCGCGGCGACCCGTGGGGACCGCGCACGCTGCTGTTGCGCTTCGCCATCAACCTCGCGGGACTGTTTGTGGCGGATCGGCTCGTGCCGGGCATCCACATCGCGGACTGGCAGTCGCTGGTGGCGGGCACGGCGATCTTCGCCATCGTGAACCTGCTGCTGCGGCCGCTGGCGACGTTCGTGTCGTGCTGCCTGATCGTCGGGACGTTCGGGCTGTTCGTGCTGGTGATCAACGGCGTGTTGCTGGCAGTGACAGCGTGGGTGGCGGGGCAACTCGGCCTCGGGTTCGCGATCGACGGCTTCTGGCCGGCGTTCTTCGGCGCGCTCGTGATCTCGATCGTCTCGTTCATCGCGACGATCGTGGTGCGACCGGAGACGCGGCACTCCTAGCGTTCGTCGCCGGGTCGCAGCGGCCCAGGGCCCACCGGCGCGCGCCCCTTGCGCTGCTCGCGTGCACCGCGCCCGGCGCGCGAGGGGGTACCGGGGCGCTCCACGCGCACGGCGCACGCCTTGAACTCCGGGATGCCCGAGGGCACATCGAGCGCGTCGTTGGTGAGGAAGTTCGCCGCCATCCCCTGCAGTTGCACGAACGGCACGAACAGCTCGCCGCGGCGCATGCGCGTATCGACGTGCAGCTCCGCGATGATCTCGCCGCGACGCGACGCGAGTTGCACGGCGTCGCCCTCGAGGAAGCCGAGGCTTGCGGCGTCTGCCGGGTGCATATCGACCGTGAGCACCGGCATGTGCCCGAGGAGGCCCGGCACGCGGCGCGTGATCACGCCGGTGTGCCAGTGGTACAGCGAGCGCCCGGTGATCAGCGTGTACGGGAAGCGCCGCGACGGCAGTTCCGCGGCGGGCGGGCCCTGCTCGACCGCCATGAACTTGCCACGGCCGCGTGCGAACTCCGTCTCGAAGAGCCGCGGCGTGCCGGGGTGCGTCACATCGGGCACGGGCCACTGGAGGCCGCCCTCGCGCTCGAGGCGCGCGTGCGAGAGGCCCGCGATGATCGGCATCAGCGACGCCATCTCGTCGAAGATCGCGCCGCTGTTCTCGTACTCGAAGCCGCGCACGGGGCGCTCGAGGATGCGCAGCACGCGCCGCGCGATCTCCGCGGTGATCGCCCAGTCATCGCGCGCCTCGCCGGGCATCGGCAGCAGCGGACGCACGAGTTGCACGCGGCGCTCGGAGTTGGTGAACGTGCCGTACTTCTCCGCGAACGAGGCGGCGGGCAGCACCACGTCCGCCATCTCCGCCGTCTCGTGCATGAAGATGTCCTGCACGACGAGGAAGTCGAGGCGCGCGAACGCCTCGCGCGTGTGCGCGAGGTACGGGTCGCTGATCAGCGGGTTCTCGCCGACCACGTACATCGTCCACAGGTCGCCCTCGGCCATCGCCTCGATCATGTGTGTCGACTGCATGCCCTGCGCCTGCGAGAGATCGACGCCCCACGCCGCCTCGTACTTCGCGTGCGCGGGGCCGTCGTACGGCTCATAGGCGGGGAAGGTGTTCGGCAGGCACCCGGAGTCGGAGCAGCCCTGCACGTTGTTCTGCCCGCGCAACGGCGAGATGCCGTTCCCCGGCCCGCCCACCTCGCCGGTGAGCAGCGCGAGGTTGATCAGCGAACGCGCGTTGTCGGAGCCGTTGGTGTGCTGCGTGACGCCCATGCCCCAGATCAGGCAGGAGCCGCGTGCCTCGCCGTCACGGCCCGGGCGAGGGCGCGCGTAGAGGCGCGCGGCACGGCGGATGTCCTCCGCCGGGACGCCGCAGATGCGCTCCGCGTCCTCCGGTGTGACCTGCTCCACCACGCGCCGCCACGCCTCGAAGCCCTCCGTGCGCGCCTCCACGAAGCCGGGGTTCCACAGCCCCTCGTCGAGGATCACGTGCGCTATCGCGTTGAACAGCGCCACGTCCGTGCCGGGGCGCGGCTGCAGGTGGATCTCCGCGAGGTCGCAGAGATCGATGCGGATCGGGTTGACGACGATCAGCGCGGCATCACGATCCTCGACGGCGCGCCGCAGCCGCGAGGCGATCACGGGGTGGTTCTGCGCGGTGTCGCTGCCGACGACGAGCAGCGTGCCGGCGATGTCGTAGTCCGCGTAGGAGTTGCTGGTCGCGCCCGACCCCAGCATCTCCTGCAGCGCGACGACCGAGGGCGCGTGGCAGAGGCGCGAGCAGTGGTCGATGTTGTTCGTGCCCATCACGGCGCGCACGAACTTCTGCATCACGTAGCCGTCCTCGTTCGTCGCCTTCGCGGAGGCGATGCCGGCGAACGAGCCGAGCGAGGCGGCGAACCGCCGCGCGACGAGATCGAGCGCCTCGTCCCAGGTCGCGCGCTCCAGCACGCCGCCCTTGCCGCCGCGGCGGATCAGCGGGTGCGTGAGGCGCTCCTCGGACTGCGCGAACTCGAGGCCGAAGCGGCCTTTCACGCAGGTCATCCCCTGCGACGATCCGTTCTCCGCGATGCCGTCCACCCACGCGAGGCGGCCGTCCTCCACGCGCACCGACAGCCCGCAGCCGACGCCGCAGTAGGGACAGGTCGTCTCGGTGACGGCGCTCACGACGCGCGGAGCCTCGACGCGTCCCGAGGCGCGCGCGGGCGCGATCTTCGGCATCAGTGCGCCGGTGGGGCACTGCGAGACGCACTGCCCGCAGGAGGTGCAGGTGGAATCCTCCCACGCCGCATCGAACGCGACGCTGATATGCGCGGTCGAGCCGCGGCCGTTGATGCCGATCGCGCCGATGTGCTGCGTGCGCTGGCAGGCATCGACGCAGCGCCCGCAGAGGATGCAGTCCGCCATGTCGAGCGCGAAGAACAGGTTCGATTCGTCGCGCGGCGCGCGGGGGCGCGGGACGTACGACGAGACCTCGAGGCCGTGCTGATGCGCGTGCGTCGCGGCGGTGCCGCTGCCTGCGCCGACGCGCGACATGCCGAGCGTGAGGTCCAGCACCCCGCGGCGGATGCGCTGCGCCTTCTCGGAGTCCGTACGGATCGCCGCGCCCTCGGCGATAGGCGTGTGGCACGCGGCGACGAGGCGCGCGCCACTCTGCACCGCACCCACCGCCCCACCCTGCGCTGCGCCCTCGACCTCCACGAGGCAGGTGCGGCAGGCGCCCAGCGGGCCGCGCGCATCGGGCTTGCACAGGTGCGGGAGGTCCACGCGCGCCGCCTCGATCGCGTCGAGCACCATCGCGCCGCGCGGCACCTGCACCGCGCGGCCATCGACGGTGACGCCGATCGACGGCACGCGCACCGGGAGGTCGAGCATCATCGCGCGCTCCCTTCGGGCATCTCGAACGCCTGCGGGAACGATGCCAGCGCGGAAGTCACGGGACGACCCGCCATGCCGCCGAGCGCGCACAGCGACGCCTCGGTCATCACCTCGATCAGCGCGGCGATGCGGTCGCGGTTCGCGAGCGGGTCGTCGAGCAACTGCACGAGGCGCTGCGTGCCCTCGCGACAGGGCGTGCACTCTCCGCACGACTCACGCGCGTTGTACGCGGCGAGGTCGCGCGTGATGCGCGCGATGTCCGCGCTCGCGCCGAGGACGACGGTGCCGCCCGCGCCGAGCGCGCGCATCTCCAGCGGGCGATCGAACTCCTCGGGCAACACGAAGCGCCCAGACGGGCCGCCGAGCAGCAGCGCCTGCACGCGCGCCGGGCTCGCACCCGCCATCGCGAGCACGCCGGCCCAGGTCATGGCGCCGTCCACCGGCACCTCGTAGAGCCCGGGGCGCGGGACATCGCCGGAGAGCGGCAGCAGTTTCGTGGGCGGCGGCGGCGTGTCGAAGATCGTCGTCACGGCGCAGAGCGTCTCGACGTTGTTGATCAGCGTCGGGCGACCGGACAGCCCGAAGTCCGTGGCGAACGGCGGCTTGTAGCGCGGCACCGGGCGCTCACCCTCGATCGAGTTGAGGATCACCGACTCCTCGCCGCAGACGTAGCCGCCCGCGCCGGACCGCACCTCGATGGCAACGGACTCGCCGCCGAGGGCGCTGCCATCGACGATCCCCGCGTCACGCGCGTCGGCGAGCGCGCGCTCGAAGGCGGTGCGCGCGTGACGCGCCTGTCCGTTGATGTAGACGACCACCTCGCGCACGCCGGCAGCGCGGCAGGCGATCAGGATGCCCTCGATCAGCCGGTGCGGATCGCCTTCTAGGAGGTGGCGATCCTTGAAGACGCCCGGCTCGCCCTCCTCCGCGTTCACCACGAGGATCTTCGGCGCAGCGAGGGCGGCCTCGTGCGCGGCGACCAGCCCCCACTTCGTCGCCACCGGGAAATGCGCGCCGCCGCGACCGCTCAGACCCGTCGCGCGCAGCACCTCGATGATGCGCGCCGGGGGCAGCGTCGCGGCGAGCGCGTAGGCGGCGTAGCCGCCCTGCGCGAGCACATCGGCGAGCGTCCCGTCGTTGCGCCCGAGGCGCGCGGTGAGCCCGTGCTCGCCGCTCCCCGCCTGCGGCTCATCGCACTCGCCGCGCACGCAGGCGGCGAGTGCGCCCGCGACGCCGCGATCGAGGCGCGCGAAGCGGTGGCGATGCCCGGGGCGCACGACCGTGGCGGCGGGTGCCGCCCAGCACGCGCCGTCACACGCCGCATCGACGACCGGCACGTCGACGGTGATCGAGCGTGCGCTCGCGTCGACGGCGTCGCCGCACGTCCCGCGGTGCCGGAGCACGCGTACCTCGGGCACCGCATGCGGGCCCGCAATCTGCGCGCGCAGTCGCGCAAGGGCGGGCGTCGGCGCGGGGCCGATCATCGCACGGTCCCCTCGGTCTCGGCGCGCGCGAGGGCGAGCACGCGCTCCGCCGTGACGCGCCCGTACAGCCGCTCCGCGTCGTCGACGGCGACGGGCGCGAGCGCGCACAGGAACTGGCAGTCGATGCCGCGCACCCACCCGGGCAGCGCCGCCTCGACGGCAGCGAGCAACGCACGCGCGCCGAGCAGGTCGCACGAGACGCCGGTGCAGACGTGCCACGTCCCCGGCACGGGGCGCTCCATGCGGAGCTCGGAGTAGCCCGTGGCGGTCGCGTATACCTCGGAGACGGGGACGCGCACGTGCTCCGCGACGTGGACGACGGCCTCGCGCGGCAGCCAGCCGAGGGCGTGCTGCGCTGTGAGCAACGCGGGCAGCAACTGGTCGCGCCGCCGCGGCAGCGCCTGGACCGCGTGCGCGGCCGCAGCGAGGCGCGCCGAGGCGTCCGGCGCGTCGGAATCGAAGGGCTGTTCGTGCACGGGAGCCATGCGCGGATTGTAGGGCTACCGCCCCCCACCGCGGGCCCCTAGTCCAGCAGCTCGACGTGATCGCCCAGCCGCACCTCGCCGCCCGCTGCCGGGAGATCGCGCGGCAGCATGTGCACGGCGAACGAGGGGCGCTCCTGGCCGAAGGCGCGTACCAGCGTGGTCATCACCTCGCGGTCGCGCACGCCATCGCTCGGGCTGGCGTGCGTGGCGAGGCAGCGCACCGCCGGGCGGACGACGTCGAACGTCACGCCGCCGATGCGGATCGCGTGCCCCGCCCAGCCGAACTCGCCCCACGCCTCGAGGCCGTCGATGACGATGTTCGAGCGGAAGCGCCGCTCGTCGAGCGCGGGGTCGCCCAGCGCCTCCCCCAGCGCGGCGAGGCTGCCGCGACCGTGCAGCGTGACGCGGCCCTCGAACGAGTCCTGGTAGCGCGGGGTGGTGCCGTCCCCGATCAGCCGCAGCGGGAGCCGCCCGGGGCGACCGAGGTGGGGCTGCTCCGCCTGCTCCCGCGCGAACGCGGCGACCGCCGCCGCCAGGCGCACGCGCCCGGCCTCGTCCAGCGCGGCCTCGACCAGCAACGCGCCGTCGAGGCTGATCGACACGCGGCGCACGTCCTCGTCGTAGCGCAGCGTGAGCCGCGCGAGCGCGGGGGTGTTCACCAGCGCAAGCATGTTCGTCTTCGGCCACCAGTCCGCGCCCGCCGCCTGTTGCGGCGCCTCCGGCGCGTCGCCGAGCAGGAACGCGAGCGCGCGGTCGCCCGCCACGCGGCCGTCGGCGAGCACGGTCAGCACCTCGCGCGACTCGGGCGTGAAGCCTTTCACGGGATGGCGGTAGAGGGCGACGACGTGGGGCGTGGTGTTGGTGGTGGTCATGCCGCGCAGTCTAGCCGAGTGCGTGTCGCACCGTACGTGGACGGATGAGGGAGTGCGTACTCCGCGTCTCGCGTACCCTCGACGCATGACCGGCGAACCCGAGCACCCCACCGATCGTCTCTTCGACGCCGGCGCCGACCGCGCGGGCTACGTGCGCGCGATGTTCGGCGAGATCTCCGGCCGCTACGACCTGATGAACCGCGTGATGACCGTGGGCCAGGACCTGCGCTGGCGGCGGCGCGCCGCCCGCGCCGTGGTGCACGCCGGCGATACCGTGGCCGACCTGGGCAGCGGGACGGGCGACCTCGCGTTCGCCTGCCTCGAGGCCGGCGCCGCGCGCGTCGTCGGCCTCGACGTCGCGGCGCCGATGCTCGCGCGGGCGCGCACGAAGGGGCAGCGGCTGTCCTCGCACGCGGGGTTCGCGCTGGGTGACGCGACCAGCGTGCCGCTCCCGGACGCCTCCGTGGACGTCTGGTGCTCCGCCTTCATGGTGCGCAACGTCCCCGACCTGGACGCGGCGCTGCGCGAGGCGCTGCGCGTGCTGCGGCCGGGCGGACGGCTGGCCGTGCTGGAGATCCCGCGCATGGACCACGGACCGCTCCGGCCGTTCGCACGCTTTCACTTCAAGCAGGTCGTGCCGCGCCTCGGTCGCCTGATCACCGGGCACCGCAGCGCCTACGCGTACCTCCCGCTCTCCGTCGACCACTTCCTGACGCCGCGCGAGTTCACCGCGCACCTCGTGGGCCTCGGGTTCGAGGTGACAGAGGTGCGCCTGCTGATGTTCGGCACGGTGGCGATGCACGTCGCGCGGAAGCCGCTGGCCGGGGAGCCTCGATCGCGGATGCCCTAGGCGCGGGGGCTGTCGCCAGATCGTCGCGGGCTACGTGAGGAACACGTCGCCGGTCGGCGTACGCGGCACGTCCTGGCCGGCGTTGACCATGTGCCGCGCGAGCGGGCCGAGGTCCACGAAGACCTCCGCCAGCTCCTGCTCCCCGACGCCCACCGCGCGGAACGCCTCCCCCATGTGGCGCAGCCAGCGCCCGACCAGGCGCTCATCGATGACGAAGGGGAAATGACGGATGCGCAGGCGTGGGTGGCCGAAGCGCTCGCTGTAGCGCGGCTCGCCGCCAAGCCACTGCTCCAGGAACAGTGCCTGCTTCTCCCGCCCGGAGGCGAGATCGGCGGGGAACAGCGGGCGCAGCTCGGCGTCCGCCTCCACCCGCACGTAGAACGCCTCGACGATGCGCTCGATGGCCGCGCGGCCGCCGATGCGCTCCAGCAGGCGCGGCCCGCGCTGCGCCGCCGAGCGCGGTGTGACCAACGGCTGCGCGCTTTCGGGAAGCGCGGCGGGGATCGCATCGGGATCGGGGACGGCGGACAGCGGGGTGTCGTTCACGAATCCAGTGTATCGAGCCGGGGTACCGACGCTGTTACGATGGCGACCTGAAGGTGGAGCGCCACCAGCAGGCGGGCCGAGGACGAGCCGATGACCAGCGACGCATCGCAGAACGCCCCTCAAGAAATGCCCCCGAACCTCCGGTTCCCCGAGACCGGCGCGTTCCCGACGGGCCCCGAGGTAGGCGAGGCGCTGCCCGACTTCACGCTGATGGATCAGCACGGCCGCCCGGTCAACTTCGCCGGCTCCCGCGGCGGCCAGCGCGCGCTGGTCGTCTTTCATCGCTCGGCGCGGTGGTGACCGTACTGCCGCACGCAGCTCGTGCAGCTGCAGCAGAACCTCGACGGTTTCACGAAGGCCGGCATCCGCGTCTTCGCGATCTCGTATGACTCGGTCGAGGTGCTCGCAGCGTTCGCCGAGGAGTTCAGCATCGCATTCCCGTTGCTCTCCGACCAGGGCTCGGTGGTGATGCAACGCTTCGGCATCCTGAACACGCTGATCCGCCCGGACGAGGACTACTACGGCATCCCCTTCCCTGGCGTGTACGCCGTGGGCGAGGACGGCGCGGTGACGGAGAAGGTGTTCTACCGCTACTACCGCGTCCGCCCCTCCGCGCAATCGGTGCTGAAGGACCTGTTCGACGTGGAGTTCGACACCGGCGGCGACCCGTACGTGGAGGCGGCGGGCGAGGGCGCGCGCGTATCGGCGGTGCTCGCGGCGGACAGCCTCGTGTTCATGCAGCGCGCACCGCTGTACGTCCGCATCACGCTCGACGCCGGGCTGCACGTCTACCGCGGCCCGGTGCCGGAGGGCTTCGTGGCGACCGAGGTGACGGTCACCGGCCCCGAGGGGCTCGTGGTGGAGGCGCCGGCGTTCCCCGACGCACACCCGTTCCGCGTGGAGGGCATCCCCCACACATTCCAGGTGATGGACGGCACGGTCGAGATCGAAGTGCCGATCTCGTGGACGCTGAACGAGGGCGAGACGGTACCGCTAGAGATCATGGTGCGCTACCAGGCGTGCGATGACCACCAGTGCTTCGTGCCGCGCACGGTGGAGCTGCACCTCGATGTGCCGGTGGGCCGGTTGTACCGGCCTCGGCCCCGCCCGCAGTAGCGCGCGCACGCCGCTGCCGCCCGGCTAGCCCCGCTAGCATGGCGGCCCGGTACCATGCGGTCATGAGCACGAATAGCCCGTCCTCGGCACGCCTGCTGGTGCAGTGCGCCGACCGCCCCGGCATCGTGGCGGCGGTCTCGCAGTTCCTGTTCCAGCACGGCGCGAACATCATGCAGGCGGATCAGTACTCCACGGCGGGCGGCGCGGACCGGTTCTTCATGCGCGTGGAGTTCCAGACGGCCGCACTGGACTGCTCGATGGACGCGCTGAACGAGGCGTTTCGCGCCGAGATCGCGCCGCGCTTCGATATGGACTGGCGGCTTGCGGCGGTGCACCGCCCGCGTGTCGCGGTCCTTGCATCGCGCACGGATCATTGCCTGCTGGAGCTGCTCTGGCGTTGGCGCGGCGGCGAGCTGCCGATCGATATCCCCGCGGTGATCTCGAACCACGAGGCGCTTCGCAAGGACGTGGAGGTCTTCGGCATCCCGTTCCACGTCTTCCCCGTGACCGCCGCCACGCGGCCGCAGCAGGAGGAAGCGATTCGCGCGCTGCTGCGCGAGCAACGGATCGAGCTGGTCGTCCTCGCGCGCTACATGCAGATCCTGAGCCGCGAGTTCATCGCGGAGTACCCGGCGCGGATCATCAACATCCACCACTCGTTCCTGCCGGCGTTTGCAGGCGCCGATCCCTACGGGCGCGCCTTCGAGCGGGGCGTGAAGATCATCGGTGCGACCGCGCACTACGCGACGGAGGACCTGGACGAGGGGCCGATCGTCGAGCAGGACGTGGTGCGCGTCTCGCACGGCGACACCCGCGAGAGCCTGATGCGCCTGGGCCGCGAGGTGGAGCGCTCCGTCCTGGCGCGGGCGGTGCAGTGGCACATCGAGGACCGCGTCTTCGTGCACGGGAACCGCACGGTCGTCTTCCACTAGACCGCGCGTCCAGAGTCGCCCGCGCGGGCGCGAAGGGTACCGAGTGCTGACGCGACCCTTCATCGTCCTGTGGATCGCGATGCTGGTCGCGATGTCCGGCATCTCCATGGTCGCGCCGCTGCTGCCGGTGCACGTGCAGGACGACCTGGGCGGCCCGGCGATCGCGGTCGTGCTGTCGTTCTCCGGCCTCGCAATCGCGCAGATCATCGGCGCGCCGTTCGTGGGCCGGTTCGGCGACCTCTTCGGGCCGAAGCGGTTCATCGTGATCGGCTTCGCGATCTACGCGGTGGGCGCGCTCGGCTACCTGTTCGCGCCCACCTGGGAACTGGTCGTCGCCTTTCGCGTGCTCTCCGGCGTCGGTGCGGCGGCCGTGTTCCCCATGGCGATGGCGTACGTCGGCCGCCTGGCGCCGCCCGGTGCGGAGGGGCGGTATATGGGCTGGTTCGCGGTGGCGCAGACGGGCGGGTTCGGGATCGGCCCGCTGATCGGCGGCGGCCTGCGCGACGCCTTCGGGTCGGATGCCGCCTTCGCGACGATGGCGCTGCTGCTCGGCGGCACTGCGCTGCTCGCGCTCATCGCGCTGCCGCCCGAGAGCCGCCTCGAACGCGCGCCGGCCGCGGCGACGGCGACCGCCCCGACCCCCTATCGCGTGCTCCTCCGCCGCCCCGCCGTGCTGGGAGCGACGCTGCTGGTGATGCTGATCGGCGCGAGCTGGGGGTCGGCCGCGGCGTGGCTCGCCGTCTTCGTCATCGACCAGCAGGGATTGGGCACGAACAGCGCCATGTTCGCGGGGCTGCTGCTCTCCGGGCGCGGGTTGATCAGCGCGGCGCTGCAGCCGTTCACGGGCGCACTGGCCGACCGCACGAACCGCGTGACGCTGGTGGCCATTGGCCTGGTCATCTCCGGGATCGCGCAGCTCTGCATCCCGCTCGTCCCCCGGACACTGGTCGAGACGTCGATCCTCGGCCCGCGATGACCATGGCGCCGTGGGTGCTCGCAGCGCTGCTGGTGGCGGGCGTCGCGGAGTCGCTGGCGACGCCGGCGCAACAGGCGATCTTCGTGCAGCTGGGGCGGCGAGGCGGCATGGGATCGCTGATGGGCCTGAACGCGCCGACCAGCGACCGGCTCAGGAAGCCGATCGCTGGTCGGCGCGTTCGTGAAGGACGCGCTGGGCATCGAGGCGGTGTTCACCTTCGCGGGGGTGATCACGGCAGGCGGGGCGGCGATCTTCGTGGTGCTGATGAGCCGCTCCGACGAGGAGATCCATGCCCCCTCGCGTTGATCGCCGGATATTGCTAAGATGGCGTCAATGATTCTCATCGCCGCGACGTCTGCGCGCGGGCCTTTCGACCTACCACGTACGGAACACAACATGCACAGCACCCACCACCACGCCCAAAGCGGTGATGCCCGGTGACGCCCCTTGTCGGCTTCCTCAAGAAGATCCTCGGCGCCGCCAGCACCCCCGCCTCCACCCCGACCGACGCCCGCGCTGGCGCCACGCGCAGCCGGGCCCCGGTCGACAGCCGAGGGGGCTCTGCCGCTGGCGATAGGGGCCCTGACGATGGGGGCGGAGAACGCGCCGGCCCGCGTAAACGCGGCAGCCGGGGCGGGCGAGGCCGCGGGCGCGGCGCGGCAGCAGCGGCTCCCGAGGTCGGGACGCCACCGGCCGCAGAAGCCCGCGAATCGACATCGAGTCGCGGCGGTACGCGCGGCCGAGGACGCGGCGCCGGCGCTCCCAACGCCGCCCCGGCCTCCAGCGCCTCTACTGGCAACGCGCCGACCGGCACCGATTCCCGCGGCTACTCTTGGAGTGGCCGCCCCGGCGGAGACAACACCGAGACCGAAGAGCAGGCGCGCCAGCGGCGCGAGCAGGCAAGCCGGCAGCGCCGCGGCGGCCGTCCCCCCTCCTTCCGCCCGTACCGCGAGAACCTCGACGCACCGCTCCCGGAGGACATCGCCTTCCGCCCCGGCCCCGAGGGCGGCGACCGCACGATCCTTCCCTCCCGCCGCCGGCGCGGCACCGGCCTGCGCGACACGGAACGCGTGATTGTGGGCGGTGCGCGCACCCTGAGCGGGTGGTCACGCCCCTTCGTGGTCCCCGCCGAGCCGAACGAGCTGCCGGTGCAGCCGGACGGCGAGCGCGCGGGTGAGCACGAGGCACAGGCACAGCCGCGCCCCGCAACGACTCGGGCGCGCGCGCCGCGCGTCACCCCGCCCGCTGTGGCCCTCGACGAAGAGGACGACCTCGACGGCAACATCGACGCGCGTGCGGACGCGCTGGACGACAGCCCCGACGCCCCGGGCGCGGTCGGGATCGGCGAGACCGGCGACACCACCGAGGACGGCGAGCCGCGTCGCCGCCGGCGCGGCAGGCGCGGCGGCCGCGGCCGTCGACGCCCGGACGGCGCCGCCGAGGGGGGCGGCGACGAGGCTCCCCCGGAGGACCGCACGAACGAAGACGACATGGACGACCGAGAATCCGCGAGCGTGGAGTTGCACGCCGTGCCGCAGGGCGGCGAGGCCGACGATCTCGACGATTTCGACGCGCCGATTGCGGCCTTCGATGACGAAGACGAGACCGTCGGCGACGCCGAGCCGGACGACGAGCCAGCCGCTGTCGAGGCGGCCCCGGGGCGCGCACCGCGGCGAGCGGCGCGCGCCCCGCGTACCCTCGCGGCCGTCGATCCGTCGATGCTCCCGCAGGCATTCGCCGACCTCGGAGTCGGCGAGCGCACGCTGCAGGCGCTGGCGCGTTACGGGTTCAGCACGCCTACTCCGATCCAGGAGCGCGCCATCCCCGCGCTGATCGCCGGGCGCGACGTGGTCGGCGTGGCGCAGACCGGAAGCGGCAAGACGATCGCCTTCGGCGTGCCGATGGTGGAGCAACTCGACCCCCAACTCCCTGAGGTTCAGGGGCTCGTCCTGGTACCGACGCGCGAACTCGCGTCGCAGGTGCTGGAGGTGCTGAAGGACCTCGCCGCGGGCTTCGGGTTGGAGGCCGTCGGCATCCTCGGCGGACACTCGATCGCGGGCGATTTCAAAGCGCTGGAGCGCCGGCCCGCGATCGTCGTGGGTACGCCGGGCCGCGTCATCGACCACCTGCAGCGCGGCACGCTCTCGCTGCGCTACGTGCGCTACGCGGTCCTAGACGAAGCGGATCAGATGCTCGATATTGGCTTCTTGCCGGACATTCGACGCATCCTGAGCCGCACGCCGAAGCGTCGCCAGACGGCGCTGTTCTCCGCGACGATGCCGAGTACGATCCGCCGCCTGATCTGGCAGTTCATGGACGACCCGGAGACGGTGACCATCGACCCGGAGTTGACCACGGTCGAGTCGATCGACCAGGTCTACTTCGAGGTCGCCAGCCGCGACAAGGCGAAGGGGCTGCGCGAGCTGGTGGAGCGCGAGCTCAAGGGCCGCACGCTCGTCTTCTGCAAGATGAAGCGCGGTGTGGACCGCCTGGAGGGCGACCTCGCGCGGCAGGGCGTCCGCGTGGGCGCGCTGCACGGCGACATGGATCAGCGACGGCGTGACCGCGTGGTGCAGGACTTCCGCGAGGGGGCGCTGGACGTGCTCATCGCCACGAACGTGGCGGCGCGCGGACTGGACATCCCGGAGATCACGCACGTGGTGAACTACGACGTGCCGCAGAACCCCGAGGAGTACGTCCACCGCGTCGGCCGCACCGGACGCGCCGGTCGCGGCGGCAAGGCGATCACCTTCGTCTCCGAGTGGGACATGCGCGAGTGGGACGCGATCCTCGATGCGTTTGGCGATCGGCTCCACCGCGAGGAACTCTCGATCTACTCGCGGTAGCGACCGCGTGACGACCGCACGACAACCGTGCATGCA
>SHYQ01000013.1 GCA_009692765.1 Dehalococcoidia bacterium | reverse complement strand
CGCGCGCGGGTGCGGCGGAGGGCAACCTCGGCGTTGGCTGCGTCATCGTGCGGGACGGCGCGGTCATTGGTGCGGGGCGGAACGCCGTCGGGGCGACCGGCGATCCCACCGCGCACGCCGAGGTGGTGGCGATCCGGGACGCGGCGCGCCGCCTGGGCGTGACGCGGTTCGACGGCGACACGCTCCACGCCACTCTCTACACGACGACCCTGTACACGACGACCCTGTACACGACGACGGAGCCGTGCCCGATGTGCCTGTGGGCGATCGTCATGACCGGGATCGGCCGGCTCGTGCTGGGAGCGCGGCACGCGGCCTTCGTGCGCCCCGAACTCGGCGACTACACCGCGGAGCGGATGATCGCGATGACCGGCGCGCCGGTCGAGGTGGTGACCGGCGTCCTCGAGGCGGAGTGCGAGGCGCTACGCACGGATCTGCGACGCCGCTGTTGATCCGCCGCTCGACGTGCCGCGTCCACGGTCTGCCGCCGATGGGTATGATGTCCGCACGATGGATCCGCCGCCGACGGGGGATCCACGGAAACAGCGGTCCGGGAGACGGATGACGATGACGAACGAGCGCGAGCCGACCGCCTCTGCTGCCCTGACCGCCGCCGCGCTGCCGTTGCCACTGGCGGGGATTCGCGTCGTCGACTTCACATGGATCGTTGCCGGGCCGCAGGCGACGCGCATCCTCGGCGACCTGGGCGCGGACGTGGTGCGCGTGGAGAACGAGGCGTACCTCGACTCGATGCGCCTCGGCGCGGCGCGCGTCGTCGGGTCGAAGGACGCCTCCGGGCTGTTCTCCAACTTCAGCCGCAACAAGCGCAGCCTCACCGCGAACGTCCACCACCCCGCCGGCCGCGAGGTGGTGGAGCGGCTGATGGCCGCGAGCGACGTGGTGATCGACAACCTCAGTTCCACCGGCCTCGCGCACATGGGCTTCGGGTGGCAGCGCCAGCAGGAGATCAACCCGCGGCTGATCTACATGTCCGCCTCCGGCTTCGGCCACTCGGGGCGGTCCAGCGACTTCCGCACCTGGGGCCCCAGCGCGCAGGGGGCGTCCGGGACCACCGCGACCTCCGGCCTGCCGGACGAGGCGCCTGCCGGGTGGGGCTTTTCGTACCTCGACCACGGCGCGGGGTACTTCGGCGCGGCGGCGGTGATCATGGCGCTGGTCGAGCGCGAGCGCACCGGGCGCGGCCAGCACATCGACCTCTCGCAGGTGGAGTGCGGGATGACCGTGTCGGGCGTCCCGATCCTCGACTACCAGGTGAACGGGCGCGAGTACCGGCGCGTCGGCAACCACCTGCGCTACCCGCAGACCACGCCGCACAACACCTATCGTTGCGCCGGCGACGACCGCTGGATCGCGATCGTGGCGGAGACGGACGCGCACTGGCTCGCGATCTGCGACGTCCTCGGCCTCGCCGGCTGCGCGCGCGATCCGCGCTTCGCGACGAACGCGGGACGCGCGGCGCACGAGGCGGAGATCGACGCCCGCATCGACGCCGCCACGCGCACGCTCGATGACTACGAACTGATGTACGCGCTGCAGGCGCGCGGCGTGCCCGCGGGATCCGCGCAGCACGCCGGCGACAAGGTGGAGCGCGATCCGCAACTGGCGGCGCGCGGGTTCTATCCCGTCGCTCCCCACTCCGTGCTTGGCGACCACCGGTACGAGGGGTTCCCGGTGCGCTTCTCCGGCGCGCGCTGGCGCATCGACCGCGGCGCGCCGCTCTTCGGCGAGCACACCGACGCGGTGCTCACGGAACTCGGCTACAGCGCGGCGGAGATCGCGCAATTGCGTGCCGAGGCGGCGGTCGGATGACCCCGCTGCCCGGCTTGGCGCCCGGTCCCATGCAGGGTGTGCGCGTGCTGGAGATCGGCGATCGCGGCGAGCACACCGGGAAGCTTCTCGCGGACGCGGGCGCGGACGTGATCCGCATCGAGCCGCCCGGCGGTTCGTCGCGGCGGGATGTCGGCCCATTCCCCGGCGATCGCCCGGATCGCAACGCCTGCCTGACCTTCCTCTACCTGAACACCAACAAGCGAGGCGTGACGCTGGACGTGACCACGCCCCAGGGGCGCGACCTCTGGCGTCGTCTCGTCGACACGGCGGACATCGTGCTCGACAGCAGCGGGGTCGACGTGCTCGAGGCGGCGGGTGCGGGATACGACGCGCTGGGCGCGCCCGCGCGCGTCGTATGGTGCTCGATCACGCCGTTCGGGCTCACCGGGCCGTGGCGCGACTGGGCGGCGAACGACCTCGTCAGCATGGCCCTCGGCGGCCCGGTGATGAGCAACGGCTACGACGACCACGAGCTGCCGCCGATCCGTCCGGAGGGCGAGCATTCGCTGTGGATCACGGCGACCTACGCGGTGAGCGCCAGCGTCGCCGCGCTGCTCCTGCGGCAGCGCACGGGCGCGGGCCAGCTGGTGGACCTGTCGATCCACGAGTCGGTCGCCGCCACCACCGAGGGGGCGTTCACGAACTGGGAATACAACCAGGCCGTGGTCAAGCGACGCACCGGCCGCCACGCCACGGTCGCCGACCCCGCCGACTGGCAGTACCGCTGCGCGGATGGCGAGTACGTGGTGCTGGTCGGCGCGGGCGTGCCGCGCAGCAAACTGGCGTGGGACTACCTGATGAACTGGATGCGCGAGTCCGACATGGTCGGCGAACTGGACGACCCGCGCTTCTACCGCGCGATCTTCATCGATCCCGCGACCGGCACGGCGGAGCGGCGCGCGATCGAGATTCAGGTGGGGAAGTTCGTGCAGACGCTTCCCGGCGAGGTGGTCTACCAGCGCGCGCAGGAGGGCCACCTTGGCTGGACGCGCGTGCGCCGCCCGGAGGAGAACCTGGACGACGCGCATTGGCACGACCGCGGCTTCTTCGTACCGGCGGAGGTGCCCGGCCGCGCCGAACCCGTGCTGTACCCCAGCGTCCCGTACCTCTCCAGCACACACGCAGGCCGACCGGCGCGGCACGGCCCGCTGGTGGGTGAGCACAACTTCGAGGTGCTTTCGAAGGAGCTGGGCCTGAGTGCGGCCGATCTTGCGGGCCTCGCGCGGGCGGGCGTGGTGTAACGGGCCGCGCTCCCGATCCCTCCGCACGCGTGGGCGAATGGCGCTCTCCCGGACATCGGGGCGACGAACGGAGGGAAGCAATGGCACTGCCGCTGGAGGGATACCGCGTCCTGGACCTGTCAGTGTGGCAGCAGGGCTCCTACGCGGCGGCCATGCTCGCAGACATGGGCGCGGACGTGATCAAGATCGAGTCGTACGCCAACCCCGACCCCGGCCGCAGCACCAACGTCACCGGCCCCTCCGAGCGCAACGCCTACTTCGAGTCGCTGAATCGCGGGAAGCGATCGATCCTGCTCGACCTGAAGAACGAGGCGGGGCAGGAGGTCTTCTGGCGGCTCGTCGCGTCCGCGGACGTCTTTCACAACAACATGCGCGGCGGCGTCCTCGAACGCCTGGGGATCAGCTTCGAGCGCATCCAGCAGGTCAACCCGCGCTGCGTGATGTCGAGCGCGACGGGGTGGGGGCACCTGGGGCCCGATCGCACCACGGGGTCGATGGACGTGCTGGCGCAGGCGCGCGGTGGGTTCATGTCCGTCACTGGAGATGGCGTCGATGGCCCGCCGACCCCGGCGGGCTTCCCGCAGGCCGACCACGTGGGCGCGATCGTCTCGGGCTACGGCATCGTCCTCGCGTTGTTGCACCGCGAGCGCGGCGGCGAGGCGCAGGAGGTGAACACCTCGCTCTTCGGATCGCAGCTGGTGATCCAGACGTTCAACATCACGGGTGCGCTTTGGTCGGGCGAGACGCGCCCCCGCTTTCGCCACGACGAGCGCCGTCCGACGTGGAATCACTACCAGGGCGGCGACGGCAAGTGGTTCATGATCGGCGCACTGCCCGCCGACAAATGGTGGGCGGAGTTCTGCGACGTCATGGGCGCGCCCGAGCTCGCGCGCGATCCCTACACCACGGCCGACGACCGCCAGCAGCGCAACGCCGAGGTGATCGCACGCATGGATGCGATCTTCGCGACACGCACGCGCGACGAGTGGGTGCGCGCGTTTCAGGCGCGCGAATTACTGGTGCAGCCCGTTGCCGATCACCTGGAGGTCGGGGCCGACGCGCAGGCATGGGCGAACGGCTATCTGGTGCAGGTGCCGGATGAGCTGGGGGCCATGTGGCCGATGGTGGGCTCTCCGGTGCACCTGTCGAAGACCCCAGCGCAGATCACGAAGCTGGCGCCCGCCTTCGGGCAGCACACCGAGGAGGTGCTACTGGAGCTGGGGTTGACCTGGGACGAGCTGAGCGCGCTGCGGCAGCGGGGCGCCTTCGGCGAGGCGCCGTAGTAGCCGTAGCCGCCTTCGCCTTGCTAGCGCGCCGCCGCCAGCCGCTCGAGGAAGCGCACCAGCACGAGGCCGCTGGCGTGCCACTCGGCCGCGCACGCCTTGCCCACGTAGCGGATGTGCCACGGCTCGTAGATGTAGCCCGTGATCGCCTCGCCGTCCGGCGGGTAGCTGATGGCGAACCCGTACTCGTAGGCGTGCGCTGCCAGCCACTTGCCCTCGACCGTCTGCCCGAACGGGATCACGAGTTCCCAGCCGATCGAGCGGCTGATGACGTCTGCCGTTGTTCCGAGCTGGTGCTCGCTGTTGCCCGCCGGCGCGCTCTCGCGCTTCGCCTGTACCTCGCCCAACTGGTCGATCCAGAACTGGAAGGTGCGCGCCTGCTCCTGGTACGACCGGAAGCTCGATCGGACGCGGAGCTCGATGCCCTGCGCCTGCGCGCCCGCCAGCAGTTGTACCAGTGGGCCCGCGGCGGGGGCGCGCATCACATGGCCGGGGAAGCCCGGCACGGCCCACCGGTCCTCGATTGACTGGAGGTCGGCGGGGCGGTAGTCGCTCGGCAGCCCGCGCTGCTTGTCCACGATCCGCAGCAGGAACGGATCAGCAGACTTCGCGAATGCGGAGCAACTCTGCGCGGGCGGCGCGGCCGTGGCGGTCGCCGGGGTGCTGGTGGCGGCGGGTGGCGTCGATGCAACGTTCGCAGCGGGTGCCGGCGTCCGCACGATGACCTCGGGCGTGCCGCTGCCACCGCACGCGGCGAGGCCGAGCGCGGCCGCGCCCAGCCCGGCGAGCAGCAGTTGGATCGAGCGTCGGGGCGTGATCTTCATGCCTTCGAGCCTAGCACCCGTACCTTGCATCGCTCGGCGGAGCATCGCGATCGCCCTGCGAGCGACCGGTGCACGGTAGCGGGTTCTCGGATATATTCCATGCTCCAGTTGCCTTGCGGCTACAGGTCTTGCCCTCGGCGGGGCAAGCGTTCGGCGCTGGCGGGCGGCTGCGCTTCGGAGGCAGAGAGAATGATCTCGACGCGGGAAGGACTCACCGACGGTGAGGGTGATCCGCTTTCTGGGGGTACCTCGGCGGCGCCTGCCCTGCACGCGCCCGCGCCGCTGAACGCCGCGCCTGCACCGGTGCGCTTCGATGCGACCGAGGAGGAAAGCCTGCGCATCCAGGCGCTCGCCGGATCGACGAGGGGCTGGATGCGCCTCGCCCGCCTGCTCATGCGCCAGCCGCAGCTCGCCGTGCACGCGGCGAAGATTGCCTTCCGCGGCGCAAGCGCCGGTCTCCGCGCCGACCACACCCTGTCCTGGCTGATCCACGTGGACACCGTGCGCCAGGTCATCCCGAACGGCGGGATGGGCGCCACATGGGGCGGGCTGGACACGTTCATGGGCCTCGTCGCGAAGCACGTCGCCCGCTCGGCGCACGCGCTCGAGCTCGGCTGCGGCGGCGGTCGTGTCACGCGCCACATCCGCCCGCTGGTCGGGACGCTGGTGGCCAACGATGTCTCTGAGCGCATCCTCGCGGGGGCGCGCGCCGCAACCGGCGACCTCGCGCCGATCGACTTCCGCGTGACCTATGGCCTGGGCGACGATCTGCGGGATCAGGAGTTCGACGCGGTGATCGGCCACGAACTGCTGATGCAATTCGATTTCGACGAACTGCTCCGCTACTGCTCGAACATCCGGCGCTCGCTCAAGCCGGGGGGCCTGTTCGTCGCCTCGGTGTACACCTTCGACGACGCGGCCGAGATCGCGCAGCACATGGGCATGATCCGCGACCACGGGGCGGGCGCCCGCTCGCCGTTCCGCGTGCACCGCATGCCGTGCAAGACGTACCAGGACATCTTCGAGGCTTGCGGCTTCGAGGTCGTCGAGGTGGAGCGTAGCCGCGAGGACGAGTACCAGGCGAAGAAGACGCCGCACACCAACTTCGTGCTGCGCCGCCCGGCCGCCTAGTCCGGCGTCCCCGCTTGCGGCCGGCGCGCCGCTACCTCGGGCGCAGCGGCACCAACTCCGTCAGCACGCCGCCGACGCTCTGCGGCCGGAAGAACGCCACGGTACGCCGTCCGTCCGCCGTCCTCGGCAGCGCGATCTCGTCCAGGCCGTTGGCGCGCAGCCGTTCGGCCTCATCGTGCACGTCCACACACGCGTAGCACAGGTGATGCAGGCTCGGGCCGCGCTTCGCTAGGTAGCGTGCGACGCCGCTGGTCGCGCCCGGCGCCGGGACGAGCACCTCGACCTGCGTCTCGCCTTCGCCCACGCTGAAGAAGAAGTTGTAGGTCTGTTCCGGCGCGAAGTACGAACCAGTGGGCCACTTGGAGCGCGGCTCGTCCACGCGCAGCCCCAGCGCGTCACCGAGCATCGCCCGCGCTTCGTCGATGGAGTGGGCGACCAGGCCGACGTGGTCGATGCGGGTGAACATGCGGAGCCTCCCTGCGGGTACGGGACGGGTACGGGGGGAGTCTAGCGCGGTCCGTGGAACACCGGGGACGGGGAGGCGGGTACGGGGAGACGGGTGCGGGCGGCGGGTACGCCGGGCTCAGGCCTGGCTATCGAGCCCGCTCAGGCGGTCGGCCTGCTCCCGCGAGATGCGGCCCTCCGCGACCAGCGCGGCGGCCTGCGCTGGCGACAGCTCGGCGCGGCGATGCGGGGTGACGCGGAGCCCACGCAGTTGCGGGCTGATCGCGAACACTATCGCTACGGCGCACAGCATGGTGACGGAGGTCAGCGTGACGGCGCGCGACGCGCCCAGCCGGTCGGCGAGCAGCGCCATGGGCACCACGCCCAGCGGCATGATGCCGAACGACATCATCATCACGGACATCACGCGACCGCGGAACTCCTCGGGCACGAGCGCCTGGATGATCGAGTTGTTGGTGGTCATGAAGAGCGTCCCGCCGATGCTCGCCAGCGCCAGCAGCACCACCGCCGGCCAGAACTGCGGCGAGAGCGCGAAGGCGATGAACAGCGCACCCTGCGCCACGCTCCCCGCCAGCATCAGCCGCCCCTTCGTGCTGACCGACTCCAGGCTGGCGGCCAGCACCGCGCCGGTGAGGCCGCCGATGCCCGACGCCGACATCAGGATCGCTAGGCCGGTCGAGTCACGCCGGAAGACCTGCTCCGCGAAGACCGGCATGATCGTCTGCACGGGGAACGCGAAGAGCGGCATGACCAGCGCGGTGAGCAATAGCAGGCGCATGATCGGCGTGCGCAAGATATACGCGAAGCCGTCCTTCACCTCGGTCAGGACGCGCTGGCGCGTGCGCTCGGACGCCATGCCGTGCGAGGGCAGGCGGAAGATCGTGGCGGTGGAGAGCGCGTAGAGCGCAACCACCATCCACCACGCCACGCCGACGCCGAACGGCGCGATGATCACACCGGCGATCGCCGGCCCCACGATGCGCGTGAGGTTCATGCCGCCCATCTGCAGCGAGACGGCGTTCATCAGCTGGTGGCGCGGCACCAGTTGCGGCACGATCGCGTTTCGCACCGGCATCGCCACGGACATCAGCACTGCCTGGACCACGCTGCCCGCCAGCAGGTGCCAGAACTCGACGATGCCCGCGGCGATCATGATCGCGAAGATCGCGTTCGTGATCGCGATCGTGGTCTGCACGATGAGCAGCACCTTCCGCTTGCTGTAGCGGTCCGCGATCACGCCGCCGAACGCGGAGACGAAGAGCAGCGGAACGCCCGAACTGATCGCGATCAGGCCGAGCGCCGCGGCCGTTCCGGTCATCTGGAACGCGTAGAACCCGCGCATCAGTTGATCCATCTGCATCGCGAGGAAGAACGCGAGGTTCCCAGCGAAATAGACCGCGAAATCGCGCTCGCCGAGGGCGGCGAAGGTCCGCCGCACCCCTCGCGGGGCGGCCTCGTCCGCAACGGTCGCGGGCTGGTCGGGCGGGGCGGTGAGGGTGGCCATCGCCCCCCATGCTACACGAGCGGCCGTGGAAGGCCCCGCGCCACGCGGCGTTCGAGCCGTCTACCGCGCCTTGCGGCGCGCCGAGGGCTGGATCGTGACCTCGAACGGCCGTGGCGTCTCGTCGGCGGTGTAGCGCAGCGTGCCGTCCTCGTCGCGTGGCATGCCCTGGAAGGTCACGCTCTGCGGCTGGATGTACTTGAAGCCACCGCCCTCGATCGCGAAGGGGCGATCGTGGCCGGGGTAGACGAAGCGGCAGGTGTCGAGGATCTTGCGCGCGCTTCGCTCGCCCGCCTCCTCGTCGAAGAAGATCAGCCCCGCCGTCGGCACCGGCGCCATCGCGGCGGCGCGGCTGGGGAGCGCGTCGCCCACCATGCCCGCGATCCCCTGCGGCGTCTCCACGAGCACAGCGAGGCTGCCCGGGCTGTGCCCCGGCACGCTCATCACGCGCACGCCCGGCTCCAGTTCCTCGCCATCGTTCACCGTGGTGACGGCGCGGCAGCGGTTCAGGATGTCCGGCAGGTAGAGCGGCGTCGCCTGGTCCAGCGCGTGCGGGTGCTGGATGTATTCGTACTCGTCCTTGCTCAGCACCACCTCGGCGTTCGGGAACATCAGCAGGTTCAGCGAGTGGTCCCAGTGGGCGTGCGTGATCACGATGCGGTCGATGTCGCCCGCCTTGATGCCGCGCTCCTCGAGGCGTTGCAGCAGGATCTGCCGCCGCGCGGGGTAGCCGACGTCCACCAGCGTGAGCCGCTCGCCGCGGATGAGGGTGATCCCGCAGTAGGAGATCATCCCCTCGTTCGTCCCAACCCCGAAGCCCTGCGCGACGACATCGATCTCGGCCACACGCTCCCCCTCACCGCGCGCGCTGTGGCGCTCCTAGTGAGGGCAGAGTACCCGGCCCGGGCAAGCGGTCGCACGGGCCGGTCGCCCTCGCGCCCGCGCTGCTCGATACTCAACGCATGACCGCTCCGCAGATGGCACGCGCATCGATCGGCGGCTGGCTCGCCGCCTCGCCCGTCCGGCTCGCGCCGATGGCCGGCTACACCAACGTGCCGTTTCGCCAGATCGCCCTGCGCTGCGGCAGCGGCTTCACGACGAACGAGGAGATCGACGCCGAGGCCCTCATCCGCGGCAACGCGTGGGCGAACGAGTCCGCCCGAGGCACCCACGACCGGGGCGTCGACTTGGGCATCGTCGCCATGCAGCTGCTCGGCGGCAGCGAGGAGACGCTCGTGCCCGCCTCGCTCCGCCTGGTGGAGGCGGGCGCGGACATCGTGGACATCAACATGGGCTGTCCCGTCCCGAAGATCGTGAAGCGCGGCAAGGGGGCGGCGCTGATGCGCGATGTCGCCGGGACGTCGCGCGTCCTTGCGGCGATCCGCCGTGCGATCCCGGAGGTGCCGCTCTCGATCAAGATCCGCGGCGGCTGGAGCGACGCCGATCAGAACGCCATCGAGGTCGCGCGCATGGCGCAGGACGTGGGCGTGGACGCGATCACCGTGCATCCGCGGACGCGCGCGCAGCGCTACGCCGGCCGCGCGCCGTGGGACGTGATCGCCGACGTCGTGCGGGCGGTCGACATCCCGGTCACCGGGAACGGCGATGTCGCCTCGCTCGCGGAGGCGCGGCGGATGATGGCGGACACCGGCTGCGCCTCGGTCATGATCGGCCGCGGCGCGCTGGGGCGGCCGTGGGTGTTCGACCCGACCTACGAGGCGCTGGACGAGGCCGGGCGGCTCGCCTACGAGGCGGAGGTGATCGCGCGACACCTGGACCTGGTCGAGGCGTACTTCCCGCCTCACGAGGCGCTTGTGCAGATGAAGAAGCACCTCATGCACTACTCGGCGGGATGGCCGGGCGCGCGCCTCCTGCGGATCGAACTCTTCGCGCAGCGGACGGCCGAGGACGTGCGCGCCGTGTTCTGGTCCCGGCTGCGCCCGCTGCGCGTACTGGCGCTGGTCTAGCGTCACGCGCGCAGTACCCGATATCTGGGTACCCTCGGTCTGGCGAGGAGCCGCCGAATCGCTACACAGCCAGCGAGCAGCCCAGAGGTGGAGGCACGCGCCACGCGCGCGGTGTTTGCGATCGCCGTGGGCTCCGGCCTCGCCAGCCTCTCGATGAACTTCTGGATCCCGTTCGTCCCGCTCTACATGAAGCAACTGGGCGCGACGAGCGACGCGAACGCCCTGTTCTGGGTCGGCGTCGCCGCGGGCGCACAGGGCGTCGCGCGCCTGGTGGCGGGACCGGTGTGGGGCATCCTGTCCGACCGCTACGGCCGCAAGTCGATGTTCCTGCGCGCGCTCTATTCCGGGTCGTTCACCATGGCGATCGCCGCCTTCGCTACGCAGCCGTGGCACATCGTGGCCGCGTTCACGATGCAGGGGCTGTTTTCCGGCTTCAACCCCGCTGCGACCGCGCTGACCAGCGTCTCCGTCCCCGACCGACGACTGAACAGCAGCCTGAGCGTGGTGACGGGCGCGCAGTTTCTGGGGAGCACGCTGGGCCCCGCGATCGGCGCCGTGCTGGCCGTCGCCGTCGGCTACCGCGGCGCGATCATCGGCGGCGCGATGCTGCCTGCGATCGCGGGCGTGTACGCGACGATCGCGGTGCCGCGCGACACCACCGGCGCATCTCCTGAGACGGTTGGCGAGGGTGGGTCGCGCAGCGGGTCGATCCGGTCGCTGCTCACGCTGCAATTCTCGCTGGCGCTCGCGGTGTGGTTCTTCTCGCTGGCGTTCGGCCAGTTGTTGCGCATCGCTGCCCCGATCGCGCTGGAGCGGATCGTCGGACCGGCTCAGGCGACGGCGGCCTCCGGGGTCGCCTTCACGCTGGCGGGTCTGGCCGGCGTGGGCGGGGTGGTGGTGGCGCAGCGCCTCGTGCGCCCCGGCCGGCTCCAGTACACGCTGATCGTGACCAGCGTCGGCGTCGGCCTCGGCCACCTCGTCCTGCCGCTCGTCGCCAACGCGACCACGTTCATCGCCGCCTTTGCGGTCATCGCGATGCTGCAGGCAGCCATGGTCCCGGCGACCAACACACTGATCGCCGCCAACGCTCCGCGCGACCGCCGAGGTACGGCCTTCGGGCTCGCCAGCGGGATGCAGGCCGTGGCGTTCATGGTGGGGCCGATCACCGCGGCGGGCTTCGCCGTGGTCTCGCTGAACCTCGGGTTCGCGGTGCTCGGAGTGCTGTTCGTGGCGCTGGGCGTGATGATCCGCGTGGGCGTGCGCGAGCCGGATCTCTAGCCGCGTGCCGCGCTCGATAGCGCGTCGTCGCGCAACCGCCGCGGTACCGCGGGCGGGCGCACGAGGAAGAACAGCACGCCGGAGAGCAGCGCGAGGCCTGCGAGCACGCTGAACACCGCGCGGTAGTCGCCCTGCACATCCGCCGCATACCCCGTGAGCACGGGGCCGATGATGCCCAGCGGCGCGCCCATCAGTTGCAGCGCGCCGAGGATCTTGCCGTACGACGCACGCCCGAAGTAGTCGCCCGCCACCGAGTTCACCAGCGGCACGCGCACGCCCCAGCACAGCCCGAAGATCACGGCGAACGCGATCACCGGCGTTGCCGAGGTCGCGAGTGCGAGCAGCAGTATCGCCACGCCGGTGCCGAGCGAGCCGATCGCCAGCGTGACGTGCTTCGCGTAGCGATCCCCCAGCCAGCCCCCGGCGAGCCGTCCCGCGACGTTCACCACGTTGAGCACGGTGAACGCGAACGTCGCCGAGGCGAGCGAGATGCCGACCCCCTGCTGCAGGTGCAGGAAAAGGTGCACGAAGACGGACGACTGCACCAGGATGTAGAGCCCGCTGCCGATGCCGATGAACCAGAACGCCGGCGTCCGCATCGCCTCGCGCACATCGAAGTCCAGCATCCCGCTCCCGGAGACGCGCCTGCCCGCGGCCGGCAAGGCAGCATCGCTGGCCGCGGGCTCGTCGCCGTCGGGGCGCAGCCCCATTTCCTCTGGGGTGCTTCGCAGGACGACGGTGGTGGGGATGCCGATCAGCCAGATCGCGACGCCCGAGGCGATCGCGGCGGCGCGCCAGCCCATCGTGCTCTGCACCCAGACGATGAGCGGCACCGCGAGGATGCCCGCAACCGAGAAGCCGACCGTGGCGATCGCCATCGCCATCGTGCGTTGGCGGCGGAACCACGCGTTCACCGCCGTCGACACGACCAGGATGCCGCACATCGACGAGCCGATTCCACCGAGGAGGTTCACGGCGTAGTAGTGCCAGAGGTTGGCGACCATGCCGAACAGCACCATGCTCAGCCCGAGCATGAAGACGCCCGCGCCCATCACCACCCGGGGGCCGAGACGATCGACGAGGTACCCCTGGATCGGGCCGAGGAGCGCCGACTCCGCCTGCACAATGGAACGCGGACCGGCGAGTGCGGCTCGCGACCATCCGAACTCTCGCCCCATCGGCACCAGGTAGGTGGCGAACGCCTGGCTGCCGATCCCGAGGATGAGCTGTGCGAGGAAGCCGGAGGCGACGATCACCCAGCCGTAGAAGAACCGCTGCTGATGCACCCTGGACCGCATTGGTACTCCGCTCGCTCCGTCCATCGCTCCGTGACCGCGTCACGGTCCCGGCCGCGCTGTTCATACCACCGCGCGGGCGTGAGCGCGCCGCGGGCTCGTCGAGGGCGTCCCTTCAGCGCTCGGCACGCTAGCATGGGCCCGACCACGGTGCAGTGCGGAGGAACCTCGATGGTGGCGCAGCAGAACATCGACCAACTGCGGGCGGTCATCCGGCTGATCAACGATCGCCGGCTGGACGAGGTGCCGCCGTACATCAGCCCCGCCTTCGATCGCCATGACCTCTCGGGCGCATTCCTGGCCAATCGGCCGGGCGCCGCCGACCTCACGAACTTCCTCGCGGCGCTGATCGAGGCGATGCCGGACCTGGTGATCGCGATCGAGGAGGTTGTGGCCGCCGAGGATGCGCGCCTCACAGTGCGATACCGCTTCACCGGGACGCATCATGGCCCGCTCTTCGGGATCGCCCCTACCGGCCGAGCGGTCGACTTCAGCGGCATCAACATCTACCGCTTCGAGCAGGGCCAGATCCGCGAGGTCTGGCAACTCTGGGACTGGGCGACCGTCTTCGCGCAGATTGGCGTGCTGCGGGTGTTCGCCTCGCGATAGCTGCGTTGCGCCCGCGCCGCACTCGCGCTCGCGTGCACCTTGGACGCGACGGGCCTATCGTGCGCGGAGCGCCGCCGCCCGCGTGGGGGTGCACTTCCGCACACCGGATTGCGAACAATGAATAGCAGGGAGCGCGCCGTGACGAGCAGGCCGCCCATGCGGTTGCCCCGCGGCATCTTCTACGGCTGGATGATCGTCGCGGTCTCGTTCATGGGGAACTGGATCACCGCGCCGCTGAATCCCGTCGTCTTCTCCATGTTCATCGTCCCGATCCGCAACGACCTGCAGGTCACGCTCGGCGCGCTCGCGTGGTGCATCACGGTGCGCCAGATCAGCGCCGGCATCTCCGCGCCCATGCTCGGGCACCTCGTTGACCGGTACGGGCCGCGATGGCTGGGTGTGGCGTGCGCGGGGTGGGCGGGGCTGTGCCTCTGCGCCCTGTCCTTCGCGAGCAGCATCGAGTGGATGTACGCGCTGTTCTTCCTGTCGGGCTTCTCGGGCTTTGGCGTGTTCGGGGGCGGCCAGATCCTGACGGGCGTCCCGCCCGCCAACTGGTTCGTGGTGAAGCGCGGGCGCGCCGTCTCCTACGCCTCCATGGGGGGCGGCCTGGGCACGGCCTCGTGGGTGATCATCTCCTCGTACCTCGTCACCGCGATCGGCTGGCGCGAGGCGTGGTTCCTGTACGGCCTCATGATCCCGGCGGTGCTGGTCCCCGCGTACGCCTTCCTCATGCGCCGCCATCCCGAGGATGTCGGCCTGCACCCGGACGGCGCGGCGACACCGCCTGTCCATGCCGCCGCGCCGCGACCGGGCAGCGCCGGCGCGCACGAGGCAGCCGAGACCAACTTCACGCTGCGGCAGGCGATGCGGACGCCGGCGCTATGGCTGCTGGTGCTCGCCTTCACGTTCCACACCTTCGCGACGAATTCGATCCTGTTCCTGCGCGTGCCGTACTGGACGGACCTGGGCGTCTCTCCGGCGTGGATCGCCGTGGCGGTGGCCACCGATCCGTTCGTCGTCATGCTCTTCACGCTGGTGTTCGGGTACCTGGTGGAGCGCTATCCGCTGGCGCTGATCAGCTTCTCCGGCGGCATCTTCCGCGCGCTGTCGATGGGCGCGCTGCTGGTCACCGCGCCGCCTGTGGCGTGGGTCTTCGCGCACAACATGACGTGGGGCGTCGGCTCCGCGGGGATGGGCACCGGCCAGAACCTGGCGATCCCTGCGTACTTCGGACGTCTCGCGCAGGGGGCGATCCGAGGGCTCACCGCGCCGATCATGATCGGCGCGGGGGCCATCAGCCCGCCGCTCATCGGCTACCTGCTGGATCACCAACTGCTCACGAACCGCATGGTGTTCATCGGCGCAGCGGTGCTGATGTTCGTGGCCGGCTCGATCTTCCTGGTGCTGCGCACACCGACGCTCCCCGAAGCGCCATCGAGGCCGTCGCACGTGTCTGGCGTCCGCGGGGCGTAGCGGCCGCGGTGGACATCCCACCGCGAAGTCCGTATACGTCAGGTGCCCTGTACCTCAGAGTGATGGACGCGAAGGGCGGCGGGCGATGACCGGGATCGAGCTGTACTACCAGCCGGGCTGAAGCAGCTGTCTGCGTGCGAAAGAGTTTCTTTCGAATCACCAGATCGACTTCGAGCCGATCAACGTCGTCGGTAACCCCGAGGGCCAGGCACGGTTGCGCGCGCATGGGTTCGACAGCGTACCGGCGGTGGCAGCGGGCGACCGCATCGTCTCCGGCGGCGACCTGAAGGCGATCGCCGGCCTCGTCGGCTTCGATTACGAGCCGCCTGTCATCCTGCCGCCCGAGATCCTCATGACGAAGTGGGACACCATCCTCGAGAGCGCGTGCCGGTACATCCGGCAGATTCCGACCGAGAGCATGGCGATGAAGTCGCCGGACCGCGACCGCTCGCTGCTCGGGCTCACCTACCACGTCGTCACCATCGGTCGCACGTTCCTGCGCGTGTACGACGACGCCGACGGCAACGAGCGCCTGCCCGAGGGCGTCGTCACCGGCGAGGACGTGGCGGCCGTCGGCGAGGAGACGCGCATCCGGCTCCGCACCTGGTGGCAGGAGACGGGCGTGTTCGACCCCCTCGACCGCGTCGTGGAGTCGTACCAGGGCATACAGACGCTGCTGGAGTACCTGGAGCGCGAGACGTGGCACACGGGGCAGCACACGCGCCAGGTGATGATGTTCCTCGAGCAGCTCGGCATCGCGCCGGATCGTCCGCTCACCGCAGTGGACTTCGCCGGGCTGCCGATGCCGGAGCGCGTCTGGGACTAGCGCGCGAACTAGCGGCGCAGGCGAGGGTCCAGCGTGTCGCGCAGCGCGTCGCCGAGCATGTTGAACGCGAAGACGATCGACCCGATCGCGATCCCCGGGACGACGGCGAGCCACGGCGCGCGCTCCATGTAGGCGCGGCCGTCTACCCCCAGCATCGATCCCCACGAGGGCGTGGGGGGCGGGATGCCGAAGCCGAGGAAACTGAGGCCGGACTCCGCCAGCACCAGCCCGCCCATGCTCACCGTCGCGCTGATGATCACCACCGGCGCTACGTTCGGCAGGATGTGCCTAGTCATGATCCGGATCGGGTGCGCACCCACGACCCGCGCCGCCTCGATGTAGGGGTTGGCCATCGT
Organism: Dehalococcoidia bacterium; assembly: GCA_009692765.1. Lineage (GTDB taxonomy): Bacteria > Chloroflexota > Dehalococcoidia > UBA2979 > UBA2979 > SHYQ01. The sequence continues at coordinate 10,985 of SHYQ01000013.1, read as the reverse complement.
CATAATCACCGCCGAACGCACGATCCGTGACGTGCCGAAGCAACTGACGATGCCCAGCGCGAGGACGATCTGGTACAGACCGGCGCCGAGCACGGCGACGAGCGTGATCAGCACGATGAGGTTCGGGAAGGCGATCGCCGCATCCACGAACCGCTGCATCACCGCGTCCACCCAGCCGCCGAAGTAACCCGAGATCGTGCCGATCAGCGTCGCCAGCACGACGCTGATCGTGATCGCGCCGAACGACACCGAGACCGAGGTGCGCGCGCCGTGCACGAGGCGGCTCAACTGGTCGCGGCCGAACTGGTCGGTGCCCAGCGGGTGCGCGCTCGAAGGCGACTTGAGGCGCTCGATGCCCTTGAACGCGGTCGGATCCTGACTCGTGAAGACCTGCGGGAACACGGCCGTGAACAGCAGGAGCAGGATCACCACCGCCCCGAACGCGCCCAGCGGCTTGCGGCGCGCGAACCGCCACACCGCGCTCAGCAGCCCGCTTCGGCGAGGCACGCTCGCGGCCGCGAGCGATTCGGCGAGGGCGGGAGGCTGGGCCATTACGCGGCCACCTTCGTACGCGGATCGAGGTACCCGTAGGTGAGATCGACGACGAGGTTGATGAAGACCACCGAGGTCGCCACCAACAGGTTCACGGTCTGGATCGTCGGGTAGTCGCGCGTCTGGATCGCCTCGATCATCACGCGCCCGATGCCCGGTAGCCCGAAGATGATCTCAATCGTCAGCGTCCCGCTCAGCAGGTTCGCGAGTTGCAGGCCAATGACCGTGATCACCGGCATCAGCGCATTGCGCAGCGCGTGTCGCACCACCACGGTGCGCTGGCGCAGGCCCTTCGCGTACGCCGTGCGAATGAAGTCCTGCCGCAGCACCTCCAGCAGCATGCCACGGGTCAGGCGCAGCATGCTGGCGGAGGTCGCGATGCCCAGGATGAACGCCGGGAGCAGGAACTGGCGCAGGTTGCCGAACGGATCGTCCATGAGGCCGTGGTATTCGAAGTCGGGCGACCAGCCAAAGTAGCGCCCGGCAATCACCAGCACCACCGTGGCGATCCAGAACGCCGGCAGCGATGCGCCCAGCACCGCGCCGCCACGCACCACGTAGTCCGGCCAGCGATCCTGCGTGACCGCGACGATGGTGCCAATGGGGATCGCGACGACCATCGTGAACGTCAGCGCGAAGAGCGTGAGTTCCATCGTGACCGGCAGCGCCTGGCGCACCTTGCGCGCAATCGGATCCTGGTTCATCAGCGACTTCCCCAGGTCGCCCCGCGCCAGGCTCCCGATCCAGTCCCCGTACTGCACGAGGATCGGGCGGTCGATGCCGAGGCGTTCACGCAGCTTCTCGGCGTCCTGTCGCGAGTAGCGCACGTCCTGGAGCAGCAGGTTCGTCACGTCGCCGGGCATCACCCGCACGATGATGAACACCAGCGCGCTGACGATGAAGAGCGTCGGGAGGGTGAGGATCACGCGCCGGATCACGTACCTGGACACTGGGTTCCCCGTCCTTCCCTGTACAGATGCTGCCCGTGGCATCCCGACTCTGGCCGCAGCATACCGATTCTGGCGGGAGCATACTTCGAGGCCGCCGGGAGCCCGACGACCTCGATGCGCTCTACTCGATGCGGTCCGCGCTGCGCCCATACGGCGCGGCGGGACGGCTAGGCGTTGTCCATCCAGATCTGATCCCAGCGCCACGTCGCCGGGTACTCGCCGGTCGGGACGTAGCCCTTCACGAACGGGTGCGTGGCCGCGACCGATTCGGAGCAGCCGAGCCAGACGTGGTCGGCCTCGCTGATGCTGAGCTTCTGCGCCGCCTGCATGATCTCGGCGCGCTTCTTGGGATCGAACTCCCCGTCCGCCTTGTCCACCAGCGCGTCGTAGTCCTTGTTGGAGTAGCCGCCGTAGTTGCGGCTGCCCTTCGTGTAGGCGTACTGGCGCAGGTGCTCGTCTGGGTTGAAGCCGGAGGAGAAGCCGTCCGTGGTCGTCGTCCAGTTGCCGTCGTCCACACGCTTCTTGTAGCTCGTGAACTCGATCAGGTCGAGCTTCACGGTGACGCCGATCTTCTTCATCTGATCCTGGATGAACTGCGCCGCCGCCATGTGCGGGGTCGGGTTCGTGGAGGACGACAGGATGTCGAAGGAGATCTTCTCCTGGCCCGCGGCCTGCAGCAGTTTCACCGCTTCCGCGCGCTCGGGCGCCTTGTCCTTCTTGTAGCCCGGGAGGGTGAGCATCGCCTCCTGCGAGGTAGCGAACGGCTCGAACACCCACGGCAGACTGGCGACCGGCTTGCCGGCGCCGGAGTAGATCACCTGGATCGCCTCGTGGCGGTCTACGGCCAGGCTCAGCGCCTGCCGCACGCGGACGTCCGTGCCCCACGGCACCTTGCCGTCCATGCGCAGCGTGAACGAGCCGCGCGAGATGCCGCCGCGCGACTGGAAGGTGTGGTTCTTCAGGTCACGCTTGAACTGATCCACCTGGTCGGGGGGCACGGTCAGCGTATGCACTTGGCCCGACCGGTAGGCAGCGACGCCCGCGGCGGTGTCTAGGATGTTGATGTACTTCACCTTGTCGACCCACGGGCGGTCGCCCATCCAGGAGTCCGGTCGCCGCGCCATCGTCAGCTGGACGTTCGGGTCGAACGATTCCACCGCGAACGGGCCGAAGCCGATCGCCGACTGCGGGCTCTTGAGGTCCTTGAACTTCGTCACCACCTCGGGCGCGACGATCACGTTCAGGCCGAACGCGAGGCCGTACATGAACCCCACCGACGGCTTCTTGAGCGTCAGCGTCAGGTGCGTGTCATCCACGACCTCAATCTTGTCGAGTGCGGCGATGGTGGACGCGCGCGTAAAGCCCGGCTGCGCGGACCGGATGCGGTCCAGCGAGAACTTGACGTCGCTCGCGGTCACCTTGCGCCCGTTGACCGGATCCTTGTTTTCCCACTTGGCGTCCGGGATCGTGATGTTGACCTTCAGCGGGTCCGGCTGCTCCACCGTCTTCGCGAAGTCCGGGACCGGGGCGTTGGTCTTCGCGTCGATCTGCATCAGGCCGCGCGAGATGCTCTGCCAGATCTGCATGACCGCCGTAGCCGGCGCCGTGTGCGGGTCGAGGTCGGTCGAGCCCAGCAGGTTCGAGCTGCTGGGGTAGACGAAGGTGCCGCCGCGCTTTGGCTTGCCCGGATCCGCGGCGACCGTCGCCGGCGCGCCGGCCGGCTTCGCCCCCGCCCCGTCCTTCTTGCCGGACGAGCCGCAGCCGACGAGGGCCGCCCCCACCGTGCCGAGGCCCAGCGCGCCGCCGCCGCGGAGCACCTGCCGGCGTGACAGGCTGCTTCTGCTCCAGTATCCGTTTGGTTCCATGCGTCCCTCCGGTACCTAGCCATCCCCTTCGGGACGGCGCGTTCGAGATCACCGGGCGCTACTTCCGCAGCAGGCCCGTCAGCTCCGACATCGATGTTACCGCCTCGAAATGGTGTACGACTTGCAGACTGTCTTCGATCTGTTTCGAGGACAGACCACCCAGCGGGACGAGGCGGCGATACTTCGCATCCACGTCCGCCCACTCTACGCCCCGCGGGCCGGAGCCCCTGGGCGCTTGGCAGGTGTTGGTGAACGTCCGGCCGTTCTTCATGGTGATCGTCACCGTGCCGCCGTGGCGGTGCGTGAAGCGATCGGGAAGCGGCTTCGGATTCGGGTCCATGGTGATCTTGTCCGCGAGGGCGTTGATCACCGGGTCGTTCATCTTCGCCTCGGTGGCGTGCGCCCAGCCGAAGCCGCGATCGGCGACGGCCGAGGCGACGAAGTAGATCACGCTGTGCGCCGCGCCGATGAGGTCGCGCGGGTGGGCCGGCCCGTGCCAGTCCTTGAACTGCGCGCCCGATATCTGGATCGAGGCGACCTCGTTCGGGTCGACGTCTCCCGCGATCGCGGCGTTCGCCGCCGCCTCCGCCACCGCGTGGAAGGGATGGCCGCCGGGGACGAGCTTGATCGCCATGTCCGTGACGATGTCCCAGGACTTGCCGAGGTCCTTCGTGATCTCTTCGCGCGCCTGCCCGCCCATCGCGTCCAGGAATCCGTTGCGCGCCTCCAACACCGTCGCCTCGGCGATGAAGCCCTTCTGCGCGGCCAGCGCGGCCTGCACCCCGCCCTGCGCGGACATCCCGGCGTGGTACTCGCGCGCCCACGAGGTATTGGCGGCGATGCCGATGCCGCCGATCGAGGTGGCGGCGATCGCGATCGCCTGCGTCATCTGCGCCGTGGTCAGGCCCAGCAGCGTGCCCGCGGCGACGGTGCCGCCAAAGACCGTGGAGACGGAGCCGTGGAAGCCCTGCTCGCTGCGGCCCGGCGTGAGCGACTCGTCAATCCGCCCCGCGGCCTCGTAGCCCAGCACCATCGCCCCCAGCACGTCGCGGCCCGTGCAGCCGAGGCGCTCCGCCATGGCGATCGAGGTGCTGGTGATGATCGTGCCGATATGCGCGATGCTGCGCAGGTCGCTGTCATCGGAGGCGGCGGCGTCGCTGGCGAGCGCGTTGGTGCGGGCGGCATCGGCTGCCGGCACCTTCGTGCCGTCGAACCAGAGCGTGGCCTCAGCGGTGCCTCCGCGCTCCTTCGCCAGGTCGCGGATGATCGCGGAAGACTCGATATCGAAGCCCATCGCCGCGCTGGCGATGGTGCTCGCGATGCTCATCTGGGCGCGTTCCAACGCGAGCGGCGGCAGGTCCGAGACCTGCGTGGTCGTCAGGAACCCCGCCAACTCGCCGGCAATGGACACGGATACGCCTCTCGGTGGGGGGCGAACCCCTCGGATCAGGGTGGTTATAACACGTCGCCTCCACGGTCGCACCCGCGGGCGCGTCCGCGCCGCCAGCACGTTCTGCTGTACGTCTTTACGTCAGGCGGCCGCTCCGAGGATGCTGTGATCGGATGCTGGCGGCGGAGCGGAGGTGCGCGGTGGACTACAGCGACTTCGAGGATCTGCACGTGGAGGTGCGCGACGGCATCGGGCACTTCCAGGTGACGCGCCCGGAGAAGTTGAATGCGCTCCGCACGACCACCTTCTGGGAGATCGTCGAACTCGGGCGGCGGCTGCAGGTGGATCCGGACGTGCGCGTTGTGCTGTGCACGCACACCGGTCGCGGGTTCTCCTCCGGCGCGGATCTCAGTGACCGCGATCCCACCGCGCCCGAGGTGCGGCCGGAGGCCACCGCCACGGACGCGATGGGGATCTCCGCGCTCGGCCTCGCGATGCCCCGCATCGACAAGCCGACGATCGCCTCGATCAACGGGGTGTGCGCGGGGGCGGGCTTCGCCTTCGCCAGCTCCTTCGACCTGCGCTTCCTCGGCCCGAACGCGCGATTCATTACCGTGTTCGCGCGCCGTGCGCTGAGCCCGGACTGCGGCCTGACCTACTGGCTCCCGCGTCTCGTTGGACAGGCGAAGGCGCTCGAGTTGTTCTACACCAGTCGCGAGGTGCTCGCGGAGGAGGCCGCCGCGATCGGCCTCGGCAACGCACTCATCGAGGATCCGGACGCGCATGCGTTCGAGGTGGCGCGGCAGCTGGTGGCGGGGCCGCCGCTGTCGCTGATGTGGGCGAAGCGCGAGGTGCAGCACTCGTGGCTCTCGACGTTGCAGGCGCAAATCGAGTTCGAATGGACGGCGCAGAACATCGTGCGCACCTCGGAGGACGCCTGGGAGGGGCGCAGGGCGTTCCTGGAGAAGCGCGCGCCGCGGTTCACGGGACGGTAGGCGGGCAGCCGCTACACCTCGGCGATCACCGTGCGGCCGCCGCTCACGCGGTCGCCCGCCTGCACGAGGACGCGCGCCGAGGTGGGCAGGCGCAGCGTGACCTGCGATCCGAACTTGATCATGCCCAGCCGCTCGCCCTGCTCGACGCGGTCGCCGGCCTTCGGCCACGTCACGATGCGCCGCGCCAGCAGTCCGCTGATCTGCGTCACCGTGCACGGCCCGAACTCCGTCTGCAGGTACGTGGCGAGCTGGTTGTTGCCATGCCGCGCCGCCTCGGTCATCGCGGGGCGGTAGCCGCCCGCCTTGCGCCGCTGCGCCACCACCTCGCCGCCCAGCGGGAGGCGTTGCACGTGCACGTTGGTGAGTGCGAGGAAGATCGCCACCTCGACCATCTCGGCCTGCCAGTAGTCGTCGAACTCGCGTCCCACGCGCAGCACGCGGCCGTCCGCCGGGGCCAGCGCGGCGTGCGGCTGCGGCACGATCGCGCGATCCGGGTCGCGAAAGGCGAGCATGATCGCGCCCGCGGCGAGGAACGGCAGGGGGGCGAGTGGCGGCAGGAATCGGGTCGCCGCAATGCCCGCCGCGACCAGCGGCAGCAGGATCGCGCCCCCCTCGGTGAGCGGACGCCAGCGTGCTGCGTTCAGCCGGTGCTCCGAGATCCGCGCCCGGTCAGGAGCAGGGTCGGGGGGACGTTCCACGGGAAGAACTCGCGGCTCACGCTCGCGAAGTGCCGCCGCATGATCGGCGCCAGGTAGGTGGGGTGGTACTGCAACGCGACGAAGACGCCGCCGGGGCGCAGGGCGTCGGCGGCGGCGCGCAGGATGCCGTCGGTGACGGGCGGCGGCAGCAGGCTGAACGGGATCGAGCACACGATCGCGTCGAAGCCCTCCGGAGCTTCGGTCGTGCGCAACTCGCGCACGGCCTCTGCCGACTCCCCGATGAGCGTCAGCCGCGGGTCGTGGAACGTCTGGCGCAGTTGATCGAGGAACGGCTCGTGGATCTCGTACGCCCACAGCCGGCCGTCAGGCGGGAGCGCGGCGAGCAACTGGGTGGTGATCGCGCCGGTGCCGGGGCCGAACTCGACAACCCGGCGCGCCTCGTGAACGCCCGCCAGTTGAGCCATGCGCCGGCCGACGCCGCGGCTGGTGGGAGCGACGGCGCCGATCTTCTGGCGATCACGCAGGAACGCGCGGAAGAACGACCAGACCGAGGGTTGCTGCGGTGGACGGGCCTGCTGCATCGAATCGCTCATCGAACCGTTAGGTGTGCGCGGGGGCATCCTCACGCACCTCCTCCGGGACGGCCTCCTCGAAGTGATCGGAGAGCGCGTTCGCGACGCCCATCACGATGTACGCGCCGAGCACGAGGATGGCGGCGACCGCGAGCCACTCCACGGAGTTCACCAGCGCGATCGGGATCACCGCCGCGCCCGCCAGCGGGAGCAGCAGGCCCCAGCCGAACTTCAACATCGGGAACGGGGCGCGGCTCACCATGAGCACGGATAGCGCGATCGCGACGATGACCGCCTCGACGTGCGTGAGTTCGATCGGGCCGGCGACGGCGGCGGCGAGCAGCACGCCCGCGGCGGGGATCGGCAGCCCGCAGAAGGTGTCGCCGCGCGCGTCCTGCCCGTTGTAGCGCGCCAGCCGGTACGCGCCCGCCGCGACGAAGAGCACCATCGCGCCAAACACCACCTCGGTCGGCGCGTAGGCATACCGAGAGGCCAGCAGGAACGCCGGCGCCGCCCCGAACGCCACGAGGTCGGACAGCGAGTCGAGCTCCTTGCCCATGTTGCTGCTCGCGTGCAGGAGCCGCGCGATCGTGCCGTCCATCAGGTCCGCGAGGGCGGCGAGCATGATGAAGCGGAGTGCCATCCCCCACTCACCCGAGTGCGCCGCGACGATGGCGGCGAGCCCGCAGGTGAGCGCGACAAGGGTGACGAGAGCCGGCACGGCCATTCTGAAGGTCATCGAGTTACGTCCCCCGGACTGTGTTCCCGCAGCAGCGGGGAACATCTGCCTCCTCGGCACGACGCCGAGGCCACGAGGGTCACGGTTTCGTAACGTTCCCCTCGTATGCTGCAGCCGCCCTCACAGTACCCGATTACGTTTCCGCCGACGAGAGGCGGCAGGGATTCCGGGACTTTCTCCTCGACCGTTAACATAAGAAAGGGACAGGCCCCGCGGTACCGCGGGGCCTGTCCCTTCGCGTCCAGTCGCCTCGGTCACGGGTGCGGCTAGATGATGCCGTCGCTCCGCAGGGTATCCATCTCCGATTCGCTGAGCCCCAGCAGGTCGCCGAAGACGTACTGCTCGTGCTCCCGTACCCACGGCGCGCGGAGCGTGTTGTCCGGGGGCGTGCGGGAGAGCTTCGGCGGGAACGCCTCGAACTCGAACTCGCCCACCTCGGGGTGCGAGATCATCGGGTAGACACCTCGATGCCGGAGCTGCGGGTCGTAGTCCACGCGGTCCTCGGCGCCCTGCACCGCCACGGCGATCACGCCGACCGCCTGGCAGCGATCCATGATCTCGTAGCGCCGTCGAGGCGCGGTCCACGTCGCCACGATCTCGTCCAGTTCGTCCTGGTTCGCCACCCGCGCCTGCATCGTCGCGAACTTCGGGTCGGACAGCAGTTCCGGCTTCGCCATCAGGTTCGCGAACGTCTCGAACTGTTCCTGCGTCTCGCAGGCGATGAACACCCACCAGTCCTGCCCCTGGCGGTCGATGCCCGCGGTGCGGTAGGTGTTGTGCGGGGCGACCGCCGGCCACTCCGAGTGGTTGCCCGGCGGGAACCCCGGCCGCCGCGTGGGGCGGCCGTTGACGTGGTAGTCGAGGAAGTACGGGCCGAGGAGCGTCATCGCGCCCTCGGTGACCGCGTAGTCCACGTAGGCGCCCTCACCCGTCTTGCGCGCCTGCATCAGCGCCATGATCAGGCCTAGGCCGCCGATCCAGCCGCCCGCGATGTCCATGTGCGAGTAGCCCCACCCGGCGGGCTCGCGGCCGGGCAGCCCGGAGGCGAACGTGAGGCCGCTCTCCGCCTGCACGATCGGGCCGTAGGTGCGGTAGCCGCTCAGTTCACCCTCGTGGCCGAAGCCGGAGGTGCTGAGGTAGACCAGCCGCGGGTTGATCTCGTGCAGCCGTTCCCAGCCCAGTCCCCAGTTGTCCAGGACGCGCGCGCTGAAGTTCTCGACGACCGCGTCGCTCTGCTTCAGCAGCGCCTCCAGCAGTTCTCTGCCCTTCGGGTTGCGCGCGTTCAGGCTCACGGCCAGCTTGCCGTTGTGGATCTGGCTGAAGTACGGGGCGGTGTAGTAGCCCTTGCCCTTCTCGCCGAAGATGTCGTCCGTGTGCTTTGCCTGGCCCTCGAAGTTGCGCCCGATCGCGGATCGGACGTCCCAGCGGTGGTCGTCCGGCTCGTGCGGCGGCTCCACGTGGATGACCTCCGCGCCGTATGGAGTCAACATGCGCGAACTCCACGGGCCGACGGCCTTCCAGGTGAAGTCGATGATGCGGATGCCGTTGAGCGGGCCCTTCGGCAGGTTCGGGGTCGAAGTCATCGCACCACTCCCGTCTGCGCGATCAGGTCGACCTGTGCCGCGTCTATGCCGAGTTCACCGGTGAGGACGGCGCGCGTGTGCTCGCCCAGGTGCGGGGCGCGCCCGTCCGGCGAGACATCGAGGCCGTCGCTCCGGTAGAAGCCGCGCGGGTAAGGGATGGTCTTGCCGATCTCCGGCTGCTCGACGTCCCGCCAGAAGCCGCGTTCCTTGAAGTGGTTGATATCGAGGTTCTCCTCGGGCGCGCGAATCACGCCCCAGGTCAGTCCCATGGACTGCGCGCGCTCGAACGCCTGCTGCGCGGGCACCTTCGCGAGCAGCGCGGTGAGCGCGGTGTGCACCTCGCCGCCGACGCGGGCGGCGGCCGCGCGGGTCGGCGGGTCGTTCCACTTCTCGTCGGCCAGCTCGCCCACGACGCCGAGCTCCGTCATCCACTCCACCATCTTCAGCCAGACGTTGTTGGGGAAGTTGAAGCGCGCGTTCATGTAGCGGCCGTCCGCGGCCTGCACCTGGATCGGCAGGGCGTAGGTCGGGCCGGCGTGCTGGCCGGTCTGGCGGACGGACGGCTGGTTGTACCAGAGCCAGTACGAGACCGGCCGCTCCGTGCAGATCGCGCAGCAGTCGTGGATCGCCACGTCCACGTACTGGCCGAGGTCGGTGGTCATGCGATCCCAGAGGGCGACCGTGATGCTGTGCATCATCATGATCGAACCCGCGTTGTACGCCTGCCGCCCCTGGCCGCCGATCGGCGTCTCCTTCGGGTCGGAGTAGCCGCTGACGCCCATCTGCCCGCCCAGCGCCAGGTGCGCCGGGTCGTTCATCTCCAGGTGTACCCACGGGCCGTCCTGGCCGAAGTCAGTGAGCGAGGCGTAGATCAACTTCGCGTTGGTCGGGGCGATGGACGCGTAGTCGAGCCCGAACGCCGCGAGCGTCCCCGGCCGCGTGCTCTCCACGAACACATCGGCGGTCGCGAGCATCCGGCGCAGCAAGTCCTGCCCCGGCCGCCGCGTGACGTCGATGCACACGCTCTCTTTCCCGGTGTTGAACCACCAGTAGTCGAGACTCTTGTTCGGGTCTTCCTGATCGTTGACGAACGGGCCGACCGCACGGCCGGGACTCCCCGTGATCGGTTCGATCTGGATCACTCGCGCACCGGCATCCGACATGATCTTGCCGACCATCTGGTTCCGCCGGTCAGCAAGTTCGATGACGGTCAAACCATCGAACACCTTGGACAACAGTACTACCTCCCCGGGTATGTCGCCGAGCGATGACTCGCCTGTGACGCGTGCGCGCCCTCGGATTGCGGCGCATCGGCGAATCGCCGAAGAGCATACCCGCCGAGCCGCGGCTTCGCGTCGCCTGCATGTAGCACGTGAGAAATGCGCGGTAAAGCGCCCGGCCGATTCCGCGAGAGGCGCGGAGGGGCGATGCTGGGGTTCCACCGGGATTCTGGGCCGAAGGGGCACCCATGGCCGCCGACTCCGCCCCTCGGCGCCTGCCCCTGCGCCGCGTGACGGCGTGGGGCGCGACCGCTCGCTGCCCGTGGTCGAGTAGACGAGTAGCCGAGCTGCAGCAGGGCCCCGGCGATGCCGGAGCCCTGCTGTGTGGCGCTGCGCGATACCGACTGCGCCGGGTGCGCGCTAGTAGGTGGCGTACTTCTCGAAGGTGGTGACGCCGGTG
>SHYQ01000002.1 GCA_009692765.1 Dehalococcoidia bacterium | reverse complement strand
GCCGCGCGTCTCGTCCTTCGGGTAGAAGTACAGCACGACGTTCTTGCCGCGGTAGTCCTGTAGGCGACGAGTCTCCCCCGCCTGGTCGACCAGCGCGAAGTCGGGAGCCGGCTGGCCCACGGTCAGTGATGATGGCATGTGTGTCCCCCTGCGCCCGAGGGCCTCGCGCCCTCGACGTCACTGCGCCCCCACGGGGCCGCGGTAGTGTACGCCGACGCGCGCCCAGGGAGCGCACCCTCGACGGCACCGCGAGGGCACCTCGGGCCCCGGGGACTGACGGCGCCGTCATGCGCTGGTAGCATTTGCAGTCGGGGGACAGGGAAAGCAGCCGCCGATGGTCACCCGCGCGCCCGCCCAGCGATCGTCGTCCCGCAGCCTGACGCGCGCGGCGGTCGCCCTCGCCGCCGCCGTGCTCCTCGGATGCACGGGACAGGCAGCGCCGGCGGCGATCGTGCGCCCGGTGAGCGCGCCGCTCGCCGAGGTGACGATCACCGCGGCCGCCTCGCCCGCACCTGCGCCGACCGAGACGACCCGCTCGTCGGCCGCCTCAGCCTCGGTCGAGCGCGCGACGGGCGCCGGGGGCGCGTCGCCCCCAGTCGTGACGCCGAGCCAGGGCGGCCAGGCGCACACCGGATTCCCCCCGCCACCGCCGAAGACCACGCCGAACCCGCCCACCGCGAGCGGCGTCGCCCGTATGCGCGCGCCACGCCTCGGCGTCGACCACCACATCGAGGACGTCGGGGTCGTCGACGGCGCCATGGAGACCCCGGTTGACTCGCAGTACGGCATCGGCTGGTACCGCCCGTGGGACAAGCCGGGCGTCCCCGGCAACGCCGTCTTCTCCGCGCACGAGACCTGGAACCACATGCAGGGACCGTTCTACGGCATGCACGAGGCGCGCCGCGGCGACGAGATCACCCTCGACCTGGCGGGGGGCGGCCGCATCCGCTACCGCGTCCTCAGCAACGTCCGCTACGACATCGACACGATGCCGATGCCGCAGATCCTCTGGCCCACGGCGCGTCCGCCCGGCGGGCAGTGGATCACCCTGATCACGTGCGGCGGTCGCCTCGTCTACGACGCGTCCGGCTTCGGCGAGTACCTCGACCGCGACGTGGTCATCGCCCAGCGCTTCGAGTAGCCCCGGGCGCTCCGCAGCCGACGCTGCCCGCGCGCCCCCACGCCCTCGAGGCCGCACGCCCGATCTCGCGCCGAGAGGCGCGGGGGGCGCTACGGAGCACACGTTGTTCACAAACTACTGATAAAGCAGGTATACTGCTACGTAGTTATTCCGTGGAGGCCCCCGTGAGACCACGTCTTGCACGCATTGCGACGGTCGCCGCCATCCTCGTACTGAGCCTGACGCTGCTCCCCGCCCGCCCCGCCCACGCCCAGGTGGTGTCCTTCACCCCGATGCCGAACACGGCCCCGGCGGTGGGCGGCGTCGGCGTCACCCTGATCGGCGGCGGGTTCCTGCCCGGCGCCAGCGTGTACTTCGGCACGGTGCCCTCGCCGCAGGTCACGTACATCGACTCCGGCATCATGAGCGCGATCGTGCCGCCGGGCTCGGGGACCGTGATGCTCACGATCCTGAATGCCAACGGCCTGACGAGCCAGGGCTACCCATTCACCTACACCGGGGTGGGCAGCACAGCCGTCCTCTCCGTGACCGCGATCGCGCCGAACGTCGGCGCGGCCGCCGGCGGCACCACCGTCACGGTCATCGGCACGGGCTTCGTCGCGCCCGTGACGGTGATCTTCGGCGGCGTCGCCGCGGTGTCGACGACGCTGGTGAGTCCCACGATGATCACCGCGGTCGCGCCCGCGGGCGTGATCGGCGCCTCGCCGCTGCTCGTCTCCGCGAACGGCCAGTCGGTGACGTTCACCGGCTTCTCCTACGGAGCGACGAGCAGCTCCTCGATCGCGATCACCTCGGTCAGCCCGAACACGACGCCGCTCGGCGGCGGCACGCTGGTGCAGATCACGGGGTCCGGCTTCGTGGCCGGCGCCACCGTCGCCTTCGGCAGCGTGTTCGCCGCGAACCCGATCGTCTACGGCAGCACGCTGATCACCGCCGTCGCGCCCGCGGGCCCGTCCGGCTCCACGCCGGTGATCGTGCGCAACCACAACTCCGAGGCGGCCGTGTTCACCGGCTTCGCCTACGGCGCGGCCACCACCACGACCGGGGGGACCCAGCCCAGCGTGACCTCGGTCGCGCCGAACAGCGGCTCGTCCGCCGGCGGCAGCGGCGTGACGATCACCGGCTCGGGCTTCTCCTCGCCGGCCACGGTGACGTTCGGCGGCATCCCTGCGACGAATGTCTCCGTGGTGAACGCGGGGCTCATCACGGCCACCGCGCCGCCGAACGCCGTAGGCGCGGTCACCGTCCTGGTGAGTGGCGGGAACGGCCAGGTCGGCGGCTTGACCGCCGGCTTCACGTACATCGTCGCCATCCCACAGGTCACCGGCGTCACGCCGACGAGCGCGCTACCGCAGGGCGGCACGGCGCTCACGATCACCGGCTCCGGCTTCGTGCCGGGCGCTACCGTGACCGTGGGCGGCGCCACCGCCACCGGCGTGACCGTCGTCAGCCCCACGCAGATCACCGCGACGACGCCCGCCGGGCCCGCGGGCGCCGCGCACGTCCTAGTGATCAACCCGGGCGGCGCGATCAGCGGCCTCGCGAACGCGTTCTCGTACTCGACGACCGCGCCGGCGACGCCGGTCAGCGGGCCGATCGCGCTGATCTCGCTATCGCCCGCGACCGGCCCGCTGACCGGTGGCACGTCGATCAGCATCGGCGGGAGCGGCTTCGTCAACGGCGCGACGGTGACCGTGGGGGGCACGGTCGCCACGGCCGGCGTGGTCAGCCCGACGCAGATCGTCGCGCTGACGCCTCCGTCCGGGACGGCGAGCTCCGTCGCGGTCACGGTGACGAACCCCGGCGGCGTCAGCGCGACGATGCCCGGCGCGTTCACCTACGCCCTCGGCGCGACAACGCCCCCGCCACCGCCGGTACCGACGACACCGCCGGCGCCGGCCGCCCCGCTCGTGCCTGCGGGCGGCTCCGGGCTCTTCGTCTTCAAGGGCGGCAGCAACGCGGACCTCGTGGCCGTGTCAGGGTGCAACGCGTCGACGGCGGTGTTCTGGACGACCGATACGCACGGCGCGTGGATCGGCTACCTGCCGTCCGTCCCGATCGCGATCGTCAACGCCTCGTGGAACGCGCTGTTCCCCAACGGCATCCCCGCGAACACCGCGATCTTCGCTCGCTGCGCGCCCTAGGGGCCTTCGTGCGCTGCGCGCCTACGCGCGCGACGTCCGAGGACTGAGCGGGGCGGGCGCCCATCGGCGCCTGCGCGCAACGTTCGAGGACTGACGGCGCGCCCCATCCCCCTGCCCCCTTCCCTGCGCGGGAACGCGGAACCCTCACCCCCGGCCCCTCTCCCGCTTCGCAGGAGAGGGGAGTCAGAAATCAGCAGGTGATGCGAGGGGGCTGCGCCCCTCGCGCTCCCCGCGGAACGGCGCGCGGTAGGCGCGCCTCACTCAGTCCTCGAACGCCGCGCCAGTAGGCGCGCAGCGCACGAAGGTGCCGAAGGCACCCCTCCCACGCAGGGAGGGTCTCGAATGGCCCACCATCGTCGAAGGCGGATGCGCTCGGGCAAATGCGTAGCGCCGAGGCCACCCGCGGCAGCCACGAACCAGCCGAAGGCTGCTATTGGTTGCCGAGGTTGATGATGTGGATGCCGCATTCCCGCTTGGTGGCCTCTTCCCACCACCAGCGGCCCTCGCGCTCATGCTCGCCAGGGTTCGTCGCACGCGTGCAGGGCTCGCAGCCGATCGAGCGGAAGCCGATGTCGTGCAGCGGGTTGTACGGCACCTCGTGCTCGCGAATGTACTGCCACACCTTGCCCGACGACCAGTTGGCGAGCGGGTTGAACTTCACGAGGTCCTGCCCCGGCAGCGAGAACCCCGTGTCGAGTTGCACCGTGGGTATCTCCGCGCGCGTGCCGGGGCTCTGATCGCGGCGCTGACCGGTGACGTACGCGCGCAGCCCCGCGAGGGCGCGCCGCAGCGGCTCGACCTTGCGGATCGCGCAGCATTCCTCATGCCCTTCGTTGTAGAAGGAGAAGTAGCCCTTCGTGCGCACGAGCTGCTGCACGGCGTCGGGCTGCGGGAAGTACGCCTCGATCTCCACCGCGTACTTCTCGCGCACGGTGTCCAGGAAGCGGTAGGTCTGCGCGTGCAGCCGCGCGGTGTCGAGGGTGAACACGCGGAACGGCAGCTTGTTCCGCCACGCCATGTCAATCAGCACCACGTCCTCGGCGCCGCTGAACGAGATCGCGAGGTCGGCGGGATACTCCTGCTGCGCGCGCTTGAGGATGTCCGCCGGGTGCAGCGGCGCGAGCTCGGCGGCGAGCGCCTCGATGTTCCGCACGTCGAGCACCACGGTGGCCTCCCATTCGCTGGCGCGCGACCTCGAGGGGAACGCGCCCGAGCAGCGTCGAGGCACCCCTCGACACGCACCTTGATTATGCCACCGTTCGCCCACCGGGCCGCTGGCGGCCCGGCAGACAGACCGTGGGCCGCCGGCGGCCCGACAGACAGACCGTGGGCCGCTGGCGGCCCGCGCACACACCGCGAAGCGCACGAGGGTGCCGAAGGCACCGCACAGAAGTGCCGAATGTCCCACGGGAGGCTGAGATGGCCACAGGCCCGCTCTCCGGAATCCGAGTCTTCGACCTCACGCTGGCAATGGTCGGCCCGTGGGCCAGCATGCAACTGGGCGCGATGGGGGCCGACGTGATCCACGTCGAGCAGCCCGAGCAGCGCGTCGGCGCGTTCCAGGTGCCGCCGACGATCAACGGCACCTCCATCGGCTACATCTCCTGGAACATGAACAAGCGCGGCTTCACGCTCGACCTCAAGTCGCCGCAGGGCCGCGCCAACGCGTACGAGCTGATCAAGACGTGCGACGTCTTCCTGATGAACATGCGCCCAGACGTCGCGGGCCGCCTCGGCGTGGACTACGAGACCGTCTCGCAGATCAACCCCGGCATCGTCTACTGCACCGTCACCGGCTGGGGCCACACCGGCCCCATGCGCGACCTCCCCGGCGCGGACGGCCAGGTGCAGTACTTCACCGGCGGCGCCGCCGCCAACGGCGCCGAGGGCGAGGACACCGAGATCTACCGGCACTCGACGCAGTTCGACGCGACCACCGGCAACTACGCGTGCATGTCGATCCTCATGGGCCTCGTCGGGCGCAAGAAGACCGGCAAGGGCCAGCGCGTCGACATCTCGATGCTGCGCGCGACGACCGCGATGCAGACGCCGAGGATCGCCGAGTACCTCATGAGCAAGCAGAACCCCGCGCGCCTGGGCAACCAGGCGCAGGCCACCGCGCCCGACCGTGCGTTCATGTGCGCCGACCGCCGCGACCTCGGCGTCTCGGCGACGAACGAGGAGGAGTGGCAGGCGCTGTGCAAGGCCCTCGGCCGCCTCGAGTTCATCGAGGACCCGCGCTTCGCCACGAACACCGACCGCGTCGACCACCGCCAGGAACTGTCGGACGCGTTGTCGCCGATCTTCGCCTCGATGCCGCTCGATTACTGGGTGCTGGAGCTGAACAGGGCCGGCGTGCCCAACGGCCGCCTGATGCGCTGGGACGAGATCCGCCACCACGAGCAGGTGTTGGACAACAACTACATCGCGCCCGTCGACACGCGCGAGTGGGGCCGCGTGTGGACCAGCCCCGGCCCGTGGCACTTCTCCAAGACGCCCACCGAGTGGTCGGCGACGCCCACCATCGGCGAGCACAACGCCGAGATCGTCGCGGAGATCGAGGCGCACCGCGCCGCCGGCTCCTCCACGCCGCAGCGGGGGGCGTAGCAATGCCCGGACCACTCGAGGGCTACCGCGTCGTGGAGCTCGCGGAGGGCGTCGGCGGACCGTACTGCGGCTCCGCCCTCGGCGACGCCGGCGCGGACGTCGTGAAGATCGAGCGGCCCGAGGGCGACCGCGCGCGCGGCTGGGGCTCGCGCACGAAGGGGGACCTCGGCGCGGCGTTCCAGAGCGTCAACCGCAGCACGCGCAGCATCGCGCTCGACCCCGACACGAACGAGGGCGCGGCGGTCGTGAAGAAGCTGATCGCCGGCGCCGACATCGTGATCGCCGACGCTGGCTTCACCAGGCACCCCGACCTGCAACCGGACGCGTTGATGGCGGCGCACCCGCAGCTGATCTACGTGCAGATCTCGGAGTTCGGCGAGCACGGGCCGCAGGGCAACCAGCCGCCGTACGGCGAGCTCGTCGCGCAACTGGCGTCCGAGGCGACGACATCCCTCGGCGTGATCGGCGAGTCCGCCGTGCGCCTGGGCAACGACAACGCGAGCATGTACGCGGGCATCTTCGCCACGCAGGCGATCTGCGCGGCGCTGCTCGCGCGCGACCAGCAGGGCGGCCAGCGTATCGACGTCTCGCTCTTCGGCGCGATGCTCTTCATGCGCTCCACGCTGTGGGTCGCGCTGTCGAACCCGGATGAGTGGTGGGGCTTCCACCTCGACTCCTACGTGAAGCCGCCCGAGTACGGCTACCGGTGCAGCGACGGCGCGGTGCTGTTCTCGCTGCAGGGCGTGGGGCCGGAGCGGCGTGACGACGTCTACCAGACGTTCGAGATGGAGTGGGTACGCGCCGACCCCCTCTTCGATCTGCTGAACCAGGACGGCGGCGGCGTCGGCCGCTACTCGCACGTCGTGCGCCCGCTCTGGGAGCGCGCGTTCTCGAAGTTCACGATGGACGAGGTGATCACGAAGACGCGCGCGCTGGGCGGCCAGGCGTGGCCGAAGAACAGCTACGAGATGCTGGTGAACTCCGACCAGGTGCAGTACCTGAAGCTGATCCAGCCCGTCGAGACGCCGTTCGGCCCGATCGATCAGATGATCCCGCCGTGGGAGTTCGCCGACACGCCCGCCGCCATTCAGCGCCCCGCGCCGCGCCTCGGCGAGCACGCCGCCGAGGTGCTGGCGGAGGCGGGCTACTCCACGGCCGAGGTCGCCGCACTCCGGAGCCGGGGCGTGCTCGCGAGCTGACCGGGCGAGGCGCGTCTCGCTCGGGGCGGGGAACGGAACCCTCACCCCCGGCCCCTCTCCCGCCGGGGGGAGAGGGGAGTCAGAACCAGAGGGGATGCGAGGGGGCTGCGCCCCTCGCGCTCCCGGCGGAACGGCGCGCGGGAGGCGCGCCTCGGAGGATGAGCCGCGGAACCTCAGAACCCTCGCCCACCTCAGTGGGAGAGGGCAGGGTGAGGGCGCACCATGTGCCGCGCGACCGCGAAGGCGTCGAGGCCTGCACAGGCCTCCGCCGGGGTGTGGGGGCGGAGCCCCCGCGTCTCTTTCTGGCCCCCGTCGCCCGCGGAGCGGGAGAGGGGCAGGGGGTGAGGGTTCCCGCTCCGTCCCCCCGTGCGCCTCAACGGACGCCTCCGCCGGGGTGTGGGGGCGCAGCCCCCACGTCTTCTTCTGGTCCCCCTCGCCCGCGGAGCGGGAGAGGGGCAGGGGGTGAGGGTTCCCGCTCCTTCCCCCGTGCGCCTCAGCGCACGATCGAGATGAGCACCGTCAGCGTAAGCATGGACGCGAGCGTCGTGGTGACGACGATGCGCGTGACGAAGTTCGGCTCCGCCTTGAACTCGGTCGCCATGATCGTCACGATCACCGCCGTCGGCATCGCGGCGAGCACCACGAGCGTGCCTCGCACGTCGCCCGCGAGGCCGAGGGCGGTCGCCGCGAACCACGCCACCACGGGCGCGATCGTCAACCGTCCGATGTTCACCGCCACCGTGTCGAGGATGTGCTCGCGCCCGCCGGCGTCGCGCAGTTGCAGCCCGAGCACGATCAGCATCACCGGCACCGCGGCGTTCGACAGCGACGTGATCGGCGCGTCGAGCGCGACGGGCAGCGTCACGTTCGTCACGTTGACGATGACGCCGCCGATCGCCGCGTACAGCGCGGGGTAGCGGAACGGGACCAGCCAGATCTGGCCCCACTTGATGCCCCCGGCCGTCGAGGCAATCACCAGTCCGGCGGAGTTCACCATCAGCGCGCCCGCCACGAAGTTCATCACCGCAATCTGCAGCCCCGGCTGCCCGAACGCGAGCAGCGCGACCGGCAGCCCCATGTTCCCCACGTTGGGGGTCGTGGCGCCAAGGGCGAACGCAGCGCGCATCGGCGCGGGGTGCCCAACGGCGAGCGACCACAACGTCGAGGCCGCGTACATCACCACGTACGAGGCGAGCATCACCAGCACGATCTTCACCGAGACCTCAGCGGAGACGTCCGTCGTCGCCAGCGAGTGGAAGACGAGCGCGGGGCTGAGCAGGTAGAACGCCAGCGCGGAGACGGGCGCGACCGGGACCTTGCGCCAGCGACCCACGAGCCCGCCGAGGACCGCGACCAGCGCGACCGGCAGCACCACCTCGAAGAAGACTCGGAGCATCGTCGCCACCCTCCGCGTAGGAGCCGCCCACCGCCGCCGCGCCCACCCGCGCGCCCGGCGGAGATCGGCGAGGGCGCCCCACCTGGAGCGCCCCCGCTACGTGTGCCCGTCAGTGTCGCGCCTCGCGGCGCCTCAGGCGAGCCGCCTAGAGGACGTGCTTCTCGAAGAACTCCCACACCTTGGCCCAGCCCTCGACAGCCTGCTGCTGCCGGTAGGCCGGACGGTCGTAGTAGAAGAACCCGTGGGGCGCGCCGTCGTAGCGGTGGAACTCGTACGTCTTGCCGGCCGCCTTCAGCGCGGCCTCGAGCTGGTTCACCTGGTCCGGCGTCGGGTTCTGGTCGTCGTTGCCGAAGATGCCCAGGAGCGGCGCCTTCAGGTTCGGCGTCAGGTCAACGGGGTTGACCGGGCGCGTCGGCGTCAAGTCCTCGGGCTTCATCACCGAGCCGCCGCCCCACAGGTTCGCGGCCGCGGTCACCTCGGGCGTCTGGCAGGCGACGAGGTAGGTGTGCCGCCCGCCGGAGCAGGTGCCGATCACGCCGATCTTGCCGTTGTGGCCGGCGATACCGGACGCGTACTTCATCGCGCCCTGCACGTCGCCGACCACATGCGCGTCCGACGCGCCGCCGGCCGCGCGGTTCTTGGCGTTGATCTCGTCGATTGTGCCGTGACCGAGGCGGTGGTACAGGTTCGGGCAGATCGCGATGTACCCGCGGCGCGCGAAGCGCATCGTCGCCTCGTGGTACCAGTCGTCCCACCCCGGCGCGTGGTGGATCAGCACCACCGCGCCGCGCGTGCCGCCCGTCGTCGGCCGCGCGACGAACGCGCCGATCTGATCGCCGTTGTGCCCAGTCATCGTGATCGTCTCGGCGACCATGGCCTCGACCTGGTCAGTTCGGAATTCTGGCAATGCCCCACCCCTCTACATTTCGCAGCGCCATCGAGGCGCCGCGCGCTCGTGCACGATACAGCGTTCCGGTGCGCCCGCAATCGTCTCGACCCCGCCGGGGCACCCGCATGCCAACGCGCGACGCCGTCGAGGTGATCGCGGGGCGGCCCATCCCCCGGCCCCTTCCCGGCGCGGGAAAGGGGCTCTGACTGGAGAAGGGTGATGCGAGGGGGCTGCGCCCCTCACGCTCCCGGCGGAACGCGCGCGGCAGGCGCGCGTCCGCATCCCCGCCCCCAGCCCCTCTCCGGCTTCGCGGAGAGGGGCTGGGGGCGAGGCCTCAGTGCCCCAGCGGCGGCGATCCGGCCGCGTCGAGGCTGCTCGGCAGCTCGAGGGTGCCCTCGGCGCGGTACCGCTCGACGAGCGCGTGCGGCGCGGACGCGAGGACCGCGAACGGCACAGTGAGCAGCCCCACCGCGGCGACCAGCAGCCACCCCTCGCGGTACCCGCCGGTGACGTCGACGAGCAGCCCCACCAGCCACGGGCCGAGCGCGCTGCCGCTGGTGGACAGCAGCGTCGCGATGCCGTTGATCGTCCCGAACGAGCGCGTGCCGAAGTAGTCCGCGAGGATCGCCGGACGTACCGGGATCGACCCGCCGAAGCCCGGCGCGATCAGCATGATGCCGATGGTCGCCTCGCCGTAGCTGTCCGCCAGCGCAAGGACGAGCGAGCCCGCGGCGATCAGCAGCCCGCACCCCGCCATCAGCCACTGCTTCGAGTAGCGGTCGCCGAGAATCCCGACCGCGAGCCGCCCGATGATCGAGGTGATCGTGAACACCGCGACGCTCGTCCCCGCGACCGCCTTCGACACGCCGATCTCCCGCTCCATGTACGGCACCTGGTGCACCACGACGGCGGTCGTGGAGAACGCCAGCGCCAGGAGCGCGCCCGTCAGCAGCAGGAACGCGCGCGACCGCACCACCAGGCGCACCGGCACGCCCCAGTTGAGCACGGGCGTCTCCTCCTCGCCCGGCAGCCGCGCACGCGCGCCGTCCATCGGCTGCGGGTGCCCCGGGGGCCGCGAGCGGACGTCGATCGCCATCAGCGGGCCAATCGTGAGCATCGCGAGCGCGAGCAGGCGCAGCGCGCCGCGCCACCCGAAGGCCTCGACGAGCGCCGCGATGCCGACGACCAGCACGCCGCCGATGCCGCCGCCTACCGTCATCAGCGACATCGCCAGCGCGCGGCGGCGCTCGAACCACGTCGCGATCGCGACGATGCCCGACCCGCCGCCGGAGGCGGAGCCGCCCAGCGCGATCACGAACATCGCGGCGTAGAACTGCCAGATGTTCTGGATGTACGACATCGCGAGCACGCCGCCGCCGGTGACGAGGATGCCCGCCATCAGCACGCGCCGCACGCCGAGGCGGTCGATCGCCCACCCAACGAACGGCGCCGCGATGCCGCCGACCTCCGAGCGCAGCGAGAAGGCGAGCGAGGTCGCCGCCACGCTCCAGCCGAACTCCTCGATCACCTCGTTGAAGATCGTGCCGAAGCCGTAGAAGAACGTCGCGCCGATCAGCAGCACCACGAGCGCCGACGCGCCGACGACGATCCAGCCCTCATAGACGTTGGGGAGCAGCCGACGGACCATCGCTGCATCGTACGCACCGCGACCGCCTACCGCCCGCGCCTCGACGGGCACGGCGACTCCGGGCGCGCTGGCCGGTATCGTGTTGGCCGGTATCATGCCGCAGGCGCCCAGTTGGATCGCCGCCCCGCGTGCCGGCGGCGGCATGACCCGACCGCAGCCTCCGAGTCCCGCACGAACGCACGAAGAGGAACGAGCACATGGCCCCCACCGTTGGCGTAGCGATCCAGGCGACCGAGGCACGCGAATTCGTCGCGCAGGTGCAGCAGGCGGAGCGCGCGGGGGTGCCCGTCGCGTGGTGCACCATCGGCGGCGCGGCCGGCGGGGACACGCTCACCGCGTACGCCGCGGCGCTGGCGGGCACCTCGACGATCCGCCTGGGGACGGCGATCGTGCCGACATGGCCGCGCCACCCGCTCGTGATGGCGTCGCAGGCGATGACGATCGAGCAGCTGGCGCCCGGCCGCCTGCGCCTCGGCGTCGGGCCATCGCACGAGGCGAGCATGACGCGCTCCTACGGCGCGGCGTTCCACCACCCGCTGACGGAGCTGCGCGAGTACCTCACAGTGCTGCGCACGCTGAGCACGACGGGCAAGGTGGACTTCGTTGGCGAGCACATCACGGCGGTGGCGACCTGGCGCGCGCCCGTACCGTTCGAGCTGCTGGCCTCCGCGCTCCGACCGAAGTCCTTCGAGTTGTGCGGCCAGCTCGCCGACGGCGCGATCTCGTGGATGTGCCCGAAGCACTACCTCGTCACGCAGGGACTGCCCGCGCTGGCCGCCGGCGCGAAGCGCGGCAACCGCGCCACCCCGCCGCTGATCGCGCACGTGCCGGTCGCGGTGTCCTCGGACCGCGCGGCGGTGCGCGACCTCGCGCGCAAGCAGCTCGGCAGCTACATGACCTCGCCGTTCTACCTCGCGATGTTCCGCGAAGCCGGCTTCCCCACGGCGAACGAGGGCTACAGCGACGAGATGCTGGACGACCTCGTCGTCTCCGGCACGCAGGCGGAGATCACGGAGCGGCTGCGCGGCTACATCATCGACGGCTGCGGCGAGGTGCTGGCGCACCCGCTCCTCGACCCCGCCGACCGCGCGGGCAGCATCGCGAGCGCGTTCGCCGCCGTCGCCGCAGCGCACAAGGCGATCGCCGGATAGCGATCGCCGCGCGGAGCGGAGCCGCGAGGGCCGGGCGGACGTCGAGGTGGCTGCGGGGGGCGACCCACCCCCTGCCCCCTCCCTGCGCGGGAGGGGGTTCTGAAGAGGGATGAGATTTCTCCCATCCCCCCGGCCCCCTTCCCTGGCGGGAAGGGGGAGTCCGGCTTCGGCGCTTCGCGCGAAGTCCGAGGCGCGCCTACCGCGCGCCGTTCCGCCGGGAGCGCGAGGGGCGCAGCCCCCTCGCATCCCCTTCTGATCTCAGAACCCCCTCCCGCGCAGGGAGGGGGCAGGGGGTGGGCCGCCCGCGAGAGGGCAGGGGGCGGGCCGCCCCACTCAGTCCTGGCCGGTCCGCAGCGAGCAGCGGCAGCCACGAACGGGTCGAAGACCCTAGAGGACGGTCGTCTGGCTGCTGGCGAGCGTCACGGTCATGTGCACCATCGGCAAGCCGGTGTTGCCGGCGCCGTGCCAGTGATCCTCGTTCGCGGGGATGAAGACGCAGTCGCCGGCGGCGACGGTGTGGTCGCCGTGCGTGTCGCCGACCTGCCCGACGCCGCCCGTGATCACGAGCAGCTGATCGCTCGTGTGCCGGTGCATGCGCGTACGCGCGCCCGGCTGGAAGTGCACGTACGAGGCCGCCACGTGCTCGCTCAACGTCGCGTCGACGATCGTGCGGCCGCGCACGTCGCCTTCGAAGATGGGCTGTCCCGTGCGGTTCGCGATCTCACCCTCGTGCGCGTGGATGATCTTGAGCGTCATGGCCGTCCTCTCGAATCCGTCCTGGGTGCGCCGCCATCCTAGCCGTGCGGCGCGCGAGGCGAAACGCGCGCCTCGACGTCCCGGTTAGAGCACCGGCGCGATCGTGCCCTCGGGCAGCGGCACCTCGAACACGTTGAGCGTCACGCAGATCAGGCAGTAGTAGCCGATGATCCCGACGAGATCGACGACGCCCCGCTCGCCGAGCAACTCCACCGCGCGCTGGTACGTGGTGTCCGCGACCGCGTGCGTCGAGAGGTACTCCGTCACGAGCGCGTGGATCGCCGCCGCGCGCGCGTCCGTGTACGGCGGCGGCGTCCCCGCGCGGATCGCCTCGACGACCGCCGCGCCCGCGCCTGCCGCGATCGCCAGGGGGGCGTGCGCGGCGAACTCGTACGCCGACTGCCAGTGCTTCCCGACGAGGATGATCGCGAGCTCGGACAGCTCCGACGGCAGCGCGCTGTGGTAGCGGCAGAACGCACCGAGGCGCTGCGCCGGGTCGGCGAGGCCGGGGCTGCGCAGCCACACCTCGAGCGGCCCGATCACCGCGCCGCGCGGGCCGGAGCGGATGGCGTCCGCGACGCGCTGCTGCTCCGGATCGAGCCGGGTCAGGTCGAGGGGCGGGAGTCGAGACATAGCGGGCTCCTTCGGACGGCGGACGAGGGCAGATGCCGGTGAGGCCGGGTGGCCTCGGCGGCTCATCCTAGCAACGCTGGCGGTCGCCGGATGCTTGCGGGTGGACGCGGTCGCCGCGGTCTGTGATCATTGGCCGGAGACACACGCCCGCTCGGACCGTTCCCGGCCGAGACAGGAAGCCCACCCGATGACCTCCTCCCCGGACTCCGAACGCACCTCGCTGCGCTCCGTGCTGCGCGGCAAGATCCACCGCGCGGTCGTCACCGACGCGAACCTCGACTACGTCGGCTCCATCACGCTCGACCGCAACCTCATGGAGGCCTCCGGCATCGAGGAGTGGGAGCAGGTCCACGTCCTGGACATCACGAACGGGGCGCGCCTGGAGACGTACGCGATCCCGGGTGGCCGCGGCACGGGCGAGGTCTGCATCAACGGCGCCGCCGCGCACCTCGTGCACCCCGGGGACCTGGTGATCGTGCTCACGTACGAGTGGATCCCCTCGGCGGCGGTGGCCACCCACCACCCGCGCATCGTCCACCTCACCACCGCGAACCAGCCGCTGGAGACCGTCGCGTCCGAGCACCCCACGCACCGCTGACCGCCGCCGCCGAGCGTCTCTTTCGGCAGCGGCCCCTCACCCGGTACCCTCGACACCGTCCACGAACGCACGAAGGGATCCCGCATGTCCATGACCACACCCGCACTCCGGCGCACGCTGGTGGCGATCCCCTCGACGTGGCCGCGCGCGCTCGCGAGTGCGGCGCTGGTGGCGATCGGCGTCGCCATCCTCGGGCTCTCGGCGCAGTTCAGCGTGCGCCTCCCTGTGACGCCCGTGCCGATCACGGGCCAGACGCTGGGGGTGCTGCTGGTGGGCGCGGCGTACGGGCCGCGGCTTGGCCTGGCGACAGGCGTGGCGTACGTGCTGGCGGGTGCGGCGGGGCTGCCGGTGTTCGCGGGCGGCTTCTCCGGCCTCGCGATCTTCGCGAAGCCGTCCGCCGGGTACCTCGTCGGGTTCCTGCCGGCGATGGCGCTGGTGGGCGCGCTGGCGGAGCGCGGCTGGGACCGGCGACCCACGCTCACGGTGGCGGCGATGGTGCTGGGGAACATCGTGATCTACGCGGCCGGGGTGGCGTGGCTCCAGGGCTTCGTCGGCTGGGAGCGCGTGTGGGCACTGGGGGTGCTGCCGTTCCTCCTCGGCGACGCCATCAAGATCGGCGTGGCCGCCGCGGCGCTCCCGCTGGCCTGGCGGCTGCGTGGCCTCGGTCGCTAGGGCCGCCGGCGGGCGCAGCTGTCGCTGCGGCGCCGCCACGGATGGCGGAGCGGTACCACTCGACGCGCGCGTGGAGCGCGGAGATCGCCGTGATGTCGGCGACCGGCGGCACCGGCGTCTCGAAGGCGCGCGCGAGACCATCGGTGTAGCCAGCCTCCGCCGCGAGCCTGCGGGCGTAGCGCAGCCCCTCGTGGAGCTCGCCCTTCTGCTCCGCGTGGTGCAGAGTGACGGCCTCGATGATCTCGGCGGGGAGCTGCCACGCATCGAGGATGCGTCCGCCCGCCTCTGCGTGATCCTCGTGGAAGATCAGGCGTTCGGCCGCCAGTACCATCTCCTCGTCGCGGGCGCGCTGGCTGATCGCGGGGTACGCGGCCGCCGCTGCGGCCGCGAGGGCGAGCCGGCCCACATCGTGCAGCAGGCCGGCGGAGAAGGCCCCGGGCTTGGCTTCGGCGGTCACGCGCGTCTCCGCGGCCACGGCGATCGCAATGGAGTGCGCGCAGAAGGCGTCGACGTCGATCCCGCGCTCGTTGAAGTCGACGAACGCGTCCCCACGATCGCCGCGGCGACCATCCGCTTCGCGGCCGTCAGCCCGAGGCGGATCAGCGCGTCCCGTGCGCTATCGATGCGCCGCCGGGAGGCCGACTGGGCGGAGTTCGCGGCGCGCAGCAGCACCATCGTCAGACCGGGGTCCGCCGCGATCACCTCGGCGAGGTCGCTCAGGTAGACGTGCTCGTTCTGGAGCATGGAGAGCGCCCGGGCGCGGGCGGCCGGAAGCACGGGAACCTCCGCGAGTTCCACGCGGCGTTGGGCGAGCGCTTCTCCCTGCGCCACCTCACCCCTGCACGCGCACGCCCAACAGAGGGCGTTTCATCCCGCGCTGCCATCGTCGGTCGGTCGCCCCCGCTTCTTGACGGCTTCTCGACTGCTTCCTCCGGACGCGCTGACCCGCCAGAAGTCCGAGGAGCGACCGGGCGGGCCGCCCCGGCGTAAGATCGAGGCATGCACGCGACGTTCTCGCCTCGCGCGGCCCTCCTGCTCGCCATCGCCGTCCTCGCGGCCGCCGCGGTCGCGCTGGGCGCCGAGGCGTGGCGTCGCGGACCGCAGCGGGCGCTCCTCACGCCCCCGCTGAACACCACGGGGCTGACCCTCGGCTTCGGCGGGGGCGGGCTGCTGGCGGGACTCGGGCCTCCGCCGGCCCTCGACGCGGCGAACGCAAGCAAGCTCTTCGGCCCCAAAGCGATCCAGACGTTCGCCGCCCCTCACCTCCGCTGGGGTGTCGACCAGCACCTGATCGTGCGAGGCGACGTGGGCGTCTCGCGCTTCGACCCGCTGCTCCAGGCGCTCTCGATCGACCTGATCCGGCCCGAGACGCTCCTCGCCCTTGGGCCGGACGGCGCCACCGTCCGTACCTCCGGCCCCGGCGCGCCGGACGCCCGCATCGAGGCGCTCGGCGGCCCGGTGCTCCGCGCGCTCGCGCCGCCGTCGGCAGTCGCCGGGGCGGTGTTCCTGAAGGGCGGCAGCCTCGTCGCGCTGACGGCGGCTGACCGGCACCTGGTGACACTGTGGGACGTCGCCACGGGCGCACGGGCCGGCGAGCTGACGGGCTTCACCTCGGCGGCGCCCGTCTATAGCGTCCAGTTGTCCGAGGACGGCCGCCGCGCCGCCTGGGTCGCCCGCGCGACCGTGCAGTTCCATGACGTCGCCACGAACGCCCTGGGCGCGACGCTCCGTTTCGAGGACTTCGTGGCGGCGGCGGCGTTCACGGCGGACGGGTCGCGCTTCGTGACCTCGGCGCCCGGCGCGGGGGGATCGGGCACGCCTCCGGGGGTGCTCCAGTGGTGGGATCCGGCGACCGGCCGGGAGACCGGGCGCGCGGTGGATCCCGGCGGGCCGGCGCGCGCGATCGCGATCACGCCGGACGGCGGCCTGGTCGCGACGGCGAACCGCGGTGGCGTCACGCTCTGGGCGCGGGACGGCGGCGCGCCGCTGCGGACGCTCGCCGTGCCGGACGCCGTCGACGTCACGTTCTCCCTCGACGGGCGGCTGCTCGCCACCTCCGCCGAGAACGGCGCGGTCACGGTGTGGCGCGCGCCGTAGCGCGCCAGGCGAGCGCAGGCGGGCACCGGTTGTCGGCGCGGGAGGGGAAGCCTCGGCCCCGGCCCTTCTCCCGCCGCGCGGGACAGGGGAGTCCGGAGGAGATCGTGGGGGCTGCCGCCCCCACACCCCGGCGGAACGCGCGCGGCAGGCCCCCGTGCCGAACCTCGCGCGAGGCGTCGAGGTCTGCCCCCTCCGTGCGTGGAGGGGGCTTCCGATCGCAACGTCACGCTCCCATCCGCGCGCGCCTGCTGCGCACGCCTCCGTGGGGAGCGCGAGGGGCGCAGCCCCCTCGCATCACTTCTCCATCAGAACCCCCTTCCCGCCCCGGGAAGGGGACAGGGGGATGGGGAAGGGGGAAGGGGGGATGGGCCGCCCGCCGCGCGCGCCTCGACGGCCCGGGGGAACCTCGTTAGCGCCCCGCGCCGACAGCGCCTAGCCGAAGCGGCCGGTGATGAAGTCCTCCGTGCGCTTGTCGCGCGGGTGCGTGAAGAGGTCGGAGGTGGGCGAGTATTCGATGAGGTGCCCCGCGCTGTCCGACTGCTCCAGCAGGATGAAGCCCGTGTAGTCCGCCACGCGGGCCGCCTGCTGCAGGTTGTGCGTCACGATCACGATCGTGTAGCGCTGCGCGAGCTCGGCCATCAGGTCTTCGATCTTCAGCGTCGCGACCGGGTCGAGCGCGGAGCAGGGCTCGTCCATCAGCACCACCTCGGGCTCGACCGCGATCGTGCGGGCGATGCAGAGACGCTGCTGCTGGCCGCCCGACAACGCCATCCCGGACTTGTTGAGGTCGTCCTTCACCTCATCCCAGAGCGCCGCCGCCCGCAGCGCCTCCTCGACACGGTCGCGCTCCTCGGACTTGGTGCCGATCTTCATGAAGCGCAGGCCCGCCGCGACGTTCTCCGCGATCGACATCGTGGGGAAGGGGTTGGGCTTCTGGAACACCATCCCGACGCGCTGGCGCACGCGCGTCGCGTCCACGTTCGGCCCGTACACGTCCGCGCCCTCGAGGCGCACCGTGCCCTCGACGCGGGCGCCAACGTTGATCTCGTGCATGCGGTTGATGCAGCGCAGCACCGTCGACTTGCCGCAGCCCGACGGGCCGATCAGCGCGGTCACCGAGTGCGCGAGGACCTCGAACGACACCCCCGCGACGGCGAGCTTCGAGCCGTACCACGCCGAGACGTCCTCGACGGCCACGGACACCCGGCGCTCGGCGCGCTCGACGCGGCCGCTCGCCGTCCCGACCTGGAAGAAGTCGCGCCGCTGCGGCTCCGGCGCGGCGGGCGCCTGCACGATGGGTTCCTGCACGATCAGCTCCGGACGCTCCATCTCGATGGTGGCCTGCTCATTATCATGCCGATGCTCCTCGGACGGCCATACGGCCGTCCATGCTGACTCCGGGGCTGACTACTGGCGGACGGTGACCTTCGAGCCGACGATGGTGCGCGCCAGCAGGCTCACGCCGAGGATGAACAGCACCAGCACGAGGCTCATCGCCCACGCCTGCTGATGCCAGTTCTCGTACGGCCCGGTGGCGAAGTAGAAGATGCGGAGCGGCAGCGCGTCCATCGCGTGGAAGAGGTCCGTGCTCAGGAACTGGTTCCCCAGCGCGGTGAACATCAGGGGAGCGGCCTCGCCCGCGATACGCGCGAGCGCCAGCATCAGCCCCGTCATGATCCCCGGCATCGCCGTCGGCAGGACGATGCGCAGGACCGTCATCCAGTGCGGCGCGCCCAGGGCGTAGGCGGCCTCGCGCAGCGAGCGCGGGACCAGCAGCATCATCTCCTCCGTGATCCGCGCGAGGATCGGGATGAGGATGATCGCGAGCGCGACCGCGCCGGCGAACGCGGTGAACTGGCGCGCCGGCAGCACGATCAGCCCGTACACGAAGAGCCCGACGGTGATCGACGGGATGCCCGCCAGCACGTCGACAAGGAAGCGCAGCACTGTGCCGGCGCGGTTGCGCCCGAACTCGGCGAGGAAGACGCCGCAGCCGATGGCGACCGGCGTGCCGATCGCGGTGCCCAGCCCCACCATGATCGCGCTGCCCACGAGCGCGCTGCGCACACCGCCGCCGCCCCGTCCGGGCGCCGACGGGTCGAGCAGGAACAGGTCGAGGTTGATCGCCCCCAGCCCGTTCCTGAACAGATAAAACAGGATCAGCGCCAGCGGCACCACCGTCGCGCCGGCGGCCGCGAACATCACCGCCGTCATCGCGCGGTCGATCGCCTTCCGCCGCCGGTAGAGCGGGTCGGCGGCGGTGAAGCGGTCCACCGAGGCGGCCGCGTTGTCTGGCGTCATGGGAGCGGTCATTCCTGCACCGTCACTCGCTGGCCATTCGTCACGCGCCAGACCAGCAGCCGCGCGACCACGTTGATCAGGAACGTCATCACCAGCAGCACCAGCGCGACCTCCAGGAGGGCGGAGCGGTGCATCTCGTTCTCGACCTCGGTGAACTGGTTCGCGATGACGCTCGCCATCGTGTAGGCGGGGTCGAAGATCGTGTGCGGGATGCCGACACGGTTGCCGATTACGAGCGTGACGGCCAGCGTCTCGCCCACGGCGCGCGCCAGCCCGAGGATCGCCGCGCCCATCACGCCGGAGCGCGCGTACGGCAGGACGGACGTGCGGATCATCTCCCAGCGCGTCGCGCCCAGCGCCAGCACGCCCTCGCGCTGGCTCCCCGGCACCGCCGCGATCACGTCGCGCGACACCGCCATGACGGTGGGGAGGATCATGATCGACAGCACGATGCACGCCGAGAAGATGCCCGTGATGCGCGGCTCGCCATCGAAGAACGGGATGAACGCGCCGAGGCTGCCGTCGATCCACGGGCCCAGGTGATCGCGGATGAAGACGCCGAGGACGTACACGCCCCAGAGGCCGTACACCACGCTCGGGATCGCCGCGAGCAGCTCCACCACGTAGGAGATCGGCCGCGCGATCGCCGGTGGGGCGACCTCGACGAGGAACAGCGCGACGAGCACCCCGACGACCGAGGCCGCGACGAGCGCGGCGACGGCGGTGATCAGCGTGCCGACGATGAACGTCCCCGCGCCGAAAATCCCCTTCGGCGGGTCCCACGTCGTCCCCCAGAGGAACCCGAAGCCGCTGGCCTGGATCGAGGGGAGCGAGCGTGAGGTGAGTTCCCAGAACAGCCCGAAGATCAGCAGCCCCACCACGGCCGCAGCCACGCTCATCAACCCCGCGAACACGAGGTTGCCGAGGTTCGCCCCGCCCGTCAGCGGGGTCCGCTCGATCCGCGCGCGCTGAGCCTCGACCCCCACGGGGGTTCCCTTCCGCGCCATGGTTGGGGTTGGGTGCATCCCAACGTCAGGATCGGGGCCGCGAGTAAACGCGAGGTTAACGCCACCCCGACAGGGCGATCGTCGACGGGCATGCCCCGATCAATAGGGAGCCCCCGAGTGGGGCGACCCTCAGCCGACCGCCGTTCAATTCAGCGCGGTGTCGGCGGGGAACGTCGAGTAGATCGCGAGCGGGCTCGGCTGGCGGCGCAGCACGACGCGCCAGAGGTCCCGCGGCGCGAGGGTGAACGGATCGCCGGCGGCGGCGTCCACCACGAACCAGGAATCCTGCCCGATCTCCTGCTCCAGTTGCCCGCCGCCCCACCCGGCGTAGCCGGCGAACAACCGCACCGCTTCGATGGTGGGCGCCAACCCCGCGGGCTCGATCGTGAGGTCCAGCAGGCCGACCTCGGGGCCCACGGGTGTCCAGCCGGGCGCGCCGTCCCACGCGCCGGCCCGCGCGCTGGCGCGACTGCGGTCGCGCGCGAGGGCGGTCACACGCTCGGGGTCAACCGGGCCGCCGGAGAAGAGGACGCGCGGGGCCGCCGCGCGGCCGTCCCACTGCGGCAACTGCGCGGCCACCGGTTCCTCAAGCGGCCGGTTGAGCACCACACCGAACGCGCCGTCCTGGTTGTGCGCACACACGAAGACCACCGCCCGCCGGAAGTTCGGCTCCTCCAGGAGCGGCGTCGCGACGAGCAGGCGTCCGGTCAGCAGGCCGTCCATGTGGGGATCCTCGCAGCGAGAGAATCATCGCAGATGGGGCCCGGCGGCAGCCATCACGATCGGTGTCCCCACATCGAGGCACATGCAGCCACCCGACCCAAACGCCGGGCGCGGCCCGTCGTTAGAAGTACCGAACGCAACAACCACCCCCACCCAGGGTGAAGGAGACTGCAGATGTTCGGAACCCAGCAGCGCGCACTCCGGGCCGGGCTCGCCGCGGCGGCGATGATCGGCCTCGCGGTCACGCCGACGGCCGTCATGGCCCACGACGGCGCATCGAGCCACCCCGGCACGGCGGCGGCGGCGCAGATCGCCCCACGCACCAACCACCTCGAGGCGCTCGCGAAGGCACTCGGCGTCACTCCCGAGGCGCTCGCGGCGGCGATGGAGACGGCGAACGAGGCCGGCCAGAAGCAGCGCCTCGCGACGCTCGCGGCCACGCTCAAGCTCGACGTCGCGAAGGTGCAGGCCGCCCTCGACGCGGCCAGACCGCAGCGCGGCGACGACGGCCGCCGCGGCCGCGGCCCTGGCGTCCCCGGTCTGCACGACTTCGGCGGCAGGCACCTCGAGGCGGTCGCGAACGTCCTCGGCGTCACGCCCGAGGCGCTCAAGGCCGCGATGCAGGCGGCCCGCGAGGCAGCCGGCAAGCCCGACCCCGCGACCATGCGCGACCCGGCCGCGCGCGCCGCGTTCGAGCTGAAGGTGCTCACCGCCGTGGCCGAGAAGCTGGGCGTCACCGTCGCGAAGTTGCAGGAGGCGCTCAAGGCGGGCCAGCCCGACCGGGCGCAGATGAGGACCGAGGCGCGCGTGCACCTCGTCGAGCGGCTCGAGGCGGCGGTGGAGAGCGGCAAGATCACGCAAGACGAGGCCGACGCGTTGCTCGCGCGCCTCGACAGCAGCGAGCGCCCCGACCGCATCGACCCGGAGCACGCGAAGACCGAGGCGCGCCCACCTGGTCGAGCGCCTCAAGGGCGCGGTCGAGAGCGGCAAGCTCACGCGCGCCGAGGCCGACGCCATGCTGGACCGCTTCGACGCGGCGGACTTCACGAAGCGTGACGACCGCCGCGACAACCGGCGCGAAGACAGGCGCGAAGACCGCCGCGACGACAAGCGTGAAGACCGCCGTGACGACAAGCGTGAAGACCGCCGTGACGACAAGCGTGAAGACCGCCGTGACGACAAGCGTGAAGACCGCCGTGACGACAGGCGCGAAGACCGCCGTGAGTCGCAGGGCCCGGGCAACAGCCAGAAGCCCGCGCGCGGCTTCGGCGCCCCACAGCAGAACGCCGGCTAGCCCCGCCTGGCGTTCGGGAGAGACCCCCGCGAGCCTCACGGCTCGCGGGGGTCTCTCCGCGTCTGCGTGCCGGTGCGCTCCGGCGTGCGCCCGCCGCGCACGCCTCCGCCGGGCGCGCGAGGGGTGCAGCCCCCTCGCGTCACCCTCTGGTTCTGAACCCCCTTCCCGCGCCGCGAAGGGGGCAGGGGGAGGGGCCGCAGTCGCCGTCCTATCGGGACCTACCGGGGGGTGCCGGCCGGGGCGGTCGAGGTTGCGGCGGAACGCTCGAAGACGCCACGCCAAAAGCCCAGGACGCGGGAGGTGTACTCGGGCGGGTACTCCTGCTTCGTCTCCGACCCCAGCGTCCGGCCGACGGCCACCCACAGCTCCTTCGGCCCCACCACGGCCGCGAGGATCGCCTCCGTGCCCGCTGTGGATGCCTGCGTGTCCGCGATCAGCATCACCGGGCGGTCGCCGAGGCGTGCCGCAGCGTCGAGCGGCGCGCGATCCTCCGGCGGATCGCCGATGCGCGACCGCAGGATGCGCGTCGCGAGCGGCCGCAGCAGTGATGGCAGCCCCACACCGTCGGCGAGCACGTCCTGAAGGGACGCGTCGAGCGACGCGTACGGCGCCTCGGCCACGACGGCGCGGATGCGCGGGTCCTCGGCGGCCGCGATGATCGCCACCGACCCGCCCATGCCGGCGCCCATCACGCCGACGCGCCCGGCGTCGACGTCCGGCCGCCCGACGAGGTAGTCGAGCGCGCCGATCACATCGAGCGGCTCGCGCGCGCCGAAGGTGACGTTCGTGCCGCCCGAGTGCCCTGTGCCGCGCTGGTCGAAGATGAGCACGTGCATCCCCGCGCGCGTCAGCATGTCCGCCGCGGGGAGCATCGTGTCGCGCGTCCCGCCGTAGCCATGCACGAGGATGATCACCGGCGAGGGGCGGAGCAGCGGCGCTTCGCCGCGGGGCGGCGCCGCCGCCACGAACCACCCCGCGAGCGGCGCGCCATCGCGCGCGGGGAACGCGACGTCCTCCGCGGTGAAGGAGTACGCGGCGAGGAACGGGGAGTCCTGTCGCGGATCGGGCTTCAGCGCCGCGTCCGCTCCCACCCACGCGATCGACCACACGCCGACCACCGCGAGCAGCGCGGTGCCGATCACCGTGCCGATCGTCACTCGCTGGTTGCTCGTCATGCGCTCGCGCCCCCTCGGCCCTACGCGCCATGACGCGGGCAGCGAGCGTACCGCAGCACCGGCGCAGGAGCCTGCGGTGCGCGGCCGGGCGACGCGCGCGGTGCGTGGCGTCGCCGTCCTCGACGTCACGCACCCCGCGCGTTCCGCGGGGCGTGGGGGCGCAGCCCCCACATCTCTGTTCTTTTCCGAACCCCCTTCCCGCGCCGGGAAGGGGGCAGGGGGATGGGCCGCCGTCGCCGTCCTCGACGACGCGCGGTCACGCCCCTCGAGGTCTACGCGTGGACGAGCGCGAGCCGCTCCGCGAGGAAGCGCACGAGCGCCGCTTTCGCCTCGGGGGAGGTATCGGCGTGCATCCCGGGCGTGGACTGGAGGCGCTTATCGTTGGTCGGGAAGCGGTCGAACATCTCCAGCGACCCGGCCCGCGAGAAGCGCTCGTCGTCCCACTGGAAGTGGAAGAGCACCGGCACGCGCAGCTTCGCGGCGTCCGCCGTCAGCCGCGGCCCGATGCCGCTGCGATCGATCGAGGATCCGCCGGTGCCGCACAGGCCGAGCGACGCGGCGACCACGCGCGGCTCCGCGACCACGAACGGCAGCCCGAACATCGTGCCCATCGAGAGGCCGTGGTAGCCGACCGCGCCGTCGAGGAACTCGCCCGTCGCGAGCAGCCCGTCGAGGCTCGCGCGCCAGTCGGCGACCATCCCGTCGACGATCGCCCCGTCGCCGAAAGAAGGCCGCTTCCACATCGCGGCGTACTCAGGCTGAGTCGAGTCGGTCACGGGGCCGCGGTCGCCGTGCAGCGGCCCGTCGATCGCGGCCACCGCGACGCCGTGCGCCGCGTACGCGTCGCGTGCCTCGATCACGTTCGGGCCGAGCTTGTTGCTGCCGCCGCCGTGCCCGACGAGCACGAGGGGCGTGCGCCCGGTCGCGCCCGCGCGCGTCCAGAGCACGCCCGTCACCGACCCCGCGCCGTGGTCGGCATCGAAGCGCCGCTCGCGCAGGCCACCCTCGATCGGCGTGTCACTCGTCCATTGCATCGCGCGCTCCCTCGGTCACCGGTCACGTTGCGGGCGATGATACGCCGCGCGGCGCGCCCCACCGCTACGCCGGCACGCGTCCGAGGCAGCACACCTGCGCGAACATGAAGAACGCGTCCGGGCGCTCCGCCCACGCGCGCCAGCCCTCGGCGATCGCCACCACCTCGGCGTCCGTGGCGATGTCGTACTCGACGGCCTGCGCGCGGTAGTTCGAGTGCAACGCGCGCTCGTACCACGAGCGGCCCCAGTCGGCGGCGGCCGCCGGGTCATCGAACAGTTCCACCGTCGCGGTGACCTCGACGTCGACGTAGCCGGCCTCGAGCATCCACGCGCGCAGGCGGCGTCCCGCATCGGCGTCGGCGCCGTTGCGCGCGGAGACCGCGTGGTAGACCTCGAGCCAGCGGTCGATCAGCGGCGAGCGTGGCCACGCGACCATCGTCGCGTAGTCGGCGTCGCGCACCGAGACGAGGCCGCCCGGCCGCACGACGCGGCGCACCTCGCGCAGCGCATCCACGGGGCGCGCGAGGTGCTGCAACACCTGGTTCGCGTGCGCGACGTCGAACGCGCCATCCGCGAACGCGAGCGCGTACGCGCTGCCCGTCTCGAAGCGCACGTTGGTGACCCCCTCGAGGATCGCGTGCGCGCGCGCCTGCTCGAGCACCGCGGCCGAGACGTCGATGCCGGCGACCTCGCCGGGCGCGACGGCGCGCGCGAGGCCGGTCGTGATCGTCCCCGGCCCGCAGCCGACGTCCAGCAGCCGCATGCCCGCGCGCAGGTGCGGCAACAGATGCGCCGCATCGCGCTCGGCGGTGCGCCGCGCGTGCCGCGCGACAACCGAGGCGTCGTGCCCGTGCGTGTAGCGGTCGGCTGGGAGCGGCGCGCCCGTCATCGAGGTGACGCCGACGTCGTCGCAGTGCGCGGGGCGCGCCTCGTCGCAATGCGCGGGCCGGCCCATCCCCCTGCCCCCTTCCCTGCGCGGGAAGGGGGTTCTGAGAAGAACGGAGATGTGGGGGCTCCGCCCCCGCGCCTCGCGGAACGCGCGCAGTCGGCGTGCTCCGATCCCGCGAGGCGAACTCTCCCTTCCCGCGAGGGAAGGGGGCTGGGGGGATGGGAGAAGATCACGTTCTCCTGTTCTGAACCCCCGCCCACACCGTTCCCCCACTCCGGCGTGCGCCTGCCGCGCACGCCTCCGCCGGGAGCGCGAGGGGCGCAGCACCCTCGCATCATCTGCTCCTTCTCTCCCCTCTCCCGCTCCGCGGGAGAGGGGCCGGGGGTGAGGGTCCGCCCTCCCGTGCACACCACGCTCACGCGTCGACCCAGACGCGCCCCGCGACGTCGAGGGACATCGGCACGTCCTTGCCCTCGACGCGCGCGGTGAAGGTGCCGGCGCCGCGCGAGATCGCGGAGGCCTCCACGTCGACGCCGATGCGGAAGCCCTGCCCGCCCAGGAAGCGCAGCAACTCCGGCGCCTCGTGCTCGGCGACCTCGGAGATGCGGCGCACCTTCGAGCGCTCGCCCGCGGCTAGCGAGGAGAGCGGGCGCTCCGCGCCGCGCGGCGCGTCGACGCCGGGGATGGGGTTGCCGTGCGGGCACGCGGTCGGGCGGCCGATCAACTCGAACAGGCGGTCGGCGACGGCGTCCGAGAGCGCGTGCGACAGACGGCTCGCCTCGTCGTCCGCCGCCGCCCAGTCGAGGCCGACCACGTCCGTCAGCCAGCGCTCCGCGATGCGATGCCGCCGCACGATCCTCGAGGCCAGCGCCACGCCGCGCGGCGCCAGCGTCACCACCTTCGCCGCCGAGGTGCGCACGAGGCCGTCCGCCGCCATACGCCGCAGCATCGCGCCCACGGTGGGCTGCGACACGCCGAGCCACTCCGCGAGCCGCGAGGCGTGCACCGCCTCGCCCTCCCCCTCGATGTAGAAGATCGCCTCGAGGTACCGCTCGGCCGTCGCGGAGGGGGCCGTCGCGGGGGGCGGCGCTTCGGCCTCGCCGGCCGGCGGACGTCGATTCGTCACGATGCTTCCTCCACCGCGGCCCGGCACACGCTGCGACGAGGAGCGTACGCCGAGCCCCGCCCGCGCGGCCACCTCACGCGCGCGTGCCCTCGCTGCTTCCCCGCTCCCCTCGGCGGGGGAGGGCCGGGGGGGTGTCCGGGCCGCGGGTGGGAGTCGCTGCGCGCGGCTACGCGCGACGCGCGCGCTCGCGCCACCAATGCCACGCGACCGGTGCGACCGAGACGACCAGCACCACCGCGATCAGCACCAGGTCGAGGTTCGGGATGGTGTTCCCCAGCAGGTAGCCCGTGCCGACCATCGACACCACCCAGAGCACGCCGCCGCTGATGTTCCACACGGTGAACCACCCGTACGACATGCCGGCGGCGCCCGCCGCCGGCGGCGCGAAGGTGCGCACGATCGCCAGGAAGCGCGCCAGCACGATCGCCTTGCCACCGTGACGGTCGAAGAACTCGCGCGCGCGTTCGAGGTGGCGGCGCCGGAAGAAGCGCGCGTCGTCGCGGGCGAAGAGCAGCGGGCCCGCCCGCCGGCCGATCGCATACCCGGTGGCGTCGCCGGTGATCGCCGCGATGATCAGCAGCGGCACCACGACCTCGAGGTCGAAGTGGCCGCGCTGCGCGAGGATCCCGACGGTGAGCAGCAGCGTATCGCCGGGCAGGAAGAACCCGAAGAACAGCCCCGTCTCCACGAAGACGACGACGAACAGGCCCGCGTAGCCGATGGCCTGAATCCACACGTCGAGGTGCCGGAGTGCGTCGAGCAGCGAGTCGAGCTGGAATGGCAGTCGAGGGCTCCATCGCGCGGGCGGCCGGGTCGGACACGAGCGTATCCGCCCTCTACCCTGCCGGGAGGGTACCCTGCGGGGAAACGCTGCGCAGCAACGGCCGCGCCCGGTGGAACGGCAGGCGATGAACTCGAACGGCGTAGCGCTCGTCGCGGCGGTGGTGGGCGCCACCCCGGGCGTCATCCTCAAGCTGAGCGGGACGCACCTCGGCACCGTCCCCGACACGTCACTCTACGGCCTCTCCATCGTCGCGGCCGCATTCCTCCTTTCGTGGGCAGCGGAGGCCGCCGAGGTCGACATCACGCAGGGCCTCGCGGTCGCGCTGATCGCACTGATCGCTGTGCTGCCGGAGTACGCGGTGAGCATGTCGTTCGCGTGGAAGGCCGGGACGGATCCGTCGTTCGCGCCCTACGCGGTCGCCAACATGACCGGCGGCAACCGCCTGCTGATCGGCGCGGCGTGGCCGATGGTCGTGCTCGTCGTGTGGTGGCGCACGCGCGTGCGCGAGTTGATCCTCGAGAAGTCGCGCTCCGTCGAGGTGCTCACGCTCGCGCTCGTGTCGATCTACGCGCTGATCATCCCGTTCAAGCGCTCGATCGATCTCTACGACGCGGCGATCCTCGCGCTCGGCTTCGTCGCCTACATGTGGATCATCGCGCGCGCGCCGTCGGAGGAGCCCGACC
Organism: Dehalococcoidia bacterium; assembly: GCA_009692765.1. Classification (GTDB taxonomy): domain Bacteria; phylum Chloroflexota; class Dehalococcoidia; order UBA2979; family UBA2979; genus SHYQ01. The sequence continues at coordinate 58,406 of SHYQ01000002.1, read as the reverse complement.
TCGTCGGCCCCGCGCAACTGATCGGCACGCTGCCGCGCGTCCAGCGGCGGGCTGTCGTCGGCACGCTGTTCGTGTACTCCGCGGTCGCGATCCTGCTGTCGGCAGAGCCGTTCGCGGAGGGGCTGGTGCACTCGGGAACCAGCCTGGGGATCGACGAGTTCGTGCTCGTGCAGTGGCTCGCGCCATTCGCCTCGGAGGCGCCGGAGTTCCTCGTGGCGGGTCTGCTCGCGTGGCGAGGCCGGGCGGCGGTGGGGATGGGTGTGCTGCTCTCGTCGAAGGTGAACCAGTGGACGCTGCTCGTCGGCGGGCTGGCGGTGGCCTACGCGATCGCCAGCGGCGGCTGGCACGGCCTGCCGCTGGACGAACGCCAGACGGAGGAGATGCTCCTCACCGCGGCGCAGTCGATCTTCGCGGTGGTCGTGGTGATGAGCCTGAGCCTGAGCACGCGCGAGGCGATGCTGCTGTTCGGCATGTTCGCCGTCACCTTTGTCGTGCCGAACAGCGAGGTGCGTCTGGCGGCAGCCGTGATCTACTTCGTACTCGCGATCGGCATCCTCGTCGTGCACCGCGGGCAGGTGCGGGCGCTCTGGCGCGCCGCCCGCGAGACGGTGGCGGAGACGAACGCCGCCGCGCGCGCCGCCCACGATGCGCCGCACGAGGCGCGCCGCTAGAGCGGCGTGCACGCCGTACCGTGGAGGCCGCGCGGACGCGCCCGCCAGCAGGGAGACGCATGACCTCCACGCCCGCCGCCGCGCTCGCCTTCGGCACGCTGCCCGGCCGCGCCTCGATCGCCGCGACGGGCACGGGCGGCGCGCGCGTGCTGCTCGTCTCGACGTACGAGCTCGGCCACCAGCCGCTCGGCCTCGCCGCCCCCGCGGCGGTGCTGCGCGCCGCCGGGCACGAGGTGCGCACGCTCGACCTCGCCGTGGACGTGCCGCTACCGACGGTGCTGCGCGACGTCGACCTCGTCGCGATCTCGATCCCCATGCACACGGCGGCGCGCATCGGCCTCGCGTTCGCGCGCGCGGCGCGCGACGCCGCGCCGCACGTGACCGTCGCGTGCTACGGGCTGTACGCGTCGCCGCTGTACGCGCAGCTGGTCGGGCCCGACCGCGCGCACCTCGTGATCGGCGGGGAGTACGAGGAGGGCCTGCGCGCGTTGGCCGATCGCATCGCGGGCCGCGCGCCGGCCGGCGCGCCGATCGCCGGCGCGGGCGCGACGCCGCTGCTCACGCGCCAGCGCTACGCCATCCCGGACCGTCGAGGGCTGCCCGGCCTCGAGCGGTACGCGCGCGTGCGTCGCGCGGACGGCGAGCACCTCGCGGGGTACGTGGAGGCGACGCGCGGGTGCGCGCACACCTGCACGCACTGCCCGATCACGCCGGTGTACGGCGGCGCGCTGCGCCTGGTGCAGCGCGAGGTCGTGCTCGCCGACATGGCGCAGCAGGTCGAGGCCGGCGCGCGTCACATCACCTTCGGCGACCCGGACTTCCTCAACGCCGCGCCGCACTCGCTGGCGATCGTGGAGGAGCTACACCGGCGCTGGCCGGATCTCACCTACGACGCCACGATCAAGGTCGAGCACCTGATCGAGCACGCCGGCCTGCTGCCGCGTCTACGCGCCACCGGCTGCATCTTCGTCACCTCAGCGTTCGAGTCGTGCAACGACGCGATCCTCGCGATCCTCGAGAAGGGGCACAGCGCCGGCGACCTCGCGGCCGCGCTCGCGCACGCTGCGGCGGCGGGGCTGCCGGTGCGGCCGACGTGGGTGGCCTTCACGCCGTGGACGAGCCTCGACGACGTGCTGGCGATGCTCGACTTCGTCGCGGCGCAGGGCCTCACGCGCAGCGTGCAGGCGGTGCAGTACGGGCTGCGGCTGCTGCTCCCCCCCGGCTCGCCGCTGGTGGCGCGGCTGGCGTCCGAGGGTGGATTGGGCCCCCTCGACGAGGAGCGGCTGACGTACACGTGGCGCGCCGCCGACTCGCGCGTGGACGCGCTCCAGGCGGAACTGGCGGCGATCGCCGAGGCGGCGGCGCTCGACGACGCCGGTGCGCCCATCGAGGATGCGGCCGAGGTCTTCGCGCGGGTGCGCGCGGCCGCATACCGTGCGGCGGGGCGCCTCGACGACGCGGGCGCGCCCGCCGCGCCCGACGGCGCGGGCGCGGCGGCGGGCGACTTCGTGCCCGGGCTGACGGAGGCGTGGTTCTGCTGCGCCGAGCCGACCGCGGAGCAGCTCGCGCCGTTCCACCTCGCGCCAGCCACGCGCACCGCTCCGCTGGCTCCCGCGGGGGCCGAAGGCGGACGCTAGCGGGCGGCTCCGCTAGGCTTTCGCTAGGCTATGCAGATGGCGCGACTCGGCCCCGCCGCCTGCACGAGAGGACCCGCCGATGCGTAAGTTCCCCCACCGAGCCATCACGATGCTCGCGCTGATCGCGCTCACCTCGCTCGCCGCCGGCTGCATGGGCGCCGACGCCCCGACGATGCGCCGCCACGAGGCGCAGATGGCGCTCGCGGAGCGCTCCGGGATGGCCGCGCATATCCCCGCGGGCGGCGCGAGCGCGCCGGGCGCGCCCGCGGCTGCGCCCGGCAAGGCGGCGGCCGGCAGCGACCCGGTGCGCCTGGGCCAGGCCGTGGCCGGCAAGTACGGTTGCACGGCGTGCCACAGCGCGACCGGCGCGAACGGCGTCGGGCCGACGTGGAAGGGCCTCGCGGGGCACGAGGTCGCGCTGACGAACGGCCAGAAGCTGACCGCCGACGACGCCTACCTCAAGGAATCGATCGAGAACCCCAACGCGAAGGTGCACCAGGGGTTCGCGCCCAGCATCATGCCGCAGGACTTCGCGAAGACGATGAAGGCCGAGGAGATCGACCAGGTCATCGCGTACATCAAGAGCCTCAGGTAGCGATCGCCCGACGCGCCGGTACGTCGAGGGCTGCGCTCCCGGCTGCACTCCGGATGAGGCTGCGCGCATGACCACCGACTCGACGTTCCCCGGCGGCATGAGCGAGTCCGCGTTCCTGCGCGCGTACGCCTCGACGGCGCTGCGCAAGCCGCAGATCGTCGCGGACAACGTGCTCACCGGCATCTTCCTCGCCGACGCCGCGTACCGCCCCGCGCTCACCGCGCTCCTCGTGCAGGAGGCGATCGAGGCGGCGCGCCGCCTCAACCACGTCTGGCTCGCGCTCGTCGATCGCACGCACCCGGTGGCGCGCTCCCTCGCGCGGCCGCTGCCGGGCGCGGCGGCGTGGACGCGCTTCGCGGCCGACGTCGCCCTCGCCGAGGAGCGCCCCGCCGCGCTGCTCGAAGCGATGCACCTCGACGGCAGCGCGCTGCAGAGCGCGGAGGAGCTGGCGGAGTTCCCCGGCCTCGCCTCCTTCGCCACGCCGATGCGCGCCTTCGAGGCCGGCCCGCCCACCGTGACCACGCTCCCCGGCCCAGCGGGGGGCGACGGCGGCGGCGCGGCGAGCCTGCTGCTGTCGAACCTCGACGCCGACGGCGCGCCCGTCGAGGCGCGGCTGCCGCTGGAGGACGACCACATCATCGCCCTCGGCGACGCGGCCGGTGACTTCGCGACGTGGGCGCGCGACTTCCTCGGCGCGTACATCGAGGCGCGCGAGGGCGCGGGGCGGTAGCGGGATGCGCAGGGCGTCGAGGACTGAGGGACGGCCCACCCCTTGCCCCCTCCGTGCCCCGGGAGGGGAGCGGAACCCTCACCCCCGGCCCCTCTCCCGCTTCTCAGGAGAGGGGAGTCAGAAGTCAGAATGTGATGCGAGGGGGCTGCGCCCCTCGCGCTCCCGGCGAAGGCGTGCGCGTTAGGCGCACGCCGGAGTCAGAGGGATGTCGTGCATTCGGAACCCACGCTCGTGAAGCGGCGGGGGGCGGGCGCGCTGCGGATGGCGCATCGTCTCCACTCGAAGAGCGGGTTGCTGTCCTGAGAAACGGGGCCCGTGGGGGCGGAGCCCCACAAGAACGTCCCCCTTCCCGCGCAGGGAAGGGGGCAGGGGGATGGGCCGCCGACGCAGTCCTCCAGCTCCTCGCAGTCTGCGACCGTCCCCGGACGCACCCCGACGTGCCCGTCAGCGCGACAGCGCGGCGATCATCACCGCCGCCGCGGACGCGACGTTCAGCGAGGTGACGATCTCGCCGCGCGGCGCGACGCGGCAGACCTCGTCGCAGGTGTCGAGGGTGAGGCGGCGCAGGCCCTCCTCCTCGTTGCCCAGCACCAGCAACCACGCGCGGTCGCGCGCGACCTCCGCGACGCCCTGCGTCGCGTGCTCCGACGAGCCGAGGATCCACAGCCCCGCCGCCTTCGCGGCGTCGAGGGCACGGCGCAGGTTCGTCTCGATGGCGAACGGCACCGCCTCGACGCCGCCGCTGGCGACGTCGTACACCACGGAGGTGAGCGGCGCGGCGCGGTCCGCAGTGGTGACGATGCCGCGCACGCCGAAGAAGGCCGCGGTGCGGAAGATCGCGCCGACGTTGTGCGGGTCCTGGATCGAGTCGAGCGCGAGCCACAGCCGCGACGCGCCGGCGCCGGCGCCGGGCGCGTCACGCGCACCGCTGTACAGCGCGTCGAGGCTCACCGCCGCGCGCTCCCGCAGCACCGCCTCCGGGCCCGCGCGACCGCCCTCCGCGTCGCGTGCGCGAGGCAGTGCGCGAGGTTGGGCGCGAGGTTGGGCGCGCGGCCCCTCGACCAGCGGGACGTCGTGCTGGCGGGCGAGCGCGGCCACCCGCTCCCACGCCCCGGGCGCGCGCCCGTCGGGCAGGCGCACCTCGAGGATGTCGGCGGGACGCGCGTCGAACGCGGCGAGCACCGCGTGCGGATTGCGCAGGGCGAGCGTCATGCCGTCACGATAGTCGAGGGGCGCGCCGGGCGGACATCGCGCAGGCGCCGTCCGCCAGCCGCACGCCCCGCCCCGGCGCGCGATCCGGCGCACCCGTACACTGAACCACGCCCACCCGTTCGAGGCCCGTCCGTTCCGTTCGAGGCCCAGCCTGGAGCCCTCATGCGCCGCGCGTTCGCCGCGCTCCTGCTCGCACTGTCCGTCCTCACCGCGCTGACGCTCGCGCTGCCCCGCGGTGCGGCGGAGGCCGCCGCGCCCGCGTGCACCGGCGTGTCGCTGACGGACATCGCCGACCGCGCGTGCGGGCTCGCGCTGACGCCGGGCGCGCACGTGGTGAGGTGGACGCACCCCTCGACGCCGGTCGCGGAGGCGTTCGCCGGCGAACGGCTGGCGTTCATCGGCCCGCCGCCACGCCGCGGCGCGCAGCCCCTCGAGTTCGTCTCCGTGTGGCAGCGCGAGGGCAACGCGTGGCGCGGCTGGTCGGGCCAGCGGGTGCTCGGCGCAGAACCACTGCCGGCGCTCCAGCAGGGCGCCACCTACTACGTCGTGAGCGAGGCCAACCTCGCGTGGAGCATCGGCCCGCTGGGGCGGCCCTCGCTCTTCGCCGAGGCGCGCATCGTGTCGTTGTACGGTCGGCCCGGCGTGCCGCAGATGGGCGCGCTCGGGGTGTACCCCTCGGCGGCGGGGGCCTCGAAGGCGGCCGCGGAGCTGGCCGCGCGCTACGCGCCGTTCAGCGGCGGCCGCCGCGTCGTGCCGGCGCTGCACGTGATCGTCGATGCCGCGCAGATCGATCCCGGCGCGGACGGCACGCACCTCGGACGGCTGCCGCTGGAGACGATCGCGCCGTACGTGGAGGCGACGCGGGCCGCCGGGCAGTTGCTGTTCCTGGACCTGCAGGTCGGGCTCAGCGATCCTCGGGTGGACATGCGACGGCTCGCGCCGCTGCTCGCGGAGCCGCACGTGCACCTCGCGCTCGACCCGGAGTTCGCGACGGCGGGCAAGGCGGATCCGCCCGGCGAGGCGATCGGCTCTCTCACCGCGGCGCAGGTGAACGCCGTGCAGCGCGCGCTGGCGGACCTCGTGCGAGGCAAGGCGGTGCCGCCGAAGGTGCTGGTGGTGCACCAGTTCCGCTATGACATGCTGCCCGACGTCGAGGCGATCGAGCGCGTCGAGGGTGTGTACCTCGTGATCGACATGGACGGCTACGGCACGATCCAGCAGAAGCTCGAGGGCTACCTCGCGTTCGCGCGCGCGCCCTACGCGACGTACGCGGGCTTCAAGTTGTTCTACGACCACGACACGCCGGTGCTCACGCCAGAGCAGGTGATGCGCATGGCGTACCCGCCCGACTACGTCATCTACCAGTAGGCGCGCGGGTGTCGAGGTGACTGCGGGGGGCGGCCCACCCCCTGCCCCCTCCCGGCGCGGGAGCTCGGAACCCTCACCCCCGGCCCCTCTCCCGCTTCGCAGGAGAGGGGAGTCGGAAAGTGGAAGGGGAATGCGAAGGGCTGTGCCCCTCGCGCTCCCGGCGGAACGGCGCGCGGTAGGCGCGCCTCAGACGGGGGCGCGGGGGCGAAGCCCCCACAAGAAGATGAACACCCCCTTCCCGCGCAGGGAAGGGGGCAGGGGGTGGGCCGGCCCCTCAGTCCTCGGTGGGCGCGCTACTTTTTCGTGATCTTGTCGACGGCGGCCAGCTCCTCCGCGGAGAGACGCCACGTGGCGGCCTCGGCGTTGGCCCGCACCTGCTCCGGGCTCGTGGCGCCGGCGATCACGCTGGCGACGACGGGCTGCGTGGCGAGCCACGAGAACGCCAGCTCGAGCAGCGTGTGGCCGCGCTCCTGCGCGAACGCACCGAGCGCCTCGACGATGTCGAAGTTCCTGTCGTTGAGCGCACCTGCCTGGCGTCCGCTGGCGAGGCGCGTACCCTCGGGCGCCGCCTTGCCGCGCTCGTACTTCCCGGTGAGCAGCCCGCCCGCGAGCGGGACGTACGGCAGCATGCCCAGTCCGAACGCCTCGGCGGCGGGGATGATCTCGGCCTCCACGCTGCGGTCGAGCAGGTTGTACGCGTTCTGCGTGCTGATGTACGGGTTGAGGTGCTCCGTGCGCGCCAGCCACGCCGTGTCGGCGATCTGGTAACCGAAGAAGCGCGTATGCCCCAGGTAGCGCACCTTCCCCTGCGTCACCAGGTCGTCCAGCGCGCGCAGCGTCTCCTCCTGGGGTGTCTGCGGGTCGAGCACGTGGATCTGGTAGAGGTCGATGTAGTCCGTGCCGAGCCGGCGCAGCGAGTCTTCCACCGCCTGCATGATGTAGCGGCGCGACGTGCCGGAGCGCATCGGGCCGTCGCCCATCGCCTGCGAGAACTTCGTCGCGATCACGGCTTCGTGACGGCGGCTGCCCAGCGCCTTGCCGACGAACTCCTCGGACTTGCCGCGCCCGCCGTAGCTGTCGGCCTCGTCGATCAGGTTGATGCCCAGGTCCAGCGCCTGGCTCACCACGTCGGCCGTGGCCTTCGCGTCCAGGCGGCCGCCGAAGTTGTTCGCACCGAGGCCGACGACGGAGACCTCGAGGCCCGACCGGCCGAGGTGGCGGTATTCCATGACTGCCCTTCTTCCTGCACGCGAGTGGACGCCGCCGGGCGCGGACGCGGAAGGCATCGCGACGCTCGGGGCGAGCGCCGAGTATAGGCGGCCCATCTGTCAGGAACAGCACGGTGCTCAGGAGCGGCCGCGCCGCGGAGGCGCCCGGCGGCGCGGCCGCGATCAGTCCGCGGGGCCTATGAGGAGGTTTCCTTCTTCACGGCACGCTCGATGTTGAGCGCGCGGCGCTTCGCGTGCTCCTCCACCTTCGAGCCGCGCGTGGAGACCATGCGGCGCTTGATGTCGGCCTCGCGCCGGAACGAGTCGTCGATGACGCGCCCGCGGAACTCGGGGTCGATCTCCAGCTTCTGGTGCTGCTGCGCCTCGAACGCCTCGATCTCCTCGATCGTCGGCGGGGCGGGGGGCGGCTCGGGGTTCAGCTCGGGGTGGCTGAAGGCGTCGGTGGAGGAGGTGATCATGTTCTTCACCTTCTTCCCGAGGTGCATGTACCCGCCGTCGTCTGGGAGGCGGCGCGCGGAGCCGTCGCGGAAGATGAACGCCGAGAACTCGCGGGAGACCATGCGCTTGGCATCGTTGTCGCACTGGGGGCAGGGCTGATCCTGCGAGGCGGCGCTGACCGGCCGCAGCAGCTCGAAGCGGCCTTCGCAGTCGGCGCAGTAGTACTCGTAGAGCGGCATGGTGTCTCATCCCCCATCGCTGGCCCGGAGGCGGGCCTCGTGTCTCGAACATCGAGTGTACGCCGCGGACGCCCGCCCGGACGCCCTCGTCCTCGATTATGTCGCGCTGCCCTCGAGGGGGGCGTCGGGCCCTCGAGTCCCCGATCGGCTGCGTTCCCGATAGTGCGCGTTCTCGATAGCATGAGGCCAGCAGCACCCGAGGAGCCCGCGATGGTCAAGCCGCACGCGTCGAAGTCGGACTACGAGGCCGCGTTCAAGGGCTTCCACTACCCGATGTCGCGCTCAGGGATCATCAACATGGGGCGAGACAAGGGCGGGCTCGACCGCGAGGTCGCCTACGTGCTCTCGCTGCTGCCCGAGCGGCGCTACAAGAACGTCGAGGAAGTCCGCGCCGCCGTGCGCGAGGTGTACGTCACTCAGGGCGTGCCGCGCGAGGAGCTGCCGCTCTAGCCTCGGCGCTCCGCGCCGACCCGCGCCGCATCGCCCAGTGCCACTTGATGCGGGCTACTTGATGCTGACGATCTCGATCGCGAAGTTCAGCGGCTTGCCCGCCAGTGCGTGGTTGGCGTCCACCGTGACCGACTCCGCCGTCACCGCCGTGACGAGGCCCGACCCGTTGCCCAGCTGCACGCGCTGACCCACCTTGAGCCCCGCCGGGGCCTGCGCGGCCGGGACCGTCACCACGAGGTCGCTGCGGCGCTCGCCGTACGCCTCCGTCGCCGCGAGGTGGACCGTCTTCTTCTCCCCCGCGCCCATGCCGACGACCGCGCGATCGAACCCCGCGATCATCTGACCCGCGCCGACGGTGAACGCCAGCGGCTCGCGCCCCTTCGAGGAGTCGAACTGCGATCCGTCGTCCAGCGTGCCGGTGTAGTGCACCGAGACCGTGTCGCCGGCCTTCGCCACGCGCTTCGCCCCACTCGCGCCACCCGCCCCGCAGCCGCCGAGGACCGCCGCCACCGCGACCAGGCCCAGCGCGACCAACAGCCCAACCAACAGCGCGGCGAGGCCGGCAACGGAGGGTGGACGGGAGGATGCGCGTGTGTTCACGCCAGCAGGCTAGCACGCGACCGCGGCATGTTCTGCCGGCGCCGGTGTGCCGTCGACGGCCCTCCGTCGACGGCATCGCGCCCGGCGCGTAGGCTCGCCGCGTGCCCGCGAAACGCGACCCGCTCAACCTCGTGTGGATGGACCTCGAGATGACGGGGCTCGACCCCGAGCGCCATGTGATCATCGAGGTCGCCACCCTGGTCACGGACGCCAACCTCGAGGTGCTGGCGGAGGGCCCGACGTTCGCGATCCAGCGGACGCCGGAGCAACTGGCGCTGATGGACGCGTGGAACGTGAAGACGCACAGCGAGTCGGGCCTGCTCGCGCGCATCGCCGCCTCGGACGTCGACGCCGCCGAGGCCGAGCGCCAGACGCTCGCCTTCATCCGCAAGTGGGTGTCGAAGGGGACGTCGCCGCTCGCGGGAAACTCGATCGCGCAGGACCGGCGATTCCTCCGCCGCGAGATGCCGAAACTCGAGGCCTACCTGCACTACCGCAACGTGGACGTCAGCACCGTGAAGGAGCTGGTGCGCCGTTGGTACCGCCACGGCCCGACGCCGCCCGAGAAGCGGCAGGCGCACCAGGCCCTCGATGACATCCGCGAGAGCCTGGAGGAGCTGCGCTGGTACCGCGCGAACTTGTTCGTGCCGCCGCCGCCCCCGCCCGCGCCCCCGTCGACGGGCGCCGACCCGCCGCCCGCTCCCCACTGACCCCCCGGATGCCGGGTCCTATCGCGGTGCCGGTGGCCGCCGATACTCAGACATGACGACGCACGACGGCGCCTCGAGCGGGGGGACCACCTCGATCACCGTCGGGGCGATGATGTCGCGTGGGCTGATCACGATCGCGCCCGAGGCGGAACTGTGGGAGGCGCACGCGAAGATGCGCGAGCACCACATCCACCACCTCCTCGTCGAGGATCGCGGCCGCATCGTCGGCATCATGTCCGACCGCGACATCGCGCGCCGCACCGGCCTGGGCGCGCAACTCCTCTCCCGCCATGAGGAGGAGGCGCTGCGTCGCCGCGTGCTCCAAGTCGCCGCGTTCCGCATGATCACGGTCGCCGAAAGCGCGCCGGTGGAGGAAGCGGCGGCGCTGCTGATCGAGCATCGAATCTCGGCGCTGCCCGTGCGCGACACGAGCGGCGCGGTCGTGGGCATCGTGACCTCCGCTGACCTGCTGCGCGGGCTGCTCGCGTGCGTGCTCCCCTCGCGCGCTGCGTGAATCGCCGCGGCGGGCCGCGTGCCTGTCCCCTGCGAGGGTCATAGACGCCACCACGCCAGACGCACGAGGGCGCCCGTTACGTGGTGCGCCGTCACCCTGCCCTCTCCCACTTCGTGGGCGAGGGTTCCGACGTGCTGAGTGCTCCTTTCGTTGGCGTCCGAGGCGCGCCTGCCGCGCGCGGTTCCGCCGGGAGCGCGAGGGGCGCAGCCCGCTCGCATCTCTTTCCCGCGCCGGGAGGGGGTAGGGGGGTGGGCCGCCCACCTCAAGCACCTCACTGTGCCGCGCACCTCGAGCCCCCGCGCGCGCTCATCCCGCGCCGGTCGTTGCTACACTCCCGCCCATGACCGCCGGGTACTCAGGCACGCCGCTGCCGCGCAAGCTGGGCATCGCGGCCGGCGCCCGGCTCGCGCTCCTCGACGCGCCGCCCGGCTTCGACGCGACGCTGGGCGCGCTCCCCGAGGACGTCGCGACGCGCACGACGCTGCGCGGGGGCGCCGACGTGGCGCTGTGCTTCGTGACGCGCCGCAGCGACCTGGAGCGGCGCGTCGAGGCGCTGGGCCGCGCGGTGTTCCCGGACGGCGCGGCGTGGATCGCGTGGCCGAAGCGCGCCTCGGGCGTCCCGACCGACATGACCGAGGACGTCGTGCGCGAGGTCGCGCTGCCGCTCGGCCTCGTCGACAACAAGGTGTGCGCCGTCGACGCCACGTGGTCCGCGCTGCGCCTTGTCTGGCGCCGAGAGCGTCGAGGTTAGGACGGGCGCGGCCCATTCCCCTGCCCCCTTCCCTGCGCGGGAAGGGGGCTCTGAAGTCAGCAGGTGATGCGAGGGGGCTGCGCCCCTCGCGCTCCCGGCGGAACGGCGCACGGTAGGCGCGCCTGGGATGGCGCGCGTACGTCGAGATGCGTGCGACGGGGCGGCCCGCCCGCTGCCCCTTGCCTGCGTGGGAGGGGAGGCGGAACCCTCACCCCCGGCCCCTCTCCCGCTTCGCAGGAGAGGGGAGTCAGAAGTCAGATGGTGACGCGAGGGGGCTGCGCCCCTCGCGCTCCTAGCGGAATGGCGCGCGGCAGGCGCGCCTCGGAAACTAGACAACGGACAGCCAACCGGGAACTCAGAACCTTCGCCCACGGAGTGGGAGAGGGCAGGGTGAGGGCGCACCACGTGACGCGCGCCCTCGTGCGGAGAGAGCGGAACCGTTGCGTCGATGTGCGCCCGAGGCAGGGGCCCGTGGGGGCTGCGCCCCCACGGAAAGAAAATGAGTCCCCCCTTCCCGCGCAGGGAAGGGGGCAGGGGGATGGGCCGCCGACCGAGAGCACTTCGACGTTCCTGGGCACGCAGGAGGTTGGCCACTCAGTCGTCACACCCGCTCAGTCCTCGACGTTCCGCGCCCCTGGGGCTCGCTCAGCGTGCGAAGGCGCGCTTCAGCGCGGCCGAAACGTCCTCGACGGCCTGCATCGCACGAGGGAAGACGTGGGCGTTGCCGAAGCAGCCGTGGATCTGGCCGGCGAGCTCCTCGGCGTCCACGGGGACGCCTGCCGCGCGCAGCGCCGCCGCGTACGCATTGCCCTCGTCGCGCAGCGGGTCGTACTCGCACGTCACGACGTGCGCGGGCGCGAGGCCGGCGAGGCTCGCGGCGCGCGCCGGGCTCGCGCCCGGCTGCATGCGGTCGGCGCCGGGCGGGCAGTAGTGCCCCCAGAAGTAGGCCATCGAGGCGGGCGTCAGGCCGTAGCGGTCGTTCTCGTGGTATGAGGGCGTGTCCATCGCGCCGTCCGTGACGGGATAGACCAGCAGCTGCCGCACGACCGGCGGGCCGCCGCGGTCGCGCAACAGCTGCGCCACCACCGCCGCGAGGTTGCCGCCCGCCGAGTCGCCGCCGACCGCGATGCGCGTCGCGTCGCCGCGAAAGCGGGGCGCGTTCTGCGCGGCCCACACCACCGCCGCATACGCGTCATCGACGGCGGCGGGGTACGGGTGCTCCGGCGCCAGCCGGTAGTCCACCGAGATCACGATGCACCCCGCGAGGCTGCACAGCCGCCGCGCGGTCGGGTCGCTCGTCTCGAGGTCGCCGACGACCCAGCCGCCGCCGTGGAACCAGACGAGGATCGGCAGGCCCTCGGCGTCGCTCGGCCAGTAGATGCGCAGCGGTATCGGCCCCTCGGGGCCCGCCGCCTGCATGTCCTCGACGCGGTGCACGTTGGGGCCGGCCGGCGGCAGCAGGCGCGCCTCGCGCGCCTGCGCCGGCGTGAGTGTCCAGAGCGGCGGCGTGCCCATCTTGGCGAGGCGGTCGAGCCACTCCTCGGCGGTCGGATCCAGCGGCATCGTGCGCTCCCTCCTCGAGGCGGGCCCGCGCCCTGCGCCCTCGATGCCCCGACGATAGCCGCTCACCCGCGCGCCTGTCACGAGGGATGCCCTTGCGGCGCCGATCGCGGGATGATGGGGCGAACGCGCAGGGTGGATCGGGAGGGCAAGATGGCCGAAGACCGCAACGATCTCTTGGAGCACTACCGCGGCACGCGCCAGGCGCTGCTGACCGCGATCGAGGGGCTTAGCGACGCGCTGATGACGGAGCCATCGATCGACGGCTGGTCAGTGAAGAACCACCTCGCGCACCTCGCGCTCTGGGACGACATCCGCGCGAGCGAGGTCGTGCGCATCTCCGCCGGGCACGCCACCGCGTGGCGGATGACTCCCGCGCAGGAGCTGGCCTACAACGCGATGGGGTACGAGATCCGCGCGCCGCTGTCGCTCGATCAGGTGCGCTGGGAGTTCGCGCAGTCGCGGCAGCGGCTGCTCGACGCGATCGCGGCGGCGACGGCGGCCGGCCTCGACGGGGCGCGCTACGGCGAGGCGCCGCTGCGCAGCGGCCACGAGGCCGAGCACACCGGCTGGATCGCGCGCTGGCGTCGCGAGAAGGGCGTGTAGCGCCCCTCGACGGGCCGTGCACCGCTGCGGGAGGGGACCCTCACCCCCGGCCCCTCTCCCGCGGAGCGGGAGAGGGGAGTCAGAACTTGGATCTCTCCCATCCCCCCAACCCCCTTCCCTGGCGGGAAGGGGGCTTCCGGATCCCCCGAGCAGGCCCACCGCGCGCGTTTCCGCCGGAGCCCGAGGGGCGTGTCCGAGGAACACCGCCGCCGGCCCCGCCGCCCCCAACGCCAGCGAATCGACCGTGAGCTTCGTGCCAACCGTCGCCCACCACAGCACCCAGTACGGGTTCGTGACGCTCACCACCATCGCGGCCGGCGCGACGCCGCGCAGGCCCTCCAGGAGCGGGGCGCGAGTCGAGGCCGGGCCGGCGGCGCGCAACGGCAGCGTGGCGCTCGGCGCCGCACGCACGAGGCCCCACGCCATCCACAGCAGCACCGCCCCGCCCACCAGCGCGATCGTCGAGGTCACCGCGGGGCGGTCACGCACGACCGCCGACAGCCCGAGCGCGAGCAGCGCGACCGTGGCCGCCTCGACGACGGCGTGGCCCGCCGTCGCGTAGACGCCGGCGCGCCACCCGCGGCGGGCACCCTCGCGGATCGCGAGCACCGTGAGCGGACCGGGGCTCAGTGCGCCGCTCAACCCGACCGCGAATGCGACGCCCGCCGTGGTGATCAGCGCCAGCATGCGCGCGGCGTACGAGCGCGGCCGGGCGCTACAGCGACCCGATGATCGCGCGGTACTCGGCTTCGGTGAACGCCTTCATCGTCGTCGTGCGGATGTTGCCCGCGGCGCCGATGCTGAGCAGCGCCTTCGTGGCCGCCTCGTCGTTCGGCATCTCGATCAGCGTCGCGAGGTCGTACTCACCCATCAGCATGTAGAAGAAGATCAGTCGGCCCCCGCCGGCCTCGAAGACCTTCTTCGCGGCGTCGAGGCGTGCCGCGCTGTCCTTCACGTTCCGGACGCCCTGATCCGTCCACGAGATGAGCGACAGGTAGCTGGGCATAGCGGTCTCCTTCCGCGCGCGCACCTCGGTGGATCCGAGGGCGAGCGCAGCGTAGCCGATCCGCGATCGCGCGAGGTGCCCTCGAGCGGGCGCCCTCAGTCGATGCGGACGCTGCGCAGGCGCAGGCTGTTCGCCATCACGCTGACGCTCGACAGCGCCATCGCGGCGGCGGCGATGATCGGGTTGAGGAAGCCCTGCGTGCCGAAGATCGGGCGCAGCACGCCCGGCACTTCGACGCCGCCGAGGAGCACCTGGAACACGAGGTAGCCCGCGCCGGCGGCGACCGGGATCAGCGCCACGTTGTACGCGAACGCCCACACGAGGTTCTGCACCATCGTGCGCATCGTGGCGCGGCTGATCGCGCGCGCGTGCGCGACACCCGCGAGGTCGGCGCGCATCAGCGTCACCGGCGCGGCCTCGATCGCCACGTCCGTGCCGCCGCCCATCGCGATGCCGAGGTCGGCGGCGGCCAGCGCCGGGGCGTCGTTGATGCCGTCGCCCACCATCGCCACCACGCGGCCCTGCGCGCGCAGCGCCCGCACCGCGGCGGCCTTCCCGTCCGGCTGCACGTTCGCCTCGACCTGGTCGATGCCCACCTGACGGGCGATGGCGCGCGCCGCGCCCTCGCCGTCGCCAGTGAGCATGACGACCTGCACGCCGCTGACGCGCAACAGCGCCACGCCGTCCGCCGCCGAGGCGCGCACGCGGTCGGCGACGGCGATCATGCCGGCGGCGACGCCGTCCACCGCGACGAGGATCGCGGTCTCCCCCGCGCGCGCCGCCTCGCTCGCCTCGAACGCGACGCGCGAGGCCTCCGGCGTCGCGAGCGACACGCCCCGCGCCTCGAGGTGCGCGGCGTTGCCGATCAGCACGGCGCGCGTGACGCCGTCGAGGGTCACCGTCGCCTCGACGCCGAGGCCGGCGGAGGCGCGGAAGGTGCCGGGCCACACCAGCGCGAGGCCGCGCGCCGCGGCTTCGCGCTCCATCGCGCCGGCGTAGGGGTGCTCCGAGCCGCGCTCGGCGGACGCGGCCAGCGCGAGCAGCGCGCCGGCGTCCACCGGCGCGCCCAGCGCCGGCACGACGCGCGTCACGGCGGGACGGCCCTCCGTGATCGTGCCGGTCTTGTCCAGCACCACCGTGTCGACGCGACGCGCCACCTCGAGCGCCTCGGCGTCGCGGATCAGCACGCCGAGGCGCGCCGCGCGCCCCATGCCCACCATGATCGCGGTCGGCGTGGCGAGGCCCAGCGCGCACGGGCACGCGATGATCAGCACGGCGACGGCGTTGAGGATCCCCAGCGTGAGCGCCGGCTCCGGCCCGAACGCCGCCCACCCGACGAGCGTGAGCGCCGCCAGCGCGATCACGATCGGGACGAACACCGAGGCGATGCGGTCCGCCAGCGCCTGGATCGGCGCCTTCGAGCCCTGCGCCTCCTCGACGAGGCGGATGATGCGCGCGAGCACGGAGTCCGCGCCCACGGCCGTCGCGCGCACGCGCAGCACGCCCGAGGTGTTCACCGTCGCGCCGAAGACGCCGTCGCCGGGGCGCTTGTCCACGGGCACGGACTCGCCGGTGAGCATCGACTCGTCGACGGCGGAGGCGCCATCGACGACCTCGCCGTCCACGGGGAACTGCTCGCCGGGGCGCACGATGACGAGGTCGCCGAGCTGCACCGCGCGCGCGGGGATCTCGTACTCCTGGCCGTCCTCCCACACGCGCGCGGTCTGCGGACGCAGCGCGATCAGCGCGCGCACGGCGCCCGCGGTCTGCCCCTTCGCGCGCGCCTCCAGCAGCCGCCCGAGCAGCACGAACCCTATGATCGCCGTGGCGGTGTCGTAGTGCAGCGCGAGGTCGTATCCGCTCGCTCCGCCGAGGAGGCCCGGCGCGAACGTCAGCACCATCGAGTACAGGAACGCCGCCGAGGTGCCCACGGCGATCAGCGTGTTCATGTCCGTGCCGCCGTGGCGCCCCACCCGCCACGCGCCGGCGTAGATCCCGGACGCCGCCCACACCTGCACAGGCAGCGCCGCCGCGAAGGCGATCAGCGCCGCCGTCGAGATCGTGGGCTCGTGCGCCGCGTCGGCGGCCATCTGCATCGCCTCGCCGCCGAGGTGCTGCGTGAGCGCCCAGGTCATCTCGCCGGCGGCGACCACCAGCGCGAACGCGGTCTTGATCGCGAGCGCGCGGTAGTCGCGGGCGCGCTCCTGCTGGAGCGCGTCGCGCGCCGAGTCCTCGTCGCCACCCTCGAGGGGGAGGCGCAGCGTGTAGCCGGCGCGGTCGACGGCCGCGCGCAGCGCCGCGACGTCCACGTCCGCCGGCGCCTCGACGGTGGCGGTCTCCGTCGCGAGGTTCACGGACGCGGAGGCGACGCCCTCGACGCCGGCCAGCGCGCGCTCGACGCGGCGCACGCACGAGGCGCACTCCATGCCGCGCACGTCGAAGCGCAGATGCTCCAGCGGTGCGCCCGCGGGTCGGGATGCGGTGTCGGTGGTCATGCGGGCGGCCCTACCGAGTTCTCTAGCGCGATGACGCCGTCGTACGGCGCGCACAACACCTGATGGCGGCTACGTGACGCTACTTGTTGGCGACGCGATAGAGGTCGATCAGCTCCGTGAACGACTGCTCCGCCTTGCCCTCGCGGATCGCGTCGAGGACGCAGTGGTGCAGGTGCCCGTCGAGCATCTCCGCCTCCATCTTCTCGATCGCGCGGCGCACGGCGTACGTTTGCTTCAGCACGTCGACGCAATAGGTGTCGGCCTCGATCATGCGGCGCACGCCGGCGAGGTGCCCCTCGATGTACGCGAGGCGCTTGAGCACGTCGGCCTGGGTGTGCTCGTCCATCGTCGCCTCCCTAGCCCCTCGAGATTGCCCGGGGGACCGCCTGCGCCGCCTCGAGCGGCTGGCCCCACGGCATCGTGATCGTCTGCACGTCGATGTCGTACCCGTCGCCGAGGCGGGCGCGCAGCCGCGCCGCCGCGTCCGCACCGACGAGCGTGTGGTGCCCGCAGCAGGAGTGCGGCGCGTGATCCGCCTGCCCGCGATCGAGGTGGAACACCTCCGTCGTGCTGCCGCACGGGCAGGAGTAGGTGATGTCCGCCCCGGCCTCGGTGCGCTCGATCTTGAGGTATTGCGGGTGGAACGGGCCGCTCGCCACGGCGTGGCCGCCGTGCATCATCGCGGGCGCTGCCCCCGGCGCGCTCATCAGCGTGCCGAGCATCGTCATGCCGGGGTGCGCCTCGGACGCGCCCGCGGGCGTCGAGGGTGCGTCGGAAAGCGGGTAGCCCTCCTCGGCAAGCGCCGCGCCGAGCGCGTCGAGGGCGGCGCCGTTCGGCAGGTCGACGGTGAACAGCCGCGTCGCCGGGTCGCCCTGGACGAAGCGCGCACCCTCGATGGCTTCGGTCGCTTTCTTGATGGTCGAGATGCAGTGGTCGCAGAAGATGTCGGGCGCGAACAGGGTCATGACGGGCATGGCGGGCTCCTTCGCCAGCGATCGTAGCACGTACCCATACCCCCCGGGTGGGGGTTTAGGCGCGCAGCGGCTATCCTGCCACGTATCGACGAGCCATCCGCCGCCGGGGAAAGCGATCCGCGCATGAGCCTGGTGCATTCGGTGTGGCACCCCAGCGTGCAGGGGCCCCTGCCCACGCTCGTCGCGCTGCACGGCCACGGCGCGCATGGCCTCGACCTCATGGGCCTCGCACCGCTGCTCGCGGCGGGCCGGCTGCTGGTGATCTGCCCGGAGGCCGAGTTCGCCCTCGAGGAGCACGGCGGCGCGTTCACCTGGTTCGCGCGCGAGGGCGCGGCGTCCCGCACCTCCGAGGAGTTCGAGCGCGTGACCGCCGCCGTGCGCGCGTTCATCGACGAGGCCGTGCCGCGGCTGGGCGGGGACCCGGCGCGCGTGGCCGTCCTCGGCTTCTCGCAGGGTGGCACGCTGGCGTACCGCCTCGCGCTCGGCGACCCCGCCCGCTATCGCGGCCTCGCGGCGCTCTCGACGTACCTCCCCGAGGAGGCGATCGAGCACGCCGCCCCCGCCGAGGTGGTGGAGGGGCTGCCGATCCTCGTGCAGCACGGGAGCAGCGACGCGCAGATTGCGATCGAGCGCGCGCAACAGTCGCGCGACCTGCTGCTGATCATGGGCGCGCGCCCAGACTACCGCGAGTACGCGATGGGCCACCAGATCGGCACGGCGAGCCTGCGCGACCTCTCGCGCTGGCTCGAGCAGATCTTCGACCTCCCGCCCTCGAGGTAGGCGCGCGGCGGCGACGTGTGCGTGGGGCCGCCCGATCGCGTGCGCGCCGCGTGCAGGTGCTTGCGGGGGGCGGCCCACCCCCTGCCCCCTCCCTGCGCGGGAGGGGGTTCAGATTCAGAGGGTGATGCGAGGGGGCTGCGCCCCTCGCGCTCCCGGCGGAACGGCGCGCAGTAGGCGCGCCTCGGAAGTGAGCGGCGCGCTCCCGGCGGAGCGGCGCGCGGTAGGCGCGCCTCGGAAGAGAGCGGCGTGCCCCCGCGAGCCCTGCGTGCTCCGCGCCTACCGTAGTGCGCCCTCACCCCCGCGCTCTCCCGCTGCGCAGGAGAGGGGGCCGGATCCGGTGAGAACCCTCGCCCACGGAGTGGGAGAGGGCAGGGTGAGGGCGCACCACGCCGCGCCGGGGGGAGCAGGGGGTGGGCCGCCTCCGCGCCAGGTGCGCCGCCTCTCGCCAGCACCTCGACATCGCGCCGAGGCGTATCCTGCGCCCGATCGAGGAGGACACGATGACGACGACTGCGGGATACCTCAAGGAGATGCGCGAGTGCGCCGAGGCGATCGGCCTCGGGGCGCCGGAGTACGTGACGCCGCAGGACAAGTGGGTGACGCTCAACGGCATCCGCATGCACTACCTCGACTGGGGGAACGACGCGAAGCCGCCCCTCGTGCTGTTGCACGGCGGCAGCCTCACCGCGCACACGTGGGACATGGCCGCGCTGCTGCTGCGCCCGCACTACCACATGATCGCGCTCGACCAGCGCGGGCACGGCGACACCGAGTGGACGCCGGACGCGCAGCTCGCCGAGGACAACGAAGCGCTGATGCTGCGTGACACGGAGGCGTTCATCGACCACCTCGGCTACCCGCAGGTGATCCTCTGCGGCATGTCTATGGGCGGGAACAACTCCTACCGCTACGCCGCGAAGCACCCCGACCGCCTGCGCGCGCTGGTGATCGTCGACGTCGCGCCGGAGATCATGACCGAGGGCCAGCGCGACATGGAGGCGTTCCGCCGCGAGTCGGAGACGCTGTCGCGCTTCGAGGACTTCCTCGACCGCGCGGTGAGCTTCAACCCGAACCGCAAGCCCGCGCACCTGCGCTACTCCCTGCTGCACTCGCTGAAGCAGGTCGACGGCGGCTGGACATGGAAGCAGGACCATCGACGCCGCGGGGCGCAGGACGAGGCCGCACGCAAGGCCCGCACCGAGGTGATGTGGGCCGCGGTGAAGGTGATCACGACCCCCACGCTGCTGATGCGTGGCGAGGTGAGCCGCATCCTCTCCCCCGAGAGCACCGCGGCCACCGTGAAGGCGATGCGCGACTGCGAAGCGGTCGTGATTCCGCGCGCGACGCACAACGTGCAGGGCGACAACCCGAAGGACACCGCCGCCGCGCTCGACGCGTTCGTGGTGAAGCGCCTCGGCGCGGGACGCTAGGCTCCGCATCGAGGATCGGCAGCGCGCCGGGGGCCTGCTCTTCGGTCGCACGATCGAGCTGCTCTGCTTCGACCTCGACGACACGCTCGTCGACACCGAGGCCGGTGCGCCCGCGCGGTTCGCCGCCGCGGCGCGGGCGGTGCGGGCGATCCGCCCGGACATCCTCGACGCGACGATCGTTGCGGCCGTCGAACGCGGGCTGGCGACCCATCCGACCGAGGGGCGGATGGCGAACTTCCTCGCCGATCTCGGCCTCGCCGCCGCGCCCGAGGTCGACCTCGTGCGCGCCGCCTACTTCGACCGCATGGCCGAGGGCTCCGCGGTCATGGCGGACGCGCCGGAGACGCTCGCGCAACTCGCGGGGCGCTTCCGGCTCGCCATCGTCACCAACGGCCCGTCGGAGCTCCAGCGGCGGAAGATCGAGCGGTTCGGACTGGCGGAGCGCGTGGACTGGATCGTGATCTCCGGCGAGGTCGGCGTGGAGAAGCCGGACCGCGCGATCTTCGATCACGTCCGCGGGCTCACGGGCGTCGCCGCCGAGCGCACGGCACACATCGGGGACTCGCTCGTCACCGACGTCGCCGGGGCGAACGCCGCCGGCGTGCTGTCGATCTGGGTCCGCAACGCCCTCGTGCGTTCCGTCCCCGACCGCGCGGCCCTCGTGCCGCATGCCACCATCGGCCACGTCCGCGAGCTGGTCGAGTAGCCGCCCGCTTCCGAGGCGCGCCTACCGCGCGCCGTTCCGCCGGGAGCGCGAGGGGCGCAGCCCCCTCGCATCTCCTTCTGCCACCGGCTCCCCTCTCCCGCTCCGCGGGAGAGGGGCCGGGGGTGAGGGTTCCGCCGCGCTACGTCACCTCGATGGCGCCCCCGCAAGGACCGCTACCGCACCGCCGTCACCATCGACTCGCCGGGCTGCTGCGCCGCGGCCTCGCCGAGCGCGCGCGTGATCACCTCGAAGTGCGGCGCGAGCGCGTCCAGGTCGCCGCGCGCGATCGCCGCGCGCGCGAACGACCGCGCGAGGTCGCCCGCGTGCACCGTCGCGCGCACCTCCGCGAACCCCGCGCGCCGCAGCGCCTGCACGAGCCACGCCGTGGTCCAGCGGTGCAGCTCCACGACGTACGAGCGCCGCGCGAACGGGGCGAGGTGGCGCAGCAGCGGCGCGCCGAGGGGCGACCGGCGCGTCAGCAGCGTCTCGCCGTAGGCGCGCGGCGCGTCCGCCGAGGCAACCAGCGCCTGCGCGTGGACCGCAGCCGCCTCGCCCTCGCGCGGCAGCACGAGCACGTAGCGCCGCTCGCGCGGCGGCTCCTGGCAGCGCACCGCGTACGTGTAGAGCAGCGCGTCCGCGCCATCGAGGTCGCGGCCCTCGACGAGCGTGACCGTCTCGAAGCGGCGCGCCGGGAGCGTCCACACCTGGTACGACGCGCGTAGCACGCCGCCGGGCCGCAGCACACGCGCGATCTCCGCGAGCACCGCCGAGGGGTCGCGCGTCTCCTCGAGCGACTGGGACGCGGTGACGAGGTCGAACGACGCGCTCGCGAACGGCAGCGCCGCGCCGTCGCCGGTGGCGAACGCCGCGTTGCCGAGGGCGAGCCGGCGCGCGTTCGCCACGCATACCTCGACGCGGCGCGGCGCGGGGTCGACGCCGACGACGCGCGCGCGCGGCAGCGCCGCGGCCAGCGGCAGCGCGGGCCACCCGTCGCCGGGACCGAAGTCGAGGATGCGCGTGCCGCCGGACGGGAGTGCGGCGGCGTAGTCCGCGACGCGGGCGGCGTCCGCCCAGTGCGCCACGCGCGCGGGGTCATAGGGGACGTCGACGAAGGGGAGGTTGCCGCTCGACCAGCGCGGCGTCAGCGCGTAGAGCGCGCGGGCGGAATCGACGGCCTCGGGCGGGGCGAAGGCGCGCCACCACACCTCGAGGGCGGTCATCCGCTCGCAGGTCATGTGCTTGTCTCCGTGAACAGGTCGAGTCGGAACTTGAGTTCCGCGTCGCCATCCTCGGGGGCGCCGGCCTGCGCGAAGCCGAGGCTCGTGTAGAGGTGTTGGGCGACGACATTGTGGCGGTGGCACAAGAGGCCGAGAACGCGCGGCGCCGGCAACGCCCCGCGGACGTGCCCGATCACCCCCTCCATCGCGGCCCGGCCGTAGCCGCGACGCCGCTGCACCCGATCGATGATCAGCAAGGGCATCGACCACTCCGCGGTATCGAGCGGCGTGTGTCCGAGACTCACGAACCCGACCGGCGTCGCACCGTCGCAGATGAGGTACGACGTGAACGTCGGATGCGCGGCATCGTCCGCGAGAAAATCAGCGACCGCGGGCGTCGTGAGGAAGCGGCGCTGATCGTCGGCGACCTCGATGGCAACCGCGGCGCCCCAGTTCTCAGCGGTGATCGGGTCGAGGCGCAGCTGCATCGAACGAGCCGAGGCCTAGAAGAGCGCGCCGGTGCGGATGGTGCGCTCGATCGCGTAGACGATCAGCAGCCCCCCACCGATGGCGAGCCACTTCCAGTAGTACCGCCCAGGATCCTCGAGTGGGCCCATGCCCTCAGCCTAACGCCGCTGCGACGAGGTCGGCGAGCCATCTCTGAGAAGCACAGTCATTAGAACCGGCCGGGATCTTCGAGTGGGCCCATGCCCGACAGCCTAGCGCCGCGGCGACGAGGTGGCGACGAGGGCGAGACTCCTCGAGCGGGGGCGTGTCGCTCGCGGTGCCCTCAGCGGAGCGCCGACGCGACGAGCCCGGCGAGCCATCTCTGAGAAGCACAGTCAGTAGAACCGGCCGGGATCTTCGAGTGGGCCCATCCCGGTCAGCCTAACGCTGCGGCGACGAGGTCGGCGAGCGGCAGGCTCGCCGTGAGGCCCGGCGACTCGATGCCGCCGAGGTGCACGTAGCCGCGGTCGTGCCAGACGAGGAAGTCGGCGATGCCCTCGCCGGGCCGCTGCACCTTCGGGCGGTAGCCCACCTGCCCCGGCGCGATCTGGTCGTCGCGCAGCGCGGGCAGGAAGCGCTGCCCCGCGCGCAGGAACGTCGCGCGGCGCTCTGCGTCGTCGAGGTTGAGGTAGTCCAGCGGCTCGTCCTCGGCCATCCACTCCGTCGCGGGCCCAAGGTGCAGTCCCCCCTCGGTGTCCACGGTGAGGTGCACGCCCAGGCCGCCCGCGGCGTGCTCCGGCAGCGGGTACACCGGCCGCGACACGAGCCGTGCGACCGCGGCGTCCACGATGTCGTAGTAGCGGCCACGGTTCGCCGTCTGCCGCAGCAGCGGCGCCTCGACGTCGGAGACGCCATCGAGCACGCCACCGTCCAGGGGGTAGCCGAGCAGCGCGGCGACGCTCGCGGCGGCGAGGCCTGCGCTGTTCACCAGCGCCGCGCAGCGCAACGTCGAGGTCGCACCGTCGGCGTCGCGCAGCGTCAGCGCGAAGCCGCCCGCCACGCGCTCCGCCTCGACGAGCGTGTGGCGGTAGACGATCAGCGCGTCGTGGGCGAGCGCCTCCGCCGCGTACGACCGCGCGAGGGCGTACGCGTCGACGACGCCGGTGCTCGGCGACCACACCGCCTCCACGGTGGGGACGTGCGGCTCCAGCGCGCGCGCGCGCGCGCCGGTGATGCGCTCGACGCCGCGCACCTCGTTCGCGACCGCCTGCCGGTACACCTCGTCGAGGCCGGCGCGCTCCTCCTCGGCGAGTGCCACGATGAGTTTGCCGGTGCGCCGCACGGGCACGGAGTGCGCGTCCGCCCACGCGTAGAGGCGCGCGTTGCCCTCCCAGCAGAGCCGGTGCTTGAGCGACCCGGTCTCGTAGTAGATCGACGCGTGCACCACGCCGCTGTTGTGCGAGGACGTTTCGCGCGAGAAGCCCTCGTGCCGCTCGACCACCACTAGCGAGCGGCCGTCCGCGGCGAGCCGCTGCGCGATGGCGAGCCCGACGACGCCCGCGCCGACGATCACGATCTCCGCGTCCAGAGGGGCGTCGAGGGTGCCGGTGCCTCCGCCCATACCCGTCACGCCGACACCACCTGTCCGTCGCCCATGACGATGACGTGCGACGCCTGCACGCCCTCGAGGTGCGCGCCGGCCACGACCAGCGCGTGGCTGAGCGTCACGCGGCGCAGCGCCGCGCCCGCCCCCACGACGACGTTCGGGCCGAGCGTGCATTCCTCGACGGTGGCGTCCGGCGCGACCAGCGTGGCGCGGCCGCCATGCTCGGGAGCGGCGAGGAGCGCGCCCTGCGTCGCGATCAGCGCGGGCAGCGTGCCGGCGTCCAGCCAGTCGCCCGCGAAGACGCTGCCGCCCATCGGGCGGCCCGCGGCGTGCATCACCTGCAGCGTGCCGGACAGCTCCACCTCCCCGCGCGGGCTCACCAGCGGGTGCGCGCGCATCTCCTGCACCACGCGCGGCGCGACCATCCAGACGCCCACAAGCGCGAGGTTCGAGCGCGGCTCCGCCGGCTTCTCGTCGAGGTGCACGACCCGGTCGCCCTCAAGCACCACGATCCCCATCTCGCGCGGGCGGTCGGTCTCGTGCAGCACGAACCACGCGTCCATCGAGGACGCCACGAACGCCTCGATGTGCGGACGTAGGTCGCCGCGCAGAATCGTGTCCACGGCCAGTACGATGACGTGCCGCCCTGCGAGGCGGTCGCCCGCGCTGGTCAGCGCGTCGCCGGAGCCCTTCGGCTCGCGCTGCACCGCCACGCTGACCTCGACGCCGGGGGGCGCGGCGGCGACGGCCGCGGGGCCGGTGCGGTCGTCGTCCGGCCCCACCACGACGACGATCTCGCGCAAGCCGGCCGCCGCGAGCAGATCGACCGCGTAGGCGATCAGCGGGCGGTTGAGCAGCGGGATGAGCGACTTCGGCATCTCCTCGGACAGCGGGCGCAGCCGCGTGGCGCGGCCGCCGGTGAGGATGACGCCGAGGGGTGCGCGCTGGTCCATGCTTCTCCCCGCACGCGACGCCCGACGCCGAAGGCCGGAGCGACGGTCCCGCGCTCGTGAGGCCGCGTGGGCCCGAGCCCCCTCGACGCACGCCCGAGTGCGACCCGTCCCGTCCGTTGATACGCGAGTGCCGCGCGGGCGACAATGGGTCGCAGGGGCCCCGCGCGCGTCGAGGTCCGTGCGGCGGGGCGGCCACCCCCCGCCCCCGCGAGGCGCGGGAAGCGGAACCCTCACCCCCGGCCCCTCTCCCGCTTCGCAGGAGAGGGGAGTCAGCAGTCAGAATGTGATGCGAGGGGGCTGCGCGCCTCGCGCTCCCGGCGGAGGCGTGCGCGTGAGGCGCACGCCGGAGGGGAGACGGAGCCTGTGGAGGTGCTTCGCGCGCGTCGAGGACTTGCGGTGGGCGGCCCACCCCTGCCCCCTCCCGGCGCGGGAGGCGGAACCCTCACCCCCGGCCCCTCTCCCGCTTCGCAGGAGAGGGGAGTCAGCAGTCAGAAGTGTGATGCGAGGGGGCTGCGCCCCTCGCGCTCCCCTCCGGCGTGCGCGTGAGGCACACGCCGGAGGGGAGACGGAGCCCCGAGCCGCGTCGCGGCAGCCACGAACGGGCGGAGGCGTGCGCTCGAGGCGGACGCCGGACGGGAGACGGAGCCCCGAGGCGCGTCGCGGCAGCCACGAAGGGGGGAACCACCTCGCGCTCCCGGCGGAACGGCGCGCGGTAGGCGCACGCCGGAGGGGCGACGGAGCCTCGAGGCGCGTCGCGGCAGCCACGAACGGGCGGAACGCTCCCGCACAGAGCGCGCGCAGCGGGCGCACGATGCCCCAGAATGGGGTCGCAGAATGGTGCCGCGAATGTCTCCCCTCGCCGTCACGCCCTCGACGCGCCCCTCGACGACGCCTACGCGCACGGTGCGCGAGGCGCCGCGGCCGGAGCCCGCGCGGCTCTGGCGCCTGGTGCTCCTCGACGACGACGACCACACCTACGAGTACGTGCTGGAGATGCTCGCGCACGTCTTCGGCTACGCGCGCGACAAGGCGTTCGCCCTCGCGCGCATCGTGGACACCGACGGGCGCGTCACGCTGATGACCGGCGAGCGCGAGGCGTGCGAGGCGAAGCAGTCGCAGGTGCACGCCTACGGCGCCGACCCGCGCATCCCGCGCTGCAAGGGCTCGATGTCGGCCGTCGTCGAGCAGACGGACACGGCGTGACCACCCGACCGCCCGCGACGCGGCCCCCGGCGACGCCCGCGGGCGTCCTCCGCCCGATCGCGGAGACGCTGCCGCCGGCGACGGTGGTGCTGCACAACGACGACGTGAACTCGATGGAGCACGTCGTCCACGCGCTGCTCGACAGCGTCCCCGAACTCGAGGCCGAGCGCGCCGTGGAGGTGATGCTGGCCGCGCACCACCACGGCGAGGCGGACGTCATCGCGTGCCCCCTCGAACGGGCGGAGCTGTACCGCGACCGCCTCGAACGGCACGGGCTGACGGCGACGATCCGGCGATCTTGAGCGCAAACGGAGGGTTACCCCTCAAGATCTGCGCCGCAGCTTCCGACGATGGCGGCATGGACATCCCCAACCTCCCTGAGCTGCACGAGGTGCTGGGGCGCCTGCCCTGGTTCCGCGACCTCTCGCGGGGCCACCGGTCGGACATGCTTGCGGAGATCGTGGAGCGGCTGGTCGAGAACTCCTCGCGCGACGACTTCGCGGAACTCCTCGTGCACTGGTCGGACATCGCGTACAGCGACGTGAAGTGGGCGCGCCTGGAAATGCTGCGCCAGAGCGGTCTCCTCGAGCCCCCGCAGGCCGCGTAGCGACGCGTGGCTTCGAGGACTGACGGGGCGGCCCACCCCCTGCCCGCTCCCGGCGCGGGAGGGGGTTCTGAGCTTCGGAAGGAGGGTCAACCTCCCCCCGGCCCCCTCCTTCCAGGAGGGGATGTCGCGAGAGCGTCGCTCCGCTCCGCCTCGCACGGCGTGCGCGACTCACCGGCCACCGCAGGGGGTCGTTCGCGGTGCCCATTCCGCCCTCGCGCGAAGCGTCGAGGAGGGAGTGCGCCGCCCTCTCTTCCGAGGCGCGCCCACCGCGCGCCGTCCCGCCGGAACCGCGAGGGCGTTCCGCCCGTTCGTGGCTGCCGCGACGCGGCTCGGGGCTCCGTCTCCCCTCCGGCGTGCGCCTTACGCGCACGCCTCCGCAGGGAGCGCGAGGGGCGCAGCACCCTCGCACCACCCTTCTGACTGCTCACTCCCCTCTCCTGCGAAGCGGGAGAGGGGCCGGGGGTGAGGGTTCCGCGTCCCGCGCCAGGAGGGGGCGGGGGGCCGCCCCGTCGCAAGCACCTCGACGCGCGCGACGTCAGCCCTCGGGGCCGCTACCGCTCCGCGTTGAGCGCCGGCAGGCCGAGGCCCTGGCGGCGCTCGCTGACCGCGCGGAACAGCGCCTCCTCGCGCGCGAGGGCGCGGCCGAGGCGCGCAGTCGTGATGCCGAGGTGCGGCGCGGCCTCGGCGAGCCGCCAGCCGCACGCCTCCAGCACGTCGAAGAGGTGCGCGACCGCGGGCGGGTAGGCGGGGTTACGCGCGCTCGGCAGGCCGAAGGACACTTCCGGCGGGCCGGCCTCCACGTCCACAGGCGCGCGCAGGCCGTACGCGATCTCCATGCGCAGCCGGCGCAGCGCGCGAGCGCGGTTTAGGTGCTGCGAGCGCTCCTCGACGGCCTCGCCGGTGAGGCCGGTCGGGCGATGGCGGAGCCGCACCGCGGAGGCCGTCTTGTTCTTCTTCTGACCACCGGGACCGCTCGCGCGGAAGCGGTCGAACTCGCACTGCTCGAAGAGCTCCGCATCGCTGAGGCCGAGGTAGTCGCGCCAGTCCGCCATCGCCCGCACCTCGCTCTCGCCGCCCGCCCTCGGACGCCGCGCGGCTATCCCCCGTCAGGAGGGCTCGCCTATCCTGTCACCCTGAGCGCCCAGCGTGCCGAGGAACGCGTGCTGAGGAACCTGGGCGGTGACGAAGGAGCACGGGCATGGCGACGACGGTGCGGGCGCAGCTGGTGGGCGCGACCGGGTACGGGGGCCTCGGCATCCTCGAGCTGCTGCTCGGGCACCCCAACTTCGAGGTCACCGCGCTGATCGCGCGCGACGACGCCGGCCGCCGCATCGACGAGGTCTACCCGCACCTGCGCGGCCGCTGCGCCATGGTCGTGCAGGCGCCGGACGACGCCGCGATCGGCACGGACTGCGACGTGGTGATCTTCGCGACGCCCGACCGCGTGTCGCAGCAGTACGCCGCCGACCTCACCGCGCGCGGCGTGCGCTTCATCGACTACTCGGGCGACTTCCGCTTCGCCAACACCGCGGACTACGCGCGCTACGCGGAGCGCCACCCGTCGATCAGCGACACCGCGCACGCCGCGCCGGGGCTGCTGGGCAGCGCCGTCTACGGCGTGTCCGAACTCAACGCCGGCGCGATCGCGGAGGCGCCGATCGTCGGCAACCCCGGCTGCTTCGCCGTCGGCATCGTCCTCGGCCTGGCGCCGTTGTACGCGGACGGCATCGTGCAGGACGGCATGCTCATCGTGGACGGGCTCACCGGCGCCTCCGGCGCGGGCAAGAAGCCCGCCCCCGTGCAGCACTTCTCGCACCTCAACGACAACGTCGTGCCCTACCGCGTGCTCAACCACCAGCACGTCGTCGAGGCCGAGTTCACCCTCGGGCGCATCGGCGAGTCCACCGGCGCGACCGTCGACTTCATCCCGCACCTGCTCGGCACCACGCGGGGCATCCTGAACACGATGCACCTCACGGTGACGAAGGCGACGACGCGCCCCGCACTGCTCGAGCGGTACCGGGCGTTCTTCGCCGGACACCCGTTCGTGCGCGTCCTGGACGAGCCGCCCACGCTGAAGGGCACGCTGGGGTCGAACTACATCGACCTCTCGGTGTTTACCGCGGAGGGTGGCCGGCGCGTTGTAGTGATGTCGTCGATCGACAACCTGATGAAGGGTCAGAGCGGCTCGGCGATGCAGAACCTGAACATTATGTTCGGCCTGCCGCAGACCGCGGGCCTCGACCGCGGGCCGCTCTATCCCTAGGCGGATATTCGGGCCCTAGGCGGATATTCGGGCCCTAAGCGGATACTCGGGCACCAGGGCGAACCCGCCGAAGGCCGCCCCACACCCCGCGCCCCTGCGGGCGGCAGGCGAACGGAAGCGGGGCGGGATCGTTGGATCGCTCGGAACCGCAGTCACGCACACCCGCCGGCCGCTCTGCCGAAGAGCCGGCCATCGTCGGGGTGCTGGTGGAGCGGGCCCAGCACGGGGACGCGGATGCGTTCGGCTCGCTGTACGACCGCTTTCAGCCGGAGATCGTGCGGTACCTCGCGCATCGCGTGGGGGATCCGGACGCGGCCGAGGACCTCGCCCAGCAGGTCTTCCTGAAGGCGTGGCAGGCGATCCCGCGGTACGAGGCGCGGGGGGTGCCGTTCCGGGCCTGGCTCTACCGGATGGCCCACAACCAGATGGTGGACCACTTCCGGACCCGCCGGCCGACCACCGACCTCGAAGGGGTGGAGATCCCCGAGGAGTCCGAGGCGGAGTCGTCGCTGCTGACGGCGGAGATGAGCGAGGCGCTCACGAACGCCCTCGGACGGCTCTCGGAGGACCACCGGCAGGTGCTCACGCTGCGGTTCCTGATGGAGAAGTCGGCGCGGGAGATCGCGGTGATCATGGGACGCAAGGAAGTCACGGTGCGCGGATTGCAGATGCGGGCGCTCCAGGCGCTCCGCCGCGCGATCGAGGAGACGGGAGGGCTGCCATGAACGACCGGCGTGACCTCGCCTCGATCGTGGATCGCTGCCTGGACGACCTCGCCGCCGGACGCGCCACCCTCGAGGCGTGCCTCGCGCGCTACCCGGAGCACCGCGCGGCGCTCGCGCCGCTGCTCACCGCGGCCGCGACGATGCGCGTGCCCCGGCGCGCCGAACGCGCCCCCGACCCGGCGCGCCGCGCTGCCCTGATGACGGAGATCCGGCGCACCCCGCAGCAACGCGTGCCCTGGTGGCGACACGGGCTCCCCACGTTCAACCTGGGCGGCATGCTGCCGCGGCTCGCCCTCGGCGCGGCGCCCGTCGCGGCGGCCGTCGCGATCTCGCTCGTCCTGCTCACTACGCAGACGCCGACTCCCGCGGATGCCGCCTCGACGCTCACGCTCTTCGCCGGCAGCGTCGAAGAGCAGCGCGGCGACCAGTGGCAGCCCGTCGCCGATGGCGCGCGGCTGCGCGCCGGCGTGCGTCTCCGCACCACCGCCGAGGGCCGCGCCCTGCTCACCTTCCCCGATGGCTCCACCGCCGCGCTCGACACGAACACGGACGTCGACCTCGAGCGCATCGAGGTCGCGCCGCGCGTCGTCGTGCTCCGCCAGCGCTCCGGCCGCCTGTGGAACGACGTGGCGACCGACCTGCGCGCGGGCGCCGCGTACGAGGTGCGCACGGATGACGCCACCGTGCAGGTGCACGGCACCATCTTCGAGACCAGCATCGACGGCGGCCACACCTCCGTCGCGACGGCGGAGGGCACCGTCGACGTCGTCGCCGGGCCGCAGCGCGTGAGCGTCCCGAGCGGCGAACTGGTGCGCGCGCAGCGCCAGCAGGTCGCCGAACGGAGCGTGGTGGAGCGCGACGGCTCTCTCACCGTGGACGCTCCGTTCGCCGCGGCGCTCGTCGGCCCGGGCGGCGAGGCGACCGGCGCGAAGACGAGCGGCGCGCTGTTCCAGCAGATCCGTGGCGTCACCACCTCCGACCCCGGCGCCGGGCCGCAGCGCTTCGACTTCCAGCGGGTAGAGCCGGGCGAGTACACGCTGCTGCTGCGCCCCTACTCCGCCGGCGTGGGCACGGTCGTCCTCCAGGGCGGCGGCCCGGACCGCGTGGAGCGCAGCATCACCCTGGACGGTGGCGGCGGCGAAGTGGCCGTGCGCGTGCGCGTCGCCGAGCAGAACGGCAAGCGCAGCATGGAGCTCGTCGAAGGCCAGGCGAAGGTCGCGCCGCGGGCCGCCGACCCCGTGCGCGTCGTCGAGACCGCGCGCACCAAGCCCGCCGAGGACCTCGCGGCGCAGCGTGAACGCGCCGCGAGCGTGGCGCGCGAACGCGGCACGGTGCCCGGCATCGGCGCGTTCACGGCGCTCACCGCGCCCGGCGCGGAGCAGTTCGCGCGCGACCTGCGCGCCGCGCTCGCCGGCGCCGACGACGCCGCGCTGCGCGCGCAACTCGAGGCGATCTTCGCGACCGGCGTCACTGCGGGCGACGCGGCCGGCACGCGGCAGCGCATGCAGGTGCTCGCGGCGTTCGTCGCGCAGGACGACGCGGCCGCGCGCCTCGCGCGCGCCCTCGTCGGCGACCAGCACGCCACGCTGCGCGCGCAGCTCCTGCGCGCCGGCGAGGGCACCCTGGCGCCGGAGGTGCACGCGCGCCTGCGCGGCGCGATCCTCGGCGAGCGGCTCGCGGCACGGCCGACGCCGCCGGTCACGCGGCCGACGCAGACGCCGGCCGCACGACCGACCGAGGTGCTCAGCGCGCGTCCGGCGCAGACGCCTGCCGTTCGGCCCACCGAGCGCCCCGCCGAGCGGCGGGAGGAGCGCGATGACGCCCGCCCCACACCCACGCCGCCCGCGCGCCCGACGATAGCCCCCACGCGCGCCGCGACGGCGACCGCGGCCCCCGCCGAGCTGCGCGCGCAGCGGCTGCGCGACGCCCTCGCGCGGAACGACGCCAACACCATCCGCGCGTGGCTCGCCGATCTCGTCGCGCCGGCGAACGCGGGCACCGCCGAGGTCGGCCTGCGCACGCTGGCCTCGCTCACCTCGAACGACGATGCCGCGAATCGCGTCACGAAGGCGCTCGCGGGCGACGGGGAGGCGGCGCTGCGAAACCGCGTGGCCCAGTTGTCCGACGCCGCCGCGCCCGCGGAGCTGCGCGCACGACTGCGCCGCATGCTCCTCGGCGAGACGCCCGCGCCGCCGCCGCAGATCGAGCCCGCGCGCCCCACCCCCGCGACGCCGGCGCCGCGGCAGTAGGCGCCACGCGTCGAGGACTGACCGGGCGGGCGGAACCCTCACCCCCGGCCCCTCTCCCGCTTCGCGGGAGAGGGGAGTCAGAGAGAGATGATCGCCCATCCCCCCGGCCCCCTTCCCTCCGGGAAGGGGGAGTCCGCCTCGGCGCTTCGCGCGCGGGGCCGACTCGCGTGCCGGCCGCAGGGTGCCTTCCGCGAGGCGCGCCTACCGCGCGCCGTTCCGCCGGGGTGTGGGGGGCGCAGCCCCCCATGATCTCTGTCTTCCTCCCCTCTCCCGCTTGGCGGGAGAGGGGCCGGGGGTGAGGGCTCCCCTCCCGCGCGCGATGCCGCCGCTAGCGGATCGCGATGCCCTCCGCGCGCAGGCGCGCGTGCAGGCGGCGGATCATCTCGTGGCGCAGCGCCCCCGCGTCGCGCGAGGCGGCCGCTCGCAGGCGCAGCGTGACGCGCACGTTGCGCCCCTCGAAGGCTTCGAAGCGCACGACGGGCGGCTCGGCCGCCGCCTCCGCGGTCGCGTCGCGCACCCGCTCGAGCTCGTCGCGGCAGATGCGCTCGACGGCGTCGAGGTCCGCGGTGACGCCGACGCGCAGCACGACCTCGGCGTCCTCGCCGCCGACGACGTCGTAGTTCGTCACGATCGAGGACGCGAGCGTGGCGTTCGGCACGATCACGATCTCGTGGCCGCCGCCGCGGATGCGCGTCGCGCGCCAGCCGATGTCCTCGATCGTCCCGGACGGGCCACCCGCGATCGAGATGTGATCGCCGATGCGGATCGACTGGTCCGACAGCATGTACGAAGACGCGAAGACGTTGGCGAGCAGCGGCTGCAGCGCGAGCGCGACGGCGACGCCACCGATGCCGAGGCCGGCGAGCAGCGGACTGATCTCGATGCCGAGCGTGCCGAGGATGACCAGGCCGCCCGCGAGCCAGACCGCGACGCCCACCACTCGACGCAGCATCGGCAGCGTGCGCGGGTCGAGGCGCGCGCCCCCGCCGATCGCCGGCCGGCCCGCGTACCAGTGCAGCAGCCGCGTGACGATGCGCTGCAACGCGACCAGGAGCACCGTAAGCGTGGCCGCCAGCCACACCCGCCGCACGAGGCCGGCGTGCGGCGCGAGGTACGACAGCGACCCGGCGGCGGCCGCGACGCCCTGCAGCACGATCAGCGTCACCGCCGGCCCCCGCAGCGCCCGCACCACCGTCTCGTCCAGCTCCGCCTCGGTCGCGCGGGTGTAGCGATGGATCGCCCAGCGCATCGCCGCCGACACGATCGCGGCGACGAGGATCGCGGCCAGCACGATGCCGCCCGCCTCGAGCGTCTCGAACCACTCCGTGCGCGTCAGCCCGCTCAACCGCATGGGCGGCATCCTAGCCCATGCGGCCAGCGGGACGCGCCTGCGCGAGACACGGGCGCGCGTGGACGCGGTATGCTGGGGGCATGTTCAACACCATTGGCCACACGTTCTCGCTCGTCAAAACCTCCTGGCGCGTGCTGATGCACGACCGCGAGTTGCTGCTGTTCCCGGTCCTCTCGGGCGTCGCGCTGCTCGGGCTGATCGGGGTGTTCTTCGTCATCGGCATGGGCACCGGCACGGTGGCGCGCCTCGGCGCGGCGGCGGCCTCGGGCGGCGCGGGCGCGGCGGTGACGGGCGTCGATGGCATCGTGACGTTCGTCTTCCTCGTGCTCGCGTATACCATCGCGATCACCTTCAACGCCGCGTTGATCTCGGCGGCGCTCGAGCGCCTGCGCGGCGGCGACCCGACGGTCGGCAGCGGACTGCGCGCCGTCCTCCCACACCTCCCGGCGATCCTCGGCTGGGCGGTGATCGCCGCGACGGTGGGGATGATCCTGAGCGCGCTGCGCGACCGCGCGAACGACAACTTCATGGGCCGCCTCGCGGTGAGCCTCGTCGGTGGCGTGTGGGCGTACGTGACCTACTTCGTCGTACCGGTGCTCGTCGTCGAGGGCCTCGGCCCGATCGCGGCGATCCGGCAGTCGAGCGCGCTGTTCAGCAAGACGTGGGGCAACCAGGCGGTCGCCGGCTTCGGCTTCGGGCTGGTCTACCTCGCCGCGCTGGGCGTGGCGTTCCTGCCTGCGGCGGCGTTGTACGCGGCCTCGCCCGCGCTCGGCATCGTCGTGGGCGTGCTTACGATGTCGCTCGCCGCCGCGATCGTGATGGCCCTCGAGGGCATCTTCAAGGCCGCCCTCTACCGCTACGCGCGCGGCGAGGGCGCCGGCATGTTCGATGGCGACACGCTGCACGACGCCTACCGCGCGCTCTAGCCGCGCGCTCTCGCCGAGGGTACGCCGCCCATGTCCGACCTCGACGAGTTTCGGCGCGCGAAGGATCGCTGGATGTCGCTGGACGCGCAGTCGCCGCTGACGGCGCAGCAGCGCCGCCGCTTCGGTGGCCTCGCGTACTTCGAGGACGCCCCGGGCCTCGTCTTCACGCTGACGCCCGAGCGTGTGCCGGCGCTGGCGTTCATCGAGCTGCCGACGAGCAGCGGCGAGATCGTCACGTACGAGGAGTGGGCGCGCGTGCGCTTCGACGTCGAGGGAGCGCCGGCGAGCCTGATGATCTACCGCCACCCGGAGTCGGGGTCGCTCTTCCTGCCGTTCCGTGACGCGACCGCCGGCCACGAGTCGTACGGCGCGGGGCGCTACCTCGAAGTGCACGAGCTCGAGGACGGGCGCGTGCTGATCGACTTCAACTACGCGTACAACCCGTACTGCGCCTACAACGACGGGTACTCGTGCCCGCTGCCGCCCGCGGAGAACCGGCTGCCGGTGGCGATCCGCGCCGGGGAGCGCGCCTTCGACGGCGCGATGGCCCCACATAGCCACCCGGAAGCTAGCCACCCGGAACATAGCCACCCGGACGTAGCCACTCCGCACAGCCATGAGTGAGCCCGGCGATACGAGCCCCGCGCGACCGCGGCGACGCGCGCGATGACCACGCTGATCGTCCTGGCGGTCGCGCTGATCGCACTCTCGGGCTTCTTCTCCGCGGCGGAGACGGCGTTCCTCTCGATCCAGCGCGTACGTCTTGCGCACATGGTCGCGGAGCGGGTGCCCGGCGCGGCGCGCGTCGCGCGGCTGCTGGAGCGGCCCACGAGCCTGCTCTCCTCGATCCTGCTCGGCGCGAACCTGACGAACACCGCGACGGCGGCGGTGCTGACCGCGCTGACGGCGCGCTTCGTCACCAGCGACGGCACCGCGATCATTATCTCGACGCTGGCCTCGACGGTGCTGCTCGTCGTCTTCAGCGAGGTCGGCCCGAAGAACGTGGCGCTGTCGCACCCGTTCCCGCTCAGTCACGCGTTCGCCCTGCCGATGATCGCGTGGGTGCGCGTCACGCGGCCCGTGTCGTGGGCGCTCGACCAGTTCACGCGCTTCGTGCTCGCCCTCGTGGGGCGTCCGAGCGAGGAGACCGCCGCGCTCACCTCGGCGGAGCTGCGCACCGCCATCCTTCTGGGCGCGGAGAGCGGCGCGCTGGAGGGCGTGGCTTCGTCGCAGCTCCTCGGCGCGCTCACCTTGCAGCAGCGCCAGGTGCAGGAGGTGATGATCCCGCGCGTCGACATGGTGGCGATCGAGGTGGGGCGCACGCTGCGCGAAGGCGCGGAGACCCTCGCGCGTTCCGGCTTCCTGCGCCTCCCGGTGTACGAGGGCAGCCCCGACGAGGTGATCGGCTACCTGCACGTCAGCGACCTGAACGCGCGTCAACTGACGGGCCTGGAGGGCCACACGATCCGCGAGGTGATGCGCACCGTGCTGTTCGAGTCCGAGCACGCCTCGGTCGCGCGCGTGCTCGACGTCATGCAGGAGCACGCCGCCTACCTCGTGATGCTCGTGGACGAGTTCGGCGTGACCTCCGGCCTGATCACGCTCGAGGACATTCTCGAGGAGGTGGTGGGCGACCTGCGCAGCGAGAGCGGCTTCGAGGACGTGGAGCCGCCGGTCACCGGCGATCGCCCGTGGGTGGTGGACGGCGGCATGCTGCTCGTCGACCTCTCGAACGACCTCGAGGTCGACTTCACGGAGATCGAGGGCAACACCGTCGCCGGCCTGCTGCTCGCGGAGCTCAAGCGCTTCCCCGTCACCGGCGAGGCGGTGGTGTACCGCGGCTACCGCTTCACCGTGGTGGAGGCGGACGAACGCCGGATCACGCAGGTGCGCATCGAGAGCGCGCCGGACGTGGACGGCGCCCAGGCGCTCCCGTGACGCCCGGGCCCGCCCACGGCGCCCCCGTACAGGCGGTGATCTTCGACTGGGGCGGCACCCTCGCGCATTACGCGGGCGTCGAGATGGCCGACATGTGGCAACTCGCCGCGCGCCACCTGGTGGGACACACGCCGGGCGACGAGGCGACGATCCAACGCCGCCTCGCCGCCGTCGAGCTAGCGATGTGGGAGCGCACGGCGACCGACGCGCGCGCCGCGTCGCTCTCCGACCTGCTCGCCGAGGCGACGCGGGACCTGGGCGCGGACGTCGCCGCGGCGGTGCTGGAGGAGGCGGGCACGCACTACCTCGATATGTGGACGCCGCACATCCGCCACGTGCCCGACGCCGTCGAGGCGCTGACGGCGCTGCGCGCCCGCGGGCTGCGCATCGGCCTGCTGTCGAACACGCACTGGCCGCCCGCTTACCACGAGCGCTTCCTGGAACGCGACGGGCTGGCCGGGCTGATCGACGCCCGCCTGTACACCAGCGAGATGCCCTACATGAAGCCACACCCGCAGGCGTTCCGGGCCGCCCTCGACGCGCTGCGAGTCGATGGCCCCGCGCGGGCCGTCTTCGTCGGCGACCGGCCATTCGACGACATCTTCGGGGCGCAGCGCGCCGGGATGCGCGCCGTGCTCGTGCCGAACCCCCTCGTGCCCGCCCACGACGTCCAGCCGGACGCCACGATCGAGCGCCTGCTGCACCTCCCGGGGGTCATCGACGGCTGGCAGGCGCGCTCGGCTGCTGACGCAGCCCAGTGAACCGCAGGCGGCGGCCGGCGGCGGCTGGACCACGGCCGGCGAGATGCTGTCGAAACTGCTCTCAGGGCCGTACCCATTGCGCGATTGAGCGTCATCAGCCGATGCTCTCCGGGTAGGGGCCCGTGCGTGCGGGCTTGGTGAGGTGTTTCCTATGCCTACCTGGGCTCTCGTCGCGATCGCCACCATCGGGGCCCTCGTCGCGCTCGGCGTCGTCGACGTGCTGCAGACGAAGCAGACGATCTGCCAAGTGTACCCCCTGCTCGGGCGTCTGCGCTACTTCTTCGAGACGATCGGGCCGGAGATCCGCCAGTACATCGTCACGAGTGACCTCGAGGAGCGCCCGTTCTACCGCTCGCAGCGGGCGTGGGTGTACCAGACGGCGAAGGGCGTGAACAGCGCCGTCGGCTTCGGCACGCAGCACGACGTCTGGCGCCCGGGCCAGTTCCACTTCCTCCCCTCGCCCTTCCCCACGCTGCACGAGGAGGCCCCCGAGGACGCGCGGCCCCACGTGATCGGCCCCGACCGCCCGCGCCCGTTCGCGGCGCGCTCACGCATCAACATCGCGCCGATGTCCTTCGGCGCGCTGTCGGAGGCCGCCGTGCGCGCCCTCGCCTGGGGCGCCGCCGAGGCGGGCGTCTACATCAACACCGGCGAAGGCGGCCTGTCGCCGTACCACCTCAGCGGCGGCGGCGACGTGATCTTCCAGATCGGGCCGGCGAAGTACGGCGTGCGCCACCACAACGGCGACCTCGACTGGGATCGCCTGCGCGAGATCGGCCGCATGCAGCAGATCCGCGCGATCGAGATCAAGGTCAGCCAGGGCGCCAAGCCCGGCAAAGGCGGCATCCTCCCCGCCGCGAAGGTGACCGCCGAGATCGCCGGCATCCGCGGCATCCCGGCGGGCGAGGACTCGCTCTCCCCCAACCGCTTCGCGGAGTTCCGCACGCTGCCCGAGCTGATCGACTTCGTCGAGCGCGTGAAGGCCGAGGTGCCGGTGCCCGTCGGCGTCAAGATCGTCCTCGGCGACCCCGCGTTCATCGACGGCCTCGCGCGCGCGCGCGCCGAGGAGGGCCGCGGCCCCGACTACATCTCGGTCGACGGCGCCGAGGGCGGCACCGGCGCGGCGCCGATCTCGCTGTCGGACCACATGGGCGTGCCGCTGCACGACGCGCTCGTCGTGGTGGACGACGCCTACCGCCGTTGGGGCGTGCGCGATCAGATCACGATCATCGGCGCGGGCCGCATCATCACGGGCGCGGAGGCCGCGTACGCGCTGGCGCTGGGCGCTGACATGGTGAACATCGGGCGCGGGTTCCTCTTCTCGATCGGGTGCATCTAGGCGCTGAAGTGCCACACGAACGAGTGCCCAACGGGGGTCGCGACGCAGAGCCGCTGGCGGCAGCGCGGCCTCGTACCGGCGCAGAAGCACTCGCGCGTCGCGAACTACGCCGCGGCGGTGCAAGAGGACCTGATGGTGATGACGCGCTCGCTGGGCCTCGACTCGCCGGGCGCGCTCGCCCGCGAGCACGTCGAGGTCGTCATCGAGATCGGCCGGCGCATGCGCGTGAGCCAACTGTACCCCTACCCGCCGCTCGCACTGCAGGTGATACGCGACGACGAGGCTGTCGTGGCCTGGGCGGTCTGAGGCCTTCGGCCTGTTCGTCGCTGCCGCTGCTCATACGGGGGCGTGGCGTGGTGCGCCCTCACCCCCCGCCCTCTCCCGCTCCGCAGGAGAGGGGGCCAGATCCGATCAGAACCCTCGCCCACGCAGTGGGCGAGGGCAGGGTGAGGGCGCACCACGCCATGCGGCTCGATGGCGCCGCGCGCCGGCCGCTCCCCCGCGCCGTAGGCGCGCCTACCCGCGCCGTTCCGCCGGGAGCGCGAGGGGCGCAG
Organism: Dehalococcoidia bacterium; assembly: GCA_009692765.1. GTDB lineage: Bacteria > Chloroflexota > Dehalococcoidia > UBA2979 > UBA2979 > SHYQ01. Next base: position 19,563 of record SHYQ01000002.1, on the reverse strand, counting down.
CTCCCTCGCATCACCTTCTGATTTCTAACTCCCCACTCCTGCGAAGCGGGAGAGGGGCCGGGGGTGAGGGTTCCCCCTCCCGCGCAGCACCTCGACGCGCGTCAGGCTCCGCGCCCGGCGCGCAAGTAGCGCGCCGTTCCGCCGGGAGCGCGAGGGGCGCAGCCCCCTCGCATCACCTGCGGATTTCTGACTCCCCTCTCCTGCGAAGTGGGAGAGGGGCCGGGGGTGAGGTTTCCCCCATCCGCACCTCGACGCCGGCCGCTCCCACCTCGCCGTAGGGGCGCCTACCGCGCGCCGTTCCGCTGGGAGCGCGAGGGGCGCAGCCCCCTCGCATCACCTTCTGATTTCTGACTCCCCTCTGCTGCGAAGCGGGAGAGGGGCCGGCGGTGAGGGTTCCCCCTCCCGCGCAGTACCTCGACGCCGGCCGCTCCCACCTCGCCGCAGGCGCGCCTACCGCGCGCCGTTCCGCCGGGAGCGCGAGGGGCGCAGCCCCTCGCATCACCTTCTGATTTCTGACTCCCCTCTCCCGCTTCGCGGGAGAGGGGCCAGGGGTGAGGGTTCACCCTCCAGCACCTCGACGCCGGCCGCTCCCACCTCGCCGTAGGGGCGCCTACCGCGCGCCGTTCCGCCGGGAGCGCGAGGGGCGCAGCCCCCTCGCATCACCTTCTGATTTCTGACTCCCCCCTCCCGCGAAGCGGGAGAGGGGCCGGGGGTGAGGGTTCCCCCTCCCGCGCAGCACCTCGACACGCGTCAGGCTCCGCGCCCGGCGCGCAAGTAGCGCGCCACCAGCACGAGGATGACCGCGACCGACACGAGGTTGGCGGTCGTGCGCACCCACCGCGCGCCCTCTGAGAAGTTCGTCGCGAGCGACACCACGATCGAGACGGCGACCACCGCGAGCAGCGTGACCTCGACGGGACGCCGGCGCACAAGGGCGGCCGGGACGCCGGCGAGCGACCCCGCCTCGACACGCGCCGCTGCGATCGCCTCGACGGCGAGCACCACACCCAGCGGCGCGAGCGCGATTAGTGCCGCGAGGTGCGCCGCCACGAAGGGGACGCGCCACGCGCTGATCCCGCTCGCCAGCGACGCGGCCGTCGCGGCGAGCGCGACCAGCGCGACGACACCGCACAGGCGGAACACGCGATCGGTGACGCGGCGCGCCGCGCTCATCGCCACTACGAAGCCTCGAGGAGCGCGGGCAGCGCCGCCTGCGCCGGCGCGCCGCCTTCGTGCGCGAGCAGCCAGCGCTTGCGGTCGAGGCCGCCGGCGTAGCCGGTGAGCGCGCCCCCCGCGCCGATCACGCGGTGGCATGGCACGACGATCGCCAGCGGGTTGCGCCCGATCGCGAGCCCGACCGCGCGCGCCGCCGAGGGCTGCCCGATCGCGGCCGCGATCGCCCCGTAGGTGGTGGTGCGCCCGTGCGGGATCGCGCGCAGCGCCAGCCAGACGCGCTGCTGGAACGCCGTGCCTCGGGGTGCGAGCGGCAGGTCGAAGGTGGCGCGTTCGCCGGCGAAGTAGGCGCGCAGCTGCCGCGTCACCTCGGCAGCGGCCGCGCTATCGCGCCGCGCCGGGCCATCCTCGACGTCCGCGCCGGCGTCGCGTTCGATCGCGGTGATCCACCGCGCGAGGTCTGCGGCTTCGCGCACGAACTCGACGCGGTGCACGCCGGCCGCGGAGCCGCCGACGGCTGAACCGCCCACGAAGAGCGTGCCGACGGGGGATTCGATCGTGTCGTAGTACGTCACGCGCCCGATCGTAGCGCCCGCGTGGGCGAGAGGTGCTGTGTGGGGCGCCCACCCCCTGCCCCCTCCCTGCGCGGGAGGACTGCGCCCCTCGCGCTCCCGGCGGAGGTGTGCGCGGCAGGCGCACGCCGGGACGGAACGGAGCCACGAAAGGCGCCGCGGTAGCCACGAATGGGCGGAACGCCCTCGCGCTCTTCCACGTCGCCGGCTGAAAGGCGGGGCCCATGGGGTCCGCGAGACGTGACGAAGCACGCCGCCCGACGCGGGATGCACGTGGTATCGCGCGGGCGCGCGCTATGCTCCCTCGGACTGCTCCCGCCCGTACCTCGAAGGGATCGACATGCGACCGAACACCGCGCTCCGCGCCTGGCGAGAAGGGGCGCAGACGATCGGCGCCTGGCTCTCGATCCCTAGCAGCCTCACCGCCGAGCAGATGGCGCACACCGGCTACGACTGGCTGTGCGTGGACATGCAGCACGGCCTGATCGACTACCACGACGCGGTCGCGATGATGACCGCGATCTCCACCACCGACACCATCCCCTTCGTGCGCGTGCCGTGGAACGACCCCGCGACGATCATGAAGGTGCTGGACGCCGGCGCGTACGGCGTGGTGGTGCCGCTGGTGAACAACCGCGCCGAGGCCGAGCGCGCCGTGTGGGCCGCGAAGTACCCGCCCGTCGGCGGACGCTCCTCGGGGCCGGTGCGCGCCTCGCTGTACGGCGGGGCCGACTACGCGCTGCACGCCAACGACGAGATCGCGGTCATCGTGATGATCGAGACCGCCGAGGGGCTCGCCAACCTCGACGAGATCCTGTCGGTGCCGGGGGTGGACTGCGCGTACATGGGGCCCTCGGACCTCGCGTACGCCCTCGGGCTCCAGCCCACCGGCGACAACACGAACCCGATCCACGAGGCGGCGGTGATGCGCATCTACGAGGCGTGCCTGCGCCACAAGGTCGCCCCCGGTGCGCACACGAGCGGCCTCGATTTCACGAACAAGTGGCTGAAGGCGGGCTTCCAGATGGTGACGCTGGGCTCCGACATGATCGCCATGCGCTCGAAGGCCGCCGCCGACCTCGCCGCCGCGCGCACCGAGACAAAGGTCGCGCGCGTCATCGGCGGCGCGTAGGCGCGGACCCCCCGGAGGCGCGCGCCATGCCGACCGTCGCCGTCGAGGCACTGACCGCGTACGCCGCGCGCATCTTCGCGGCCACGGGGGCGCCCGCCCAGGAGGCGCGCACCGTCGCGGAGCACCTTGTCGGCGCGAACCTGCGCGGTCACGACTCGCACGGGGTGATCCGCATCACCTCGTACGTCGAGCGCGCGCGCGACGGCGCGATCGTCCCGGGCGCGCGCCCGCGCATCGCGCGCGAGACGGTCTCGACGGCGCTCATCGACGGCGGCCTGAACTACGGCCCGGTCGTCGCCACCTATGCCATGGGGATCGCAATCGCGAAGGCACGGGAGACCGGGGTCGGCGTGGCCTCGGCGTTCCGCAGCGGGCACATCGGCCGCGTCGGCGCGTACGGCGAGCAGGCCGTCGCGGCGGGGATGATCGGCATCGGCAGCGTGAACACGCCCGGCACGCGCATCGTCACCGCCTTCGGCGGGGCGTCGAGGCGGCTCGGCACGAACCCGATCATGGTCGCCCTGCCCACCGAGGATCCTGCGGCGCCCTTCGTGCTGGACATGGCGACCTCGGTCGTCGCGGAGGGCAAGCTGCGCGTCGCGGTCAACGCCGGCAAGGCGGTGCCCGAGGCGTGGATCCTCGACGGCGACGGGCATCCGACGACCGACCCGCGCGACTTCTACGGCGCCGGCGGCAACGAGCGCGCGGGCGCGCTGCTGCCGGTGGGCGGGCCCGCCAGCGGCTACAAGGGCTTCGGGCTGAACATGGCCGTCGAGGCGCTGTCGGGCCTGCTCTCCGGCGCGGGCAGCGCCGTCGAGGGCGCGCGCGGCAGCAACGGCGTGTTCCTGATGGCGCTCGACCCGGAGCGCTTCGCGGGCCTCGACGTCTTCACCGCGATGTTCGCCGCGCTCGCGCAGCACGTGCAGGCGCCGCCGCTCCAGCCCGGCGTGGACGAGGTGCTGCTGGCGGGCGAGCCGGAGCGCCGCGCGCTGCGGGCGCGCAACGCGCACGGCATCGTACTCGACGACGAGACGTGGAAGCAGATCGCGCTGGCCGCGGCCTCGGTGGGCGTTGGGCCGATCGAGGCAGGCATCACGCCGTGAGTACGCCATGACCGCGCCTCGCCTACCGCGTGTACCTCGTGCGCCTCGCGCGGGCGTGGGCGAGCAGGGCGACTTCTTCGCGCCGACCTCGTGGCAGTCGCTCACTGCCGCGTGCGTCGAGGTGGCGCGCGACCTCGGGCTCGCGGTGGAGACGGAGGTGTACGTCGGGCGGCGCATCTGGGGCGCACGACGGCGCATCGACCTCGTCGTCACGGACCCGACGCTGCGTCGCTCGCTCGGCATCGAGGCGAAGTACCAGCGCACCTCGGGCAGCGCGGAGGAGAAGATCCCCACGACGATCGAGGACATCGCGGCGTGGCCGATCCCCGGCCTGGTGTGCTTCTACGGCCCGGGCTTCAGCGCGAACATGCGCGCGTTCCTCCAGGCCAGCGGCAAGGCCGTCGACCTGGCCGACCTGGAGACGTGGCTGCGGCTCTACTTCGTGCTGCCGGCCCCGCGCGGCAGCTTCGCCGCAGCGACCCGCGGGCCGGCCGATGCAGGCGATGCGCCCGAGGCGCCCTCGGACGAGGGTGACGAAGACGAAGACTCAGAGGCGGACTCCAGCCGGCCGCGCGCGAGTTCGGGCGGGTAGTTCGTCACCACCAGTTCGTCGATCGCGCCTCGACGGTCGCCGCGCGAGTTGATCGCGCGGCGCGCGGGCAGCCGCTCGATGCGATAGCCGCGCCGGTCGCCCTCGTACACGCCGAGGATCCATTCCGCGGGCGAGTTCGACAGCATCACCGCGACCTCGCGGTCGGTGAGGTCGTCGATCAGCCATTTCAGGCGCAGCTGCTCGTGCCGGTCGAACGCGCCCTCGGTGTAGCCGGTGAACGACGAGGTCTTCGAAAGCGGCTCGAAGGGCGGGTCGAGGTAGACGAAGTCGCCGCGCGTCGCCTCGGCGACGACCTGCGCGAAGTCGGTGCACTCGAGCGTGACGCCGCGCAGCGCCGTCGAGGCCGAGCGCAGCCCCGGCGCGTCGACGATGCGCGGGTGCAGGTAGCGCCCGTGCGGGACGTTGAACTCGCCGCGCCGGTTCACGCGGTAGAGCCCGTTGAAGCACGTCTTGTTGAGGAACAGGAACCGCGCCGCGAGGTCCACGCGGTCGTCCGGCGTGCGCTCGCGCTGCTCGTAGTAGTAGCGCACGCGCTCCGGCGCCGCCAGCGCTAGGTACGCCTCGGCGAGCGTCTCGAGGCGCGCGATCAGCCGGTCGAGGTCGTCACGCACGACCTCGTACACCGTCATCAGGTCGCGGTTGGCGTCGTTGAGCACGGCGAGGCGAGGCATCAGCGCGAGGTCGGCCGCAAGCGCGAAGAAGATCGCGCCGCCGCCGGCGAAGGGCTCGTAGTACGTCTCGATCCGCCTCGGACTGCGCGCGACGATGGCGGGGGCCATCTGCCCCTTGCCCCCCGCCCACTTCACGAACGGGCGCGCGGCCACGGCGGCGCGAGCGCGGTCGGCGGCGGGCGTACGGACGCGCTGGGCGACGATGGCGGGTGTGCTCCGTCGAGGGGGTGCCGGGTGGGTACCTAGGGAGGTACGAGGATTGTAGCCGCTGGCGGGGGGCCGGGGGCACCCTCTGCGACACACGGCGGACACATTCCGTCTCGTACACTCCCAGCGTGACCACCACTACCCTCCCGCCGGCCCTCGTGCGGTACCTCGCGGCGCGCGACGACCGCGCGCCGCGGGCGGCGGCGCACGCGGGGATGGAGGCGTGCCTCGCGCTCACGAGGCTGCTCGACGCCGCGCTGGCGGAGCTGGCGGGCGTGGGGGCCACGTTCGCTGTGGTGGCGGTGGGCGGCTCGGGGCGGAGCGAGCAGGCGCGCCACTCGGACATCGACGTGATGCTGCTGATCGCGGGGAGTGGCGACAACCGGGCGCTGCGCTCGCTCTACCCGCTGTGGGACGCCGGGCTGAAGGTCGGGCACTCCGTGCGCACGGTGGCGGACGCCGTCGAGGCCGCTGAGGCGAACGTGGAGACGTTCACGGCGATCCTCGACGCGCGGCACGTCGCCGGCGACCGCGCGCTCTTCGAGCGGTTCGTGCACGCGCGTGTGCCGCTCGTGCGCGGGCGTCGAGGCTGGCTGCGCGACGAGCTGGCGGCGCGGCGCGAGCAGGCGCGGCAGCGCGAGCCGTGGCAGCTGCTGGCCGCTGACGTGAAGGGCGGGCGCGGGGGACTGCGCGACATCCAGGCCGTCCACTGGCTCGATGCCGCCGAGGCGATCGCGCGCGGCGAGGAACCGCCGCGCTACCCGGACGCCCTCGTCGAGGCACACGAGCACATGCTGCGCACGCGCAACGCGGTGCACGCCCTCGCCGAGCGCCCCACGGACGCCTACCGCCCGGAGCAGGCGCGCGCGGTCGCGGAATGGCTCGGCGTCGACTCGCTCGAGTGGGGCCGCCACCTGCACGCGGCGATGCGCGAGGCCGACGCCGCCGCGACGGCGCGGCTGACCTCGACGCCGCGCTGGCGCCTGCCCTGGCGACGCCCGGCGCGACCGGCGGCCAACGCGACGCGAAGCCTCGAGGCCCGCGGCGGCATCGATGCGGTGCGGGCGCTGCTGCGCACCGCGGAGGCGGGTGGCCTCCTCGAACCGCTGCCCGCGACGGCGTGGCTCGGCGAGTTGCTGCCGGAGTGGGAGGTGCTGCGCGCGCGGCCGCACATCGCGCCGTTCCACATCCACCCGGTCGATGTGCACGTCATGCGCGCCGTCGTGGAGGCACGCACGATCCTCGGCGAGGACACGTTCGAGGCGGGCACGCCCGCCGTCGCGCGCGAGTTCGGCGACGACGACGAGGTGCTGCTCGCGATGCTGCTGCACGACATCGGCAAGGGCCACGGCGGCGACCACCCGGAGGTGGGCGCGCTGATCGCGCAGCGCTTCGCGGAGCGCGCGGCCCTCCCGGCCGAGGTGGCGCATCGCCTGGTCACGTCCGTGCGGCTGCACCTGCTGCTGCCGAACATCGCGACGCGCCGCGATATCGCTGACCCCGCGGTGATCGAAGAGACCGCGCGCCGCATCGGCGACGCGCAGACGCTCCGGCTGCTCTACCTCGTGTCGATCGCCGACGCGCGGGCGAGCGGCCCGAACGTGTGGAGCCAGTGGAAGGCGCAACTGATGCGCGCGTTCTACGTGCGGCTGATGGCCGTGCTGGCCGCGGACGCGCCCGACGCCGCCCTCCCCACCGTGGAGGGCACGGTGGAGGCGCTGCGCGACACGCTGCCCGCGGAGGCCGTGCGCGCGCACCTGCGCGGCATGGGCGGGGACTACCTCGTCAGCACGCCGCCGGAGCGCGTCGGGCAGCACATCGCGATGATCGCAGCGGCTGCGGGTGGCACGGCGGTGCGCCGCGATCGTCTGGGCGAGCTCGATCGGCTCACAGTGGTGATGCGCGACCGCACGGGGCTGATCCAGGCGATCGCGGGGACGCTCGCGGGGCACAACGCGAGCGTGCTCGGCGGCGTCGCCCACACGCGCGAGGACGGCATCGCGATCCAGGTCTGGCACGTCACGGACGCCCTCGGCGTGGGCATCGACGACCGCCGCTGGGAGCGCATCCTCGCGGCGGTGCCGCTGGCGGTGGACGGCGCGTTCCCGATCGACGAGCGGCTCGCCGAGGTGCGCGCGACGTACCCGCCGCCCCCGCGCCGCGTCGAGGTGCCCACCTCCGTGCTCATCGACAACGCGGCGTCGCGCGAATACACCGTGCTCGAGGTGTCGACCGGCGACCGCCGCGGGCTGCTGTACGGCGTGACGAAGCTGCTGCACGAGCGCCGCCTCGACATCCGCCTGGCGAAGGTCGACACAATCGGTCCTGAGGTCGTCGACGCGTTCTACATCCGCCACGAGGACGGCCGCCGCATCGACGCCCCAGACGAGATGGAGCGCCTCCGCCGCGCCGTCGTCGAGGTGCTCGACGCGCTCGATCCGTAGCGCGCGCGCAGCGTCGAGGTGCTCACGGGGGGCGGCCCATCCCCCTACCCCCTTCCCTGCGCGGGAAGGGGGTAGGAGCCCTCACCGCCGGCCCCTCTCCCGCTTCGCGGGAGAGGGGAGTCAGGACGAGATCGGGGGGGGCTGCGCCCCCCACACCCCGGCGGAACGCGCGCGGCAGGCGCGCGTCCGGATCCCTCGCGCGCAGGATCGACTCACAGCCCACGCGAGGGGCGTCCCCTCCGAGGCGCGCCTACGACGCGCCGTTCCGCCGGGAGCGCGAGGGGCGCAGCCCCCTCGCATCACATTCTGAACATTCTGAAATCAGAACCCCCTTCCCGCGCAGGGAAGGGGGCAGGGGGATGGGCCGCCTCGTCAGTTCTCGAGGTTCGCGCGCGCCGCCCCGGGAGTGGGCGGGAGGCCGGACGCCGCTCTCGCAGGAGCGGCAGCCACAAACAGGTTGAGACCTTACTGGTAGATCACGTAGTCGGGCGGGTACTCCAGCGCCTGGAGATCCTCGGGCGTGAGCACGGGCTCGTCCCAGTGGAAGAAGATCTTGAACGCGGTGTACTCGCTGCCGGCGCGCGCGTAGGCCTCGTAGCCGGAGAGCTTCGCGGCGGGGCCGCCGAAGCCGTCCATGTCGATGGTGACCTCGACCTCCGGGTGCGCCTCGTACAACGCCTTGTTCGTGAGCATCCCGTGCTGGAACTGGTGCAGCACCAGCACCTTCGGCGGGAGCTGGTGCAGCCGCACGAGGTCGGCGAGGTAGCGTTGCACCTCGTTCACCTGCGTGGCGTCGAGGGTGCCGATCACCTGGCCGGGCGCGGCGCGCTGCGTCTTCGTCGCGAACTCCGGGTCGAGCGCGAGGTGGACGATCGGCTCCTGCAGCACCGGGCGCAGCCGCGCCACCTCCGCGAGGGTGTCGGCCCAGCCGATCTGCACATCGACGAAGAGCAGCATCCCGCGCGCGCGGGCCACTTCGACGTACTCCTGGATCGTCGCGATCGGCATGCGGTCCAGGTAGGTACCATCGCGTCCCGCCGCGGCCTGTGCGACGCCGACGATGAGGTGCAGCGCAGGCACGACGCCGCGCTCCCCGTTGGCGGCGTCGTGCTGCCGCGCGAGTTCCTGCGCGCGCGCCGCCGCGGCGTCGCTGTCGTGGCAGCCGAGCTCGCCCATCACGCACTCGCCGGGGAAGCCGTAGACCGACACGATCTGCGCGCCCGTGAACGCCGAGGCGGCGGTGGAGGAGGCCGGCGCGGCGAAGGTGCTGTGGACGGCGGCGCCCGCGCGGGCGATCAGCTCGAGGGAGGCGTCCAGGAGGATCGGCTCGGCCTCGGCGGGGGCCGCCGCCTCGCGACGGAGGGCCGGTACGGAGGAGGCGCTCGTGGTGCCGGGGAGAGACATCACCACGAGACCCGCGAGGGCGACCGCAACGAGACCGTAGGACCGCGTCGACCGCCGCACTGCAGACTCCAACGCACCGGCCCACCGCATTGCCAGCGTACATGAAACAGGAACGTGAGTAAACTGGTAATCAGTTCTTTATCCACGATCTCGTACGACGTCGGTAAGTCCGCCCCCAGCCGGGGCCTACCAGCCGCCCGTACCGGCGCGAGGTGCTTCCGTCAGGAACTCGTCACCACGGGCCGGTCGGCCCGGCGCGGCGCCGCGTCGATGATCGGGGGTACACACCGTCCGCCAAGGGGAAGGCACCGCGCTGAACACCTCCACGCCCGCCGCCGCCCTCGACGCGATCGTCGAGGCGGCGCCTCCCACGCAGGCGCCCACCGCGCCGGCGGCTCGGAGCGCTGAGGCGAACCGGCAGCGGATGGCCGTCCCGGCGGGGCTCTTCTGCCTGCGCCGACGGCCCGCGTTCCCCTTCTACGACGAGCTCGGCGCGCGGGCCGTGATCGACGCGCACTGGGTGCAGGACGCGCTGGACGAAACGGTCTACATCGACCGCGCGCACGCCGAGGCGTTCCAGGAGTTCCTGCGCACGAGCCTGTCCGCGATCCTCGACGATCGCGCGGTCGCGGCGGCCGACCGCGGCTGGGCCGTACACCGCGCGCTGCTGCACGAGGTGGCGTTGCTCTTCGGCGGCGCGAGCGCCCACATGCGTCCGAACACGCTCGTCACGATCGCGCGCGAGGTCGCCCGGCTGATCCTCGAGCACGGCGATCCCACCGCGCTGTTCGCGAGCATCCGCAGGCACACGCCGTACGCGCCGGTGGTCCACGCGATCGAGACGGCAATCGGCGCGATCTCGCTCGCGATCGCGGACGGCCAGCGGGAGAGCAACTTCCTCGCCATGCTCGGCGCGGGGGCGGTCTTCGCCGACGTGGGGATGCTCGACCTCCCCGCATCGATCCGCACGGCGAGCGGGCCGCTGAAGCCCACCGAGCGGCGCGTGATGCAGTGCCACCGGGGGATCTCGTTGCGCCGCATGCGCGCGCTCGGCCTCGCCTCGCCGGTCGCGGAGCGCGCCGTGGGCGCGCATCACGAGCGCTGGGATGGCGAGGGCTACCCGGGCCGCCTGCGGGGCGAGGACATCCCGATCGAGGCCCGCTACGTGGCCGTCGCCGATACGTACTCGACGCTGACGGTGCCGCACCGCGGCATCGCCGGCCTGGAGCGCGCCGCGGCGCTGGCGGAGATCGCGCAGTCGGCGGGCCAGTTCGACCCGCGCATCGCGGGCCACCTCGTGCGGCTGCTCGCACGGGCGTAGCCGCCGGCGGTTGACACCCCCGAGGTGGGCTCGCACGCTCCTTTCAGACGCCGCTGACGCGTCCGAAGGGCACACGCGCATGATGGGTCGAGGCGGCGGAGGTGGCGGCGGCCGCGGGCGCATCCAGCAGGCGAAGCCCACCGGCGAGCGCGGGCGCCTGATCCGCCGCACCGCAGGGCTCTTCCGGCCGTACCGCGGCGGCCTCGTGGTACTGATCGCGCTGCTCACCCTCAGCACGACGATGGATCTGGTCGGGGTGCGGCTCCTCGGCGCGATGGTCGACCGGATGGACCCGGGGACCGGCAGCCGCGCCGGCCTCGACGGGCTGATCGCGGTGTACCTCGCGATCGTGCTGGGGTCGGCGCTGCTCGGCGTCGCCGAGACGTGGGTCAATCAGCGCATCGGCCAGGGGCTGATGCACCAGTTGCGCGCCGACCTGCACGCGCACCTCCAGCGGCTCTCCGTGCGCTTCTACACCTCCACGCGCACGGGCGAGATCCTCTCGCGCATCGCCACCGACGTGAACGCGGTGCAGCAGGCGATCACCGGGACGTTCACGGACTTCCTCTCGAACGCGCTCACGCTCAGCATCGCCTTCGCGCTGATGTGCACGCTCGACTGGCGGCTCGCGATCGCCACCGTCATCGTCCTGCCGTTGTGGGTGTACCCCACGCTGCGCGTCGGCGAGCGCATGCGCCAGCTGATGCGCGAGTGGCACGAGGAGTCCGGGCACCTGTCCGCGCACCTGGAGGAGACGCTGTCGGTGTCCGGCTCCATGCTCGTGAAGACGTTCGGCCGGCAGGAGCACGAGGCCGCGCGCTTCGCGACCTCCAACGACGCGCTGCGCGATCTCTCCGTGCAGCGGCAGATGACGGGCCGCTGGTTCAACATGGGCACCACGCTCTTCGGCGCCGTCCTCCCCGGCCTGATCTACTGGTTCGGCGGCCGCGCGGTGCTCGGCGGCGAGTTGAGCATCGGCACGGTGGTGGCGTTCTCCATGCTCGCGCAGCGCGTCTTCGGGCCGTTCGCCGCGATCGCGCGCATCAACACGACGCTGCTCTCCTCGCTCGCGCTGTTCGAGCGGTTGTTCGAATACCTCGACGCGCCGGTGGAGGTGGAGGAGCGCCCGAACGCGCGCCGCCTCGATCACGCGCGCGGCGCGCTGGCGTTCGAGGGCGTGCGCTTCTCGTACACCAACCGCGGCGTGCCCGCGCTGGACGGCGTGTCGTTCAGCGTGCCCGCGGGGCGCATGGTCGCCCTGGTCGGGCCGTCCGGCGCCGGCAAGACGACGGTGACGTACCTGATGCAGCGCTACTACGACCCGCAGGAGGGCACCGTGCGCCTGGACGGGATCGACCTGCGCGATCTCACGCTCGCGTCGATCAGCGGCGCGATTGGGACGGTGATGCAGGACACGCACCTGTTCCACACCTCGCTCGCGGACAACATCCGCTACGGCCGCCTGGACGCGACGGACGCCGAGGTGCGCGCGGCGGCGGACGCGGCCGGCCTCGGCGCGCTCGTCGAGCGGCTGCCGGACGGCCTGCAGACGACGGTGGGCGAGCGCGGATACCGCCTCTCCGGCGGCGAGAAGCAGCGCGTGGCGATCGCGCGCGCGGTGTTGAACGACCCGCCCGTGCTGATCCTCGACGAGGCGACGTCGTCGCTCGACTCGCGCCTCGAGCGAGAGATCCGCGAGGCGACGGCAGTGCTGGCGCGCGGGCGCACGACGATCGTGATCGCGCACCGGCTGTCGACGGTCGTTGCGGCGGACGAGATCCTCGTGTTCGACCACGGGCGGATCGTCGAGCGCGGGCGGCACGCCGATCTGCTCGCCCTCAGCGGCCTCTACGCCTCGCTCTACCGCGAGCAGTTCGCGGAGGACGGTGGCCTCCCGGCCAGCGCGCTCGATGGCGCGCTCGACGACGACGACGCCGGCGACGCGAACGAGGACGGCACGGTCGCCCTCGCGGAGTCGCGGCGGTGATGCGGCTGCTGCGCCGGCTGGCGCTGCTGGCAATCGCGGTGCCGGCGTTGCTCTACATCGCGCGCCGCCTGGGCGTGCTGCCGCCGAGCGCGTGCGCCGAGGCGTGCGCGTGCACGGTGGGCGCGCGCCCGTGCCGCTGCGGCCACGCCACCTGCCTCGCCCCCGCGCCCGAGGCGTAGCGCGCGCGCACGCGGACCTCGAGGACTGACGGCGCGGCCCATCCCCCTGCCCCCTTCCCTGCGCGGGAAGGGGGTTCTGAGTCAGAGAGGGTGATGCGAGGGGGCTGCGCCCCTCGCGCTCCCGGCGGAACGGCGCGCGGTAGGCGCGCCTCGGACGAACGCGACCCGCGGTTGCCGCGCGCTCCCGGCGGAACGGCGCGCGGTAGGCGCGCTTCGGACGAGCGCGCCCCGCGGTTGCCGCGCGATCCCTTCGCGCGATCCGCGCGCTACCATCTCGACCGTACCCGAGGCAGGAGCCGCCCATGTTGTTCAGCGTGAAACCACGGCTCCACTGGCCGTTCGCTCAGGTGCTTGAACTCAGTCAGTACGTGGAAGCGACGGGCTGGGACGGCATCTGGATCGCGGACCATCTGATCAACAACAACGAGTCCGGCGAGGGCCTCGTCGGGGAATGCTGGACCATCACGGCGGCGCTCGCCGCCCTGGTGCCCCGCGTCCGACTGGGGACGATCGTCGTTGGGAACACCCTCCGACACCCGGCGATCCACGCGAAGATGGCCTCCCAGATCGACGTGATCTCGGGCGGCCGCTTCATCCTCGGGATCGGCGCCGGGTGGCAGGAGAACGAACACCAAGCCTACGGCATCCCCTTCTACACGCTCGGCGAACGCTCTGGGCGGCTGGAGGAGGCGGCGGCCGTGATCAGCAGCCTCTTCAAGCAGGAGCGCACGACCTTCGAGGGACGCTACTACCAGCTCGTGAACGCCCCGCTGCAACCTCGACCGGTGCAGCAGCCGCTGCCGCTGCTCATCGGTGGCGTGGGCGAGCGCCGCACGCTCCGCGCGGTGGCCCGCTACGCCAACGAGTGGAACGCGCAGGTGCCGCCGGACGTGTTCGCGCAGAAGAGCCGCGTCCTCGATCGGCATTGCGCCGACGTCGGGCGAGACCCCTCCGAGATCCACCGCTCGGTGCAGACGCTGGTGGCCTTCTCCGACAACCCGGCGCAGCTGGAGCGCGCGGGCGCCCGTGGCGCGGTGCTCGCCGGCACCCCCCAGCAGCTGTGCGAGGCAATCGAGCGTTACGCCGACGCCGGCGCCGACGAGATCGTCATCCCGGACTTCAACCTCGCCACGTTGGAGGAGAAGAAGGCCACCTACGACCGCCTGATGGACGAAGTGGTACCGCACTTCCGCTAGCGCGCGAAGCGAGCCCCCCTCGACGGCGCGGGGCTGCGCCCCGTGCTCGCGTGCTAGCGCAGCACGACGGCGATCGTCGAGAGCACGATCGCCAGCAGCACGATCGCGCCGACGACGCGCAGGGCCAGCGTGAGGCCGCGGCGCGGCGCGAACAGGCGCTCCCAATCCTCGAGGCTGGAGGCGCGCTCCTCCGCGAGGTCGGGGTCGAGGTCGCCCTCGGTCGACTCGCGCCACGCGTCGTCGGGGACAGGCAGGCGGCTCATCGGCGCTCCGTCATCCGCGGCGCACCGCGCGCGGTGCGCGGCGGCGATATCCTCGACCGCGCTGGGTACTCCGCGGCGGGTACTCCGCACTGTGCACTCCGCAGAGGGCGAGGAGACGCGTGATCACCGACGAGCCTACCGCTCCCGCCGACGCCCCGCCCGACCTCGCCACGCTCGAGGCGATCGAGGCGCTCGCGATCGCCATCGCGCGCGAGGCCGGCGAGATCGCGCGGCAGGCGTTGGCGCGCGATCTCACCGTCGAGTACAAGCCCGACGCCGGCGGCAAGGACACCACGCACGACCCGGTGTCCGAGGTCGACCGCGCAGTGGAGGCCCTCGTACGCGAGCGGGTCGCGGCGCGCTTCCCCGGCCACGCCGTGATCGGCGAGGAGACGGACGACGGCGCGGCGCTGGACGCGCGCGCGCTCGCGGCGGAGTACCTGTGGGCGATCGACCCGATCGACGGCACGGCGAACTTCGTCAACGGCTTTCCGCTGTTCGCGATCTCGATCGGAGTGCTGCACCGCGGACGCCCGGCGGCAGCGGCCGTGTGGTGCGGCGCGACGCACGCACTGGGGCCGGGCGTGTACCACGCGCACGCGGGCGGCGCGCTGTACCTCGACGGCGAGGCGGTGGCCGGCGCGCGCGCCGCGGGCGTGCGCCGCCGCCTCGCCGCCGCGCCCGGAGGCGCGCCCGGCGGCACGGAGCAGTGGGACCACCGCGTCACTGGCTCCATCGCCGTCGAGGCTGCGCTGGTCGCGGCCGGGGTGTTCGAGGCGGCGACGTTCTACGCGCCACGCATCTGGGACGTCGCGGGTGGCGTCGTCCTCGTGCAGGCCGCGGGACGCGAGGCGTGGGTGCGCGAGGCGGGCCTCTGGACGCCCCTCGATCGCTTCACGCCGCCGGCGCGGCTCCCGCACCGCCGCGCGCGCGCAACGACCGCGCCCAACGCGCCGCCGGCGCCGCCGCGCACGCCGACGCTGCGCGACTGGCGGCAGCCGCTCCTCGTCGGCACGGCGGAGGCGACCGCGCTGATCCGTGCGCGCGGGCGACGTCGAGGCGCGTGGGCCGGCGCGCGCGACCTCGTGCGGCGGTTCCTGCGGCTCGTGCGGGCGCGGGTGCGGGGGCGCGCACCATGACGGCGCCGCGCGAGCCGCGCTGCCCGCGGGGCCGCGCCTCGCTGCCCGCGCCGTGGGATCCGCTCGACCCGCGCGTCGAGGATGCGCTGCGCGAGGCCGCGATCGGTGAGCTGCACCTGACGGTGAACTCCTCGAACTACGTCTACGTCGCCGAGTTGGCGCACGCGGTGCTCGGGCCGGGGCTCGGCGTCTACAAGCCGGAGCGCGGCGAGCAGCCGCTGCACGACTTCCCCGAGGGCCTGTACGCGCGCGAGATCGCCGCCGCCGACTTCGCGCGCCTGCTCGGCTGGGAGATCGTGCCGCCCACCGTCGAGTGCATCGGGCCGCACGGCGTCGGCTCGTTGCAGCTGTACATCGAGCACGACCCGCGCGTGCACTACTTCGGCCTGCGCGAGGGCGACACCTACGACGAGCAGCTCGTGCGCTTCGCCGTGTTCGACCTGCTGGCGAACAACGCCGACCGCAAGGGCGGGCACTTGCTGCTCGACCCGCGCGGTCGCATCTGGGGCATCGACAACGGCCTGTGCTTCAGCGCGGCGCCGAAGCTCCGCACGGTGATCTGGGACTACGCCGGCACCGCGATCCCCGCGGCGTGGCTCGCCGACATCGCGCGGGTGCGCGCGGCCCTCGTCGAGGGTGACGCCGCATCGGCTGCGCTGCGCGCGCGCCTCGACGCCGCGGAGCGCGCGGCGCTCGTCGAGCGGTGCGAGGAGATGCTCGCGACGCCGGTGCTGCCCGAGATGTACCCGTGGCGCTGCACCCCGTGGCCATTGGTCTGACCCCCGACCTCGAAGACTGAGCGAGGCGGCCCGCATGGTGGTCGCCGGAAGCGGCCCGCCCGTGCCCCTCCCTGCGCGGGAGGGAGCGGAACCCTCACCCCCGGCCCCTCTCCCGCTACGCAGGAGAGGGGAGACAGAATCAGAATGTGACGCGACGGGGCTGCGCCCCTCGCGCTCCCGGCAGAACGGCGCGCGGCAGGCGCGCCTGGGACGCCTCGCGTGCTTCGAGGTGAGTACGGACCGTGGCGGCCCACCTGCTGCTCCTCCCTGGCGGGAAGGGGGTTCGGATCAGCCCCCTCCCCCTCGAGGGGGAAAGACCGGGGTGGGGGACCCGCCCTCGCCGGTGGCCCGCAACGAGCCGTGGCGGTCGCGAGAACGTTTCGGCAGCAATCCGCCAGCATCGCGTCAGCAACTGTGCTAGGTTGCCGCCGCAAGGAAGCGTCGAGCGCAGGACTCCCCTCATGCGCGTCGTCCCCACGGCTGCCGTTGCGGCGCTCGCCGCCGCGGGTGCGCTGCTCGCCGCGGGGATGTCCGTACGCGCGCAGACGCCGTCGGTCCTCAACAACGGCGGGTTCGAGGGCGGCACCACCGGCTGGTTCGCGCAGGGCGGCACGCTCGTCAGCGACAGCACGTCATCCATCGAGGGGACGAAGAGCGCGAAGCTAACGTCCATGGCGGGCACCGCCGCCCGCATCACCTCGCAGTACTGGGTCGTGCCCGAGAGCGCCGCGAGACCCGGCTACCGCTACACGCTGACCGCCAGCATCCGCTACGAAGCGCCCACCAACATCACCGGCGTGACCGCGCGCCTCGACGTGGTCAACGTGGACGGGACGGTGCTCGCCACCGCGGCCTCGACGCTGGGCGGGCCGGCCGCCGGGTATCGCGTCGTGACGACCTCGGCGCTGACCGCGCCCGCGAACGCGGCGTTCGTGCAGGTGACCGTCGTCGCCAACGCGACGGCCGCGGGCGCGAGCATCTGGGTCGACGGCGCGAGCGTGGCGGAGGCGCTGCCGCTCCCCGTCGCGACGCCCCCGCCCGAGCCACCCCCGCCCCCTCCGCCCCCGCCCGCCGCCGCCGAGGTGCCCGCGGCCGACGACCCGCCGCCGGAGCCGCCGCGCGTCGCGCCGCGCGCGACGCCCGTGCCCACCTCGACGCCCGCGCGCACGCCCACGCCCACGCCCACCTCGATGCCCACACCGCCGCCGTTGGCGGTCTCTACGACGTTGCTCAACGGCGACTTCGCGCACGACCTCGTCGGCTGGTCGGTCTCGCGCGGGCGCGTGTCGGTGGAGGCGGCGATCCCCGGGCGCGGCGCGAGCGCGGTGCTGCGCACCGATGGCGCGGCGACGATGTGGGTCGAGCAGACGATCGTCGGCATCGCGGGAGGCGAGTGGTACGAGGCGAGTGCGCTGCTGTCGCCGGCGCGCGGCGTCGAGGCCGGTTGGGTGCGCATCGCGTGGTACGCCTCCGCGAACGGGGCCGGCGCGCAGACGCGCACGGTGGACTCGCCCGCGGTCAGTTCGGGCGGCTCGCAGTCCGCCATCGCGCTCCGCGCCGCCGGCGCCGAGCGCGTGGGCACCGGGCCGGTGCAGGCGCCCCCCGGGACGAGCAGCGCGAAGGTGCGGCTGTTGCTGGCGCCCCACGACGCCAGCGGAGCGTCGATGGCCGCCGACGACGTCGGATTCGCGCGCGCGGAGCCGTTCGAGGACGGCCCGCCCGACGCGCGCGCGGGACAGTCCACCGTCGCCGCGCCCGCGCTCGGACCGCTCGCGCCGCCGCCGGCCGCAGCGCCAACCGCCGCCCCGGCGGCGCCCTCGCCGCCACCCACGCCACCTGTGGCGTCGGCGAGCACGCCATCGAGCGCGCAAGCGCAGACGTCGGCGCTGGCCGCCTCGACGCCGCCGGGGCCCGCGGGCGTCGAGGATGTGGCGCGCACCGCTGTGACCAACACACAGGACGCCCTGCGCATCACCGAGGCGCTACCGGACCCGGCGCAGCCCGGCCGCGACGCCGACTACGAGTGGGTCGAGGTGACGAACATCGGTGTCGTCGCCGCCGCGCTCGCGGGCGTCACGCTGCGCGACAACGTGGGCGCCGTCGCGCTCCCCGCGGTGACGCTGCCGCCGGGCGGCACGATCCTCGTCGCCGCGCGGCTCGCCGAGGTCGGCACGGCGCTCGCGTACCGGCTCCCCGGCACGATCGGCAACGGCCTCGGCAACGACGGCGACCGCCTCGCGCTCTTCGCCGCGGACGGGACGCTGATCGACGCGTTCTCGTACGGCGAAGACACGACGTACCTCGGGGTGATGGGGGCGACGGCACGCATCCTGACGCCCGGCGGCGGCCGCTCGATCGAGCGGCGGTTCGGCCCGGACGGGGCATTCCGCGAGGCGGTGGCGCTCGCGGATCCCTCGCCGGGCCGCGCGGGGGCGGCGGGCGTGCCCACGGCCCGCGCGGGCGCGCCCGGATCGCGAGCGGTCGATGGCGCCTCGACGGCGGCGGGGGCCTCGGGCGGGACGGGACGAGGCGACGTGGGGGCGTGGGTGCTGCTGCTGGGGCTCGGTGGCGGGATGCTGGGCGGCGTCGCCGCTCAGCGCGTCGCCGCGCTCGCGCGCGCCGCGCGCGGCCGGGAGCGCCCCGGCGCTGAGGGGCGCGGGGCCCGTGCAGCGCCCGTGGCCTACGATGGTCACCCGCGACGATGATCCACGATGCCATCCGCTGAGCGAAGGGCGCGCGCATGCCGCACACGATCCTGCTCGCCGAGCCTCGAGGCTTCTGCGCCGGCGTCGTGCGCGCGATCAACGTGCTCGACGAGATCCTCGCGCGAGAGACCGGCCCGGTGTATGCGTTCCACGAGATCGTGCACAACCGCTACGTCGTCGACGACTTCCGCGCGCGTGGCGCGATCTTCGTCGAGGACGTCGAGGAGGTCCCGCGGGGGGCGCGCATCGTCTTCTCCGCGCACGGGGTCTCCCCCGCGGTCGTCGCCACGGCGCGCGAGCGCGGGCTGCGCATCATCGACGCGACGTGCCCGCTGGTGACGAAGGTGCACCTCGAGACGCGCAAGGCCGCGCGCGACGGGTTCGACGTGCTGCTGGTCGGCCACGCCGGCCACGACGAGGTCGAGGGCACGCGCGGCGAGGCGCCGGAGCGCGCGCGCGTCGTCGACACGCCCGCGGACGTGCAGGCGCTGGCCGCCGGCGACCGCCCGATCTTCGTCGTCACGCAGACGACGCTGTCCGTCGACGACACGGCGCAGACGATCGACGCGATCCGCGCGCGCTACCCCGGCGCGGAGGTGCGCAACGACATCTGCTACGCGACGACGAACCGCCAGGCGGCGGTGAAGGTGATCGCGGAGCGCGCGGACGTGGTGA
>SHYQ01000012.1 GCA_009692765.1 Dehalococcoidia bacterium | reverse complement strand
AGCGGGGGTTCTTCGACACGCCCTTCTGGTCGATCGAGATCGCGGGGGAGAGCCCCTCGATGTAGTCGACGTCGGGCTTCTCCATCAGTCCGAGGAACTGCCGCGCGTACGCGGAGAGCGACTCGACGTAGCGCCGCTGCCCCTCGGCGTAGATGGTGTCGAAGGCGAGCGAGGACTTCCCCGAGCCCGACACCCCCGTGATCACCACGAGCTTGTCGCGGGGGATCTCGACGGTGACGTTCTTGAGGTTATGCTCGCGCGCGCCGGTGACGACGATGCGGTCGAGGGGCATCCGAGGCCTCGTTGTCCGTGGGGAGGGACGGCCGATGATCAGTCCGCGCAGGCCGACACCGCGCGAGCCGAATCCGAACGACGATCGTAGCGCCCTCGACGACCCATACCAACTCCCCACGCAGCGCTCCTCTGCGTGCCCCTCGGCGCCTCGAGGTGGAGGGCCCCCGTGCGCGTGCTCGTAGTCGCGGACGACGCCGCGACGCGCGAGCGGCGGGTCGCCGAGGTCGCGAGCACCCCGCACGCGGTCTGCGGCGCCTCGACGGTGGCCGGGCTGACCGCGCAGGTGCGCGCTACACGACCGGACGCGCTGCTGCTCGTCACGGCGGGGGGCGCCGCGGCGCGGCTCGCCATCGAGCGGGCGCGCGCCGCCGCGGAGCGCCCGCTGCCGGTGGTGCTGCTGCTCCCGGCGGCCTCCACGTGGCCGCGCGCTGGGGTCCCGCAGGACGTCCGCCCGGCGGTCGCCCTCGTCGGCGGCGAGGCGGACGCGGGAGCGATCGCCCGCGCCCTCGCCGCGCTGGCGTCCGCCCGCGCGGAGGCGCCTCGGACATACCGCGCGGGCCCGCTCACGTTCGCGCCGCGGCAGCGGCTCGTCCAGGGGCCGCGCGGCGGCGCGAACGTGAGCGGCGTCCGAGGGTGCGCTGCTCGCGGCGCTGTTCGTCGCGGCGAGCGAGGCGGCGATCGAGGGAGGGGGCCACTCGCGCGAGGGCGGCGCGTCCGCCTCGATCGCCGCGATCGCGGAGGCGCTCTGGGGCGCGGCCGTCGACGACCGCGCGGCGCGGGCCGCCGTGCGCGCGCACGTCGTCACGCTGCGCCGCAAGCTCGCGGCGGTCGGCCTACCCGAGGCGATCGAGGTACAGCGGGGCACCGGCTACCGCCTCACGCTGGAGGTGGAGTAGGGAGCGGCGCGGGAGGGGAACCCTCACCCTCGGCCCCTCTCCCGCTTCGCAGGAGAGGGGAGGAAGAAGGAGGGAGTGTGATGCGAGGGGCTGCGCCCCTCCCCCTCCCGGCGGAGGCCTGCCCGGTAGGCGCACGCCGGAGCGGGCGACGGCGCTCTGCCCTCAGAACCCCTCTCCCCGCAGGGGGAGAGGGCAGGGTAAGGCGCGCCTGCCGCGCGCCGTTCCGCCGGGAGCGCGAAGGGCGCGCCCCCTCGCATCACCCCCCTTTCAGAACCCCCTTCCCGCGCAGGGAAGGGGGCAGGGGGATGGACCGCCTGCTCAGCCCACCGGCGCCGCTACGCGCGCGGCGCGCTCGGCGGCGCGTCGGCGGGCGGGTCGTCCTCGGGCGGCGCTTCCGGGTCGTGAAACAGCCCGCCGAGGCCTCCGATGTTCGCGTCGCCGCCGAGGTCCTGCATCTGGCGGCGCAACTGCTGCTCCACCTCGCGCAGCTGCTCGTCGGAGATGCCCATGTGGTGCAGCGTCTCGCGCACGAGCCGCTCCACCTCCGGCAGGTCGCCGCGCACGAGGGCCTCCGCCACCTCGAGCTGCGTCTCGATCGCGCGGAAGCGCTCGCGGCGGTCCGCTTCGTCCTCGGTGGAGAGGATCGTCGCCATGAGCCGCGTGAAGAGGTTCGTGGTGCGCGCGATGCGGACGCGGTCGTCCGGCTCGCCGGGGAACTCCCCGGTGACCTGCACCTGGAGACCGGTGCGCGAGTCGGATGCGACGTACTGCTGTGGCATGAGCGGTGGGGAAGCCGCGCCGGAGGCGGTCGCTACTCCGTGGGGTGGACGAGCAGCACCGCGACGTTGTCGAGGTGACGGAGGACGTGGTCGGCGACGGAGCCGAGCACGACGCGGCGCAGGCCGGAGCGCCCGTGCGTCGACATGATCACGACGTCGCTCTTGCGCGTGCTGGCGAGCTCCACGATGCGGTCGCCCGGGGTGCCGTCGAGGATCACCGTCTCGACGTTCTTCAGGCCCGCCGCCATCAGCGCCGCCTTCGCGGCGTTGAGGTGCTTCTGCGCCTCGCCGCGCTGCGCCGCGACGATCTCCTCCGCGAGCCCGGCGTCCACCATCCCGCCGAGTTCGAAGCCGGCCGGGGTGGTCTTCGCCAGCACCTGGCCCACGGAGTCCACCACCTCGACGACGACGATGCGGCCGTCCGGCGCGACGACCTGCGGCGCGTGCTTGAGCGCCGAGGCGGCGACGTCGGAGCCGTCCGTGGTAATGATGGCGTTCTGGTACATGGGTGATCCTTGGGCTGGCCCTCTTCGAGATGACCTCTCGGGCCGCGCGAGTGTAGCGCGCCCGCTGCTTGGCGTCCGGCACGGGGACGGAGTGCCGCTGGTCGCGCTATCGTGGTGCGTAGCGTCGCTATTCGGCTGTGAGGAGACCTGTGGACGTGCTGGTCGCGTGCGACGGATCCGACGGCGCTGAGGAGGCGCTCCGGTTCGCCGTCCGCCTGAGCGAGCACGGGGGGGCGCTTGCCGCCCTGTTTGCGATCAACCCGCTCGTCGACGCGGTCGATATCGTCGCGCCGTCGCGCGACTCGGCCGTCGCGATCCTGCGTGAGCGCCTCGATGGTGCGCTGCGCGCGCGGCTCGCCGCGATCAGCCCAACGCCGGAGGGCATCGTGCTTGAGGTGGAACGCGGCGAGGACATCGCCGAGTGCATCGACCGCATCGCGACCGCACGCGGCGTCGACGTGGTGGTGATCGCGAGTCGGCGAGCGGCGGGGCTGCACGGCCTCGCGCTCGGCAGCGTCACGCAGGAGCTGCTGCGGATCTCTCGACACCCGGTCGTCGTCGTGCGCGCCTAGCGTCCGCCGACGGAGCGGAGTCGCCTCGGACGCGGGGGCGGCGCGGTCGGGCGGGGGTAGCTCAGTGGTAGAGCGCCTGCCTTCCAAGCAGGATGTCGCGGGTTCGAATCCCGTCCCCCGCTCCACGAATGCTCGGTCGGCCTCGTGCGGCGCTATCGCGTCAGCGTCACCGCGGTCGCGGGGTTCTTCGCCGACCGCTCGGGCGAGTCCATCTGCGTCCTGCTCCCGCTCGCGGCGATCTCCGTCCTCGCCAGCGTTGCGATGTTGCTCACGCGCCGCCCGACGATCCCCCGCGCGATTGCGCCAGCCGAGCGCCCAGCGAGCGACGTTGTCGGCGGGCGTATCATCCGACGATGGTCGAGCCGCGCCCATCCAACTTCCCGACTGAGGACTCCCACACCGCCAGCGAAGGGCCGCGATCCCGCTTCTTCTACGGCTGGGTGATCATCGGCATTGGCTTCGCGGCCCAGTTCATCTTCGGCATCTCACAGCAGGCCTTCCAGACGTACCTCGTCCCGCTCGGCGCCGAGTTCGGCTGGAACCGCGCGACGCTCGCCGGGCCGCGGGCGTTCACGCAAACGGAGTCGGCGCTGCTCGGTCCCCTGAACGGCTGGGCCGTGGATCGCTTCGGTCCGGGCAGGGTGATGATGGTCGGCGTCGCGATGACCGGGATCGGCCTCATCCTTTTCGCGCAGGTGCAGAACGTTTGGCACTACTACGCGGTGAACATCTTCATGGGGCTAGGCGCGAGTCTCATTGGGCTCCTCGTCATCTCGACCGCGCTCAACAACTGGTTCCGCCGCAAGCGCACGATGGCTATCGCCGTCGCCACAATGGGGTTCTCGCTCACGGGCATCATCGCGATCCCCGCGATCGTCTGGATGCAGTCGGCGATGGATTGGCGCGCCGCAGCCACCGCCTCCGGGATCGCCGTAATGGTGATCGGATTCCCAGCGGCGCATTTCCTGAGGACGCGCCCCGAGGATATGGGCTTCCTGCCCGACAACGACCCGCCCGGGGCGGCCAACACGCCCACCGGGCCTACGACTCGCGGTGACGGCCGCGTCGACTTCACGGTCAGCGAGGCACTGCACACGTCTTCGTTCTGGTTTCTCGGCTTGAGCAGCGGCCTCCTGAACGTGGCGTTGTCCGTGGTCATGGTGCATCTGTTCCTGCACATGGAGCAGGGCGTGCGGCTGTCGCGAGGCGACGCGGCTTTCGCCTTCGCATTCATGAACGTCGTCAACATTGGCGGGCGACTGGCGGGTGGCTACCTTGGCGACCGCTACGACAAGCGGTTGATCCTCGGGACAAGCGCCGTGGGCCTGGCCGTCTCGCTCGTGATCCTCGCGGGCGCGCGGTCGATGCCGCCGGTGCTGGCTTTTGGCGTCATCTACGGGATCTGCTGGGGGTTCCGCGCGCCGCTCCAAAACTCGCAGATCGGTGACTACTTTGGCCGCGGCGCATTCGGCCGCCTGATGGGGACGATGGGGCTCATCTCCTCACCGATGGGGATCGTCAGCCCGGTGGTCGCCGCCCTTGTCGCCGACGCGCAGGGCACATACGAGGGCGTGCTGTACGTCCTCGCAGTGCTCTCGCTGCTCGCCGCCGCGTCGATGTTCCTCGCGCGGCCACCCGCGCCCCCCGCGCGGCTCCGTGAGGCCGGCGCGTAGGACTGCTTCTCGACCGTGGACGCGATTGACACCGCGCAGTACGGCACCAGCAGTCGGTAGGCGTGCATGCGCGCATGAAGGGCCGGCTGCCCTCAGCCGCCACGTTCGTCCTCATCGTCGCCCTCGCGTTGTTCGGGTACGACTCTGGGCTCCCCGCCACGCGCGGGTGGAGGTGGTCTCGTGGGACGTCAGCCGGGCACAGAGCGGCCGAACCCGGTAAGGCGCATGGGCCGCTCTCAACTCGCACTCAGCGGTCGGTCTAGTCGGCGCCCCCGCGCTCGGAAAGACTCCGGAGCTGCGTACGCTGGTGTCCCGAACGGGGCTAGACCGGATTAGGAAACTGCCGCTCAGTCACTATCTCTTCAAGAGCAGATAACTGGACACATTTCGCATCGCCGGTCGCTTTCGTAGCACAGCGCGTGCGTTGGCTTGCCCTCCAAGCAGGAGTCGCGGGTTCGAATCCCGTTCCCCGTTCCATGCACGCTCGGTCGGCCTCGTGCGGCGCTATCGCGTCAGCGTCACCGCGGTCGGGGCGGTGAAGCCCTTCGGGAAGAACGCGGCGAACGCCTCCTTCACGAACACGGGGCCGTTGGCGATGAGCAGGCGGTAGACGCCTCGATCGTCCTGCACCCACACCCCGCTGGCGCCGCCGGCGACCGCCGCGGCCTGGAGGTGGTCGACGGTGCCCCGGCTGAAGATCACGAGGGCGACCCCGCCCGCCCCGAACGCGGGTGCCGCGGCAAACGCGCCGTCGCCCTTTGTGGGCGGTGCGGCCTTCGGCGGCTTCGTGACACCGCTGCCGGGGCGGTGCAGCACCGCGTAGCTGCTGAAGTGCAGCAGGCCCGTCGAGAGCGTCACGGACGTCCACGGCCATCGCGAGGCGGCCGATGTCGTGGAGCAGGCCGGCCGTGAACGCCTCGGTGTGCTCCACCTCACCCCACGCGGTCGCGTCCGCGAGGAAGCCGGTGGCGATCAGGTGCCGCCAGATCTCGTGCTCGTCGATCTGGGAGCGGCGGAGGTCGCCGAAGGAGCTGGAGAGGGCGACGCTCATGATGATCCGGCGCGACTCGGTGGTCCCGACGCGCATGATCGCGACCTGCGCCGTGCGCACCGGACCGATCGGCGCCGAGGCGGCGGAGTTGGCGGCGCGCAGCAGTGCCGCGGTCAACGCGGGGTCGGCGTCCACGATCTGGCGCAGCTCCTGCGGCGACGGGTTGGCCTCCCCGACAAGCTGCATCGCGCGCATGTGCGCGACCGGGAGCGGCGGGATGCGGATCAGAGAGCTCATGGCGGCGCCCCTCGGAACGATACGCCGAAGGACTCGGCGCCTCATCCCGGAGTATCGGCGCGGCTGGCCGGCTTCCGCAGAGCGAGAGCGGGGTCTCAGCCGGCCGTCAGCGCGTCCGCCAGCAGCTCCGCCACGTGGCGCGGGCGGCGGCCGGTGAAGTGCCCGATCTGCTGGCGGCAGGAAACCCCCGTGACCAGCACCTCCGCGTCGAGGGGGGCCGCCTCGACGGCGGGGAAGAGTGAACGGGCGCCCATCGCCCGCGAGACGTCATAGTGCTCCGCCTCGAACCCGAACGAGCCCGCCATGCCGCAGCACGCCGAGTCGACGAGGCTGGTCTCGAGGCCGGGGATGAGGCCGAGGGCGGCCAGCGTGGGGTCCATGCCCGCGATCGCCTTCTGGTGGCAGTGGCCGTGCAGGACGGCCGGTCCGGCGACGGCGCCCCCGAACAGATCGCCCACGGTCGCGTCCGAGGCGGCCAGCCGCGCCACCAGCTCGTCCAGGAGCAGCGCCTGCCCGGCGACCGCGCGCGACTCGGCGCTGCCAGGGTCGGTACCGCTCAGCAGGTCGGAGTACTCGTCCCGCAGGGCGAGCAGGCAGGAGGGCTCGGTGCCGACGATCGGCACCCCTCGCGCGGCGTAGGGGGCCAGGAGCGCCACGTTCCGGCGCGCCCACACCCGCGCCTCGTCGAGCTGGCCCTTCGAGATCAGTGGGCGGCCGCAGCAGCCCAGCCGCTCGACGACCGTGACCGCGTACCCCAGCGCCTCGAGGACCGCCACCGCCGCCCGCCCCACCTCCGGGTGGTAGTAGCGCGTGAAGGTGTCGTCGAAGAGCACGGCCTCGCCTCGCGGTGCGCTCTGGGATGACGCGTCGCGCTCCGCGGTGCGCTCCGCGGTGTGCTGGGCCCACCAGCGGCGGAAGGGCACGCGCGCGAAGCGCGGCAGCGGGCGCTCGCGCGCGATGCCGAGCCGGCGCTCGAGCAGCACGCGCAGCGGGGCGAGGTTCATCGTCGCGTTCACCAGCGGGATCAGCGGCCCCAGCGCGGTCGCGAGACGGCTCCACACGGCGATGTGCCCGAACAGCCGGTCGCGCAGCGGTACGCCGTGCAGCCGGTGGCGGTAGGTCAGCGCCTCGTACTTGAGCTTCGCGAGGTCGACGCCGGAGGGGCACTCCGACTTGCACGCCTTGCACTCCACGCACAGGTCGAGGGCGGCGTGCAGGCGGTCGCCCCCGAGGTCTTCGAGGGGGAGCGCGCCGTTGAGCGCCTGGCGCAGCAGGTTGGCGCGCCCCCGCGTCGAGTGCTCCTCGTCGCCGGTAACCATGAACGAGGGGCACATCCCGCCGTCGTCCTTGCGGCACGCGCCCTGCCCGTTGCACTGCTCCGCCGCGCGCGCGATGCCGCCCTCGGCGGTCCAGTCGAAGACGACGGGCGGCGCGGCGTTCACGGTCCACGGCGCGAGGCGGAGGTTGTCGTCGAACGCCGGGGTGTCGATGATCTTGCCGGGGTTGAGCAGGCCGCGCGGGTCGCAGGCACGCTTCACCTCGCGGAACGCCTCGGTGATGCGCGGGCCGAACATGCGCTCGGTGAACACGCCGCGCAGGATGCCGTCGCCGTGCTCTCCGGAGAGGCTGCCGCCGAACTCCAGCACGAGGTCGGCGATCTCCGTCGCGATCGCGCGGATCACCGCCAGTCCGTTCTCGGTCTTGATGTTGACGAGCGGGCGGATGTGCAGGCAGCCGACGGCGGCGTGGCCGTAGTACGAGGCCTCCGTGCCGTGCGACCGCACGATCGCGTCGAAGCGCTCGACGAACTCGCCCAGGCGCTCCGGCGGCACGGCGGTGTCCTCGACGATGGCGATCGGCTTGGCGTCGCCGCGCAGGCTCATGACGAGGCCGAGGCCGGCCTCGCGCATGCGCCAGATGCGCGCCTGCGCGCCGGCGTCCGTGGTGATGTGGCAGGCGTACGCGCCCGCGGCGTCGCCCGGGCGCACCATCGCGCGCGAGACGACCTCGAGGTGCGCGCGCAGCTCGTCCGGGTCGTCGGCGTACGCCTCGACGATGAGCAGCGCGCCGGGGTCGCCCTGCACGAAGTCCGCGAGCATGGCGTAGTTCGGGTTGGCGCGGCAGCGACGCACGATCGTCGCGTCGATGATCTCGATCGTCGAGGGCGAGAGGCGCAGCCCCTCGGTGGTGGCGCGCGCGGCCGCGGCGACGGTGCCGTAGTGCAGCGCCGCGACGCCGCGCAGCTTCGGCAGCGGCACGAGGCGCAGCTTCGCCGCGGTGACGACGGCCAGCGTGCCCTCCGACCCGACGATCAGCCGCGCGAGGTCCATCGCGCCGTCGCCGGTGAAGTCGTCCAGGTTGTAGCCCGACACGCGGCGCGGGATGTTCGGGAAGCGCGCCGCGATCTCCTCGCGCTCGCGGTGGGCGACGGCGCGCACGGTGCGGTAGATGTCGCCCTCGAGGCCGGGGGCGGCGAGCTTGGCGTCGAGGGCGGCGCCGCTCGTCGCCTCGAACGTGGCGCGCGAGCCGTCGGCGAGCACCACGTCGAGCGACAGCACCTGGTCGATCGTCTTGCCGTAGAGCAGCGAGTGCGCGCCGCAGGAGTTGTTGCCGATGCCGCCGCCGATCGTCGCGCGGTTCCGCGTGGACGGGTCGATCACGTAGTGCAGCCCGTGGGGCCGCAGCGCGCGATTCAGCACGTCGAGCACGACCCCCGGCTGTACGCGCGCCCAGCGCTCCGCGACGTTGACCTCGAACACGCCGTGCATGTACCGCGAGCAGTCGAGGACGATCGCGTGGTTGACGCCCTGCCCGGCGAGGCTGGTGCCGCCGCCGCGCGTGAGCACCGGGACGCCGTGGGCGTTCGCGACGCGCATCACGTGCTGCACATCCTCGACGCCGCGCGGGAAGACGACCGCGAGCGGCTCCATCTCGTAGATCGACGCGTCGGTGGCGTAGAGCAGCCGCGAGCCGCGGTCGATGCGCACGTCCGTCGCGCGCTCGATCGCACCGCCGTCAATCTCGCTGGCGAGGCCGGCGCGCAGATCGCGCGCGAGCTCCTCGAGGCTGCCCCGCCCCGCGAGCAGATCCAGCGCGCGCTCGACCGACGCGTGCTGCGAAGCGGCACGGCCGCGGACGACGGAGCGCACGGGGGGCGCGGTGGGCGCGGGTGCTGTGGTCACGCGGGCCTCCACTCGGATGTGTGGGGACGATAGCGCGGCGCCTGCGTAGACGGGTGCGGCGGGCTCTCGGCATCGAGGACGAGCGCGGGGCGGCCGATCCCCCTGCCCCCTTCCCGGCGCGGGAAGGGGTTCAGAAGGGGGATAGAGATGCGAGGGGGCTGCGCCCCTCGCGCTCCCGGCGGAGACGCGCGCGGTAGGCGCGCGTCGGAGCGAGAGGCCGAGGTGAGGCCGTCCTGCCCGTCCGCTCCTCGATCACCTGTTACCCCGCGAAGTGGTGCGCCCTCACCCCCCGCCCTCTCCCGCTTCGCAGGAGAGGGTGCCAAAGCGGATCAGAACCCTCGCCCGCGTTGAGCGGGAGAGGGCAGGGTGAGGGCGCACCACGCCGCGCGTCGGAGCGGCGCAGGGGATGGGCCGCCCCCGCAAGCACCTCGACGCTCGCTGGTTAGCGCACCAGCTCGGCGTCCGGGTCGAGGTAGGGGACGAGCGCCTCCATCAGGTCGGTGTTGGAGTCGAGCGAACGGCCGAGGCCGGAGAGCAGCCCCATGACGCGCGCGACGAGGATCACGTCGCCGGGGATATCGACGAGCGGGTTCGCGCGCAGCACCTTGCCGAGGCGCTGGTTCACCTCCGCGATCATCTGCTGGTCGACGTACGCGCGGCCGGAGCGCAGCACGTCGCCGAGGAACGCCTCGCCGAGGGCGGTGTAGGTCTCCTCGCGCTCCTCGCGGGCGCGGAAGCCCATGTCCGTCATCGTGGACATGATCACCTCGGGGCGCGTGGCGATGATCGCGCTCGTCAGCACGATCAGCTGGCGGCGGAACTCGTCGGTGAGCATCTTCGTCAGCCCGAAGTCGACGAGGCCGATGCGCGCGGGGGCGCCGGGGGGGGCGTCGGGTGGCGGCGGGAGGACGAAGAGGTTGCCCGGGTGCGGGTCGGCGTGGAACGCGCCGTGACGCAGGATCATCGTGTTGTAGAGGTCGATGAGAGTGTCGGCCACCTGCTGCGTGGAGACGCCCGCGGCACGCAGCGCCTCGACGTCGGTGATCTTGATGCCGTCGAGGTAGTCCATCGTCAGCACACGGCGCGTCGTGAGGTCCCAGTAGATGCGCGGCACGACGACGTCGTCACGGTCCGCGAGGAAGCTCGCGATGCGCTCCGCGGCGTGGCCCTCGTGGATGAAGTCCACCTCGTCGGGGGCGTTGCGCGCCATCTCCGCGGCGATCGGGCGGAAGTCGATCGCGGTCTCGATGCGCGACCAGAGGGCGGCGAGGCGGCGGATCGCGTCGAGGTCCCAGCGCACCAGCTGCTCGACGCCGGGGTACTGCACCTTCACCGCCACGTCCGTGCCGTCGTGCAGGCGCGCGCGGTAGACCTGCGCGAGGGAGGCGGCGGCGATCGG
This sequence comes from Dehalococcoidia bacterium, assembly GCA_009692765.1. Classification (GTDB taxonomy): domain Bacteria; phylum Chloroflexota; class Dehalococcoidia; order UBA2979; family UBA2979; genus SHYQ01. The sequence goes on along the minus strand of SHYQ01000012.1, from coordinate 17,549 downwards.
CGTCTCGCGGAAGGCCGCGTAGGCCTCGGCGATCGGGCGGCCGAGTTCGCGCTCAATCACCGGGCGCATCTCCTCCCAGGGGCGCGGCGGCACCTGGTCGTGCAGCAGCGACAGCGTGCGTACGTACTCGTCCATCAGCACGTCGGCGCGGCTGCCGAGGAACTGGCACGTCTTGATGATCAACCCCTGCTGGCGGATGGCGCGGCGCACGATCGCCAGGGCGGCGTACTGGTGGAAGCGATGGGTCGCCTCGGCGGCGCGCTCCGGGCTCATCCGACGCCGGCGGATGCGCAGGATGCGCCAGCGCACCCACAGCGCCGCCACGGTCGCGACCAGCGGCAGCGCGCGCCGGATGCGCCCGCGGTGCGGTCGAGGAGCCCTCGCGGGGACGTCCATGCGGCCTCCGCTGTCGCCCCTGGGGCGGCGAGGTGATCGTGGTGGGGGGCGCACCCAACGTAACATCGCGTCGCGGCACGGGCAGGTGGTGGATCAGTGAACGAAGGGGTGCACAGATGGGAGGGCTACTGCTCGTGCGCCACTGCCAGGCGGCGTGGTCAGAGGACAACGTGTCACGACCACTGTCTGAACTGGGGCTGGAACAAGCTCAAGCGCTTGGCGCCTGGCTGCGAGAATGGCCGATCGATCGCATCGTCAGCAGCCCGTATCGGCGCGCCGTCGATACGATCGCCCCGTTTGCGGCTGCGTCGGCGCTGGAGATATCGCTTGACGGACGGCTCCGAGAGCGCGACACGCCGTTCCTGCCGGCAGATGCAGATCACGTCGCCGCCGTGGAAGCATGCTTCGCTGACCACTCGCTGCGACTCGAGGGTTCGGAGACCGGCTTCGAGGCGCAGCAGCGAGGCTGGCAGGCCATCGAGGGGATGTTGCGGTCTGCGCACACCCTCCCCGTGCTCGTATCGCACGGACAGCTCCTGAGCTTCACGCTGGCGCGCGTCGATGGGACCACGGGCCGTGACCGCTGGCGGACCATGACCACGCCGGATGTGTTCCTGCTGGACTCGGACGGACGGGGTACGTACCGCGTCGAGCGAGTGTGGGCGGGCTGAGACTGCGCGACGCTCGATAACGCACTCTCGCGGGCAGCAGCCGCGCACTGCGGGACCCGCGCTATTCTGAGAGGGTGAACGAGCCCGTTACCTTCAACCCCTTCGTCCCCTCCTACCGCAAGAACCCATACCTCCAGTTGGGCCGGTTGCAGGCGCGCGACCCCGTGCACCGCAGCGATGCGCTCCAGGCGTGGGTGCTGACCCGCTACGACGACTGCCAGCAGGTCACGCGCGACGTCGAGGGGTTCTCCTCGGACGCTCGGGTCGCGCGCGAGGCGCTGGAGGCGGCGGCGAGACGCCAGGGGATCACCGACGCGCCGATGGGGCTGCGGCTGCCCAGCCCCGGCCGCTCCTCGCGCACCCTGGGCGAGGAGCCGACGGTGATCGGCTCCGACCCGCCGGGGCACACGCGGCTGCGCGGCATCATCAACCGTGCGTTCACACCGCGCGCCGTCGAGGTGCTGCGTCCGCGCATCGAGGCGATCACCGCGGCGCTGCTCGACGAGCAGCCGGCGACGGGAACGTTCGATGCCGTCGAGGCGCTGGCGCAGCCGCTGCCGGCGATCGTGATCGCGGAGATGCTCGGCATCCCGCCGGAAGACCGCACGAAGTTCCGCGAGTGGTCGCGCGTGATCGCCGGCACGACCGACCTCGTGCAGACGCCGGAGCGCATCGCCGCGACGCAGGAGACGACGCGCGCGCTCGTCGACTACTTCGGCGGCTTCATCGCCGAGCGCGAGCGGGCGCCGCGCGAGGATCTGATCTCGACGCTGCTGCGCGCGCAGGACGAGGGCGGGCGGCTGACGCGCAACGAGTTGCTGGGGTTCTGCATCCTGCTGCTCGTTGCCGGCAACGAGACGACCACGAACCTCATCGGCGGCGGCCTGCGCGCGCTGCTCGCGCACCCCGAGGCGATGGCGACGCTGCGCGCGCACCCGGAGGCGATGCCCGCCGCCGTCGAGGAGATGCTGCGCTGGGACAGCCCCGTGCAGGGCCTCGTGCGCTTCTCCCGCAACGACGTGGAGGTGGGCGGCACGCGCATCCCGGCGGGCGGCATCGTCATCTGCATGCTCGGCGCGGCGAACCGCGACCCGGCGCAGTTCCCCGACCCGGAGCGCTTCGACATCACGCGCGAGGATGTCCGCCACCTCTCGTTCGGCTACGGCATCCACTACTGCCTGGGCGCGCCGCTCGCGCGCGCCGAGGCCGACATCGCGCTGCGGGCAGTCCTCGCGCGGTGGGGGACGGTGGATCCGGCGGGCGAGCCGGAGATGGGCGGGACGTTCCTGATCCGCGGGCCGCAGCGGCTGCCCGTGGCGGTCGCGCCGTAGGGGCTCGCCGACCGCAGACGTTCTACGCGCGCTCGATGATCACCAGCGGAAACTCCCGGGCGGTGCGCTCCTGGTACTCGGCGTAGGTCTTCGCGGTGGCAGTCACGCGGGGCCAGAGCAGCGCCCTCTCCTCGGCGGTGGCGGTGCGAGCTGTCGCGGCGATAGCGGTGCGATGCACCTCGATGGTGACGCGTGGATGCGCGACGAGGTTGCGGAACCACCGCGGATGGTTCGGGCTGCCGCTGTTCGAGGCGATGACGACCCAGCGGTCGCCATCGACGAGCGTGGTGAGCGGCGTGGTCCGGGGCCGTCCGGACGTTCGGCCGTGGTCGTGAGCATGACGACCTGCATGCCGTTCATCGTCCCGCCGCCGATCCGGCCGCCGCTCAGGCGATAGATCCACCGATGCATGCGGGCGATGAGGTTGATGGCGGAACGGGGGATGATGCGACCTCCTCCGGGCGGGTTCGGCGGGCGCCGAGGGCGATTCGTCCCCGGAGCTTGCGCCAGAATCCTATCGTGACCGCGACCTCACGAGTGGAGGCGAGATCTGGTGCGGGCCCAGAGCCCGGCGCGTATAGAATCGGGGACAGGGGAGCGTTGCATGGCCTACGACCCGGACAACGTCTTCGCTCGGATCATCCGCGGCGAGCTGCCCAGCGACCGCGTCTACGAGGACGAAGACTTCCTCGCCTTCCGCGACATCAGCCCGGCGGCGCCGGTGCACATCATCATCGTGCCGAGGCGCGAGCGCGTGACCTCGACGGCGGATCTGACCGACGCCGACGCGCCGTGGGCCGGCCGCATGCTGGTGCTGGCCTCGAGGATTGCGCGCGAGCAGGGCGTCGAGGCGGGCGGCTACCGGCTGCTGCTGAACTGCGGCGCCGATGGCGGCCAGACCGTGCCGCACCTCCACCTGCACCTGCTCGGCGGCCGCGCGCTGCGCGGTTTCGGCTGACGCGCGACGCTCCTCGGGCGTCCTCGGAGGACGCCCCGCACTTGCGGCGGGCTCCCCCGCCCCTATCATCGGCAGCGCCGACCGATCTGCGGGGATTCCCTGATGGGAGGGGCCCGCAGGCCCGGCTAGCGTGGCTCTCGCACCTCGAACGTGCACCTCGAAACGTGGCCGCCCCGATGAACGAACTCTCCTCCGTGGCCGTGGATGCGCCGCCGCCGCCGATGATCAGCGGGCAGGACGTAGTCGCCTCGCTGCTGTACTCGATCGCGCACGACCTGCGGTCGCCGCTGCTCACGCTGTCGCTCTCGCTTGGCCTGATCGACGAGGCGGTGGAGGAGCGGATGCGCGCGGATCCGTCGGGCAGCGGCACGGTCGCGCTCGATGCGCTGCACCACGGCGCGCGCGAACTGGAGCGCATGGTGCAGTCGCTCGCGATCCTGGCGCGCGGGTACCGTCGCGAACTCAACGTCGGGCGCACGCCGTTGCGGCTGCTCCTCGGCGGGCATGTCGTGATCTCGGAGGCGAGCGGCCTCGACGCGCGGCTGGTCCTCGTCGACCCGATCGTGGTGCGCGAGGTGATCGACGCCTGCTGCGGCGCCGACGCCGCGGAGGTGCACGTCGTACTGACCGAGGCGCATGCGGTGCTGACGCTCCCCCGGCCGCCCGCGCTGCCATCCGGGCCGGGCGAGGTGCGCGGCGCACCGCTGACCGCGCTGATCGAGGAGCTCCAGCGCCACGCCGGGAGCGCCATCGAGGCGCTCGCCGCGGCTCAGGTGGTCCTCGAGCGGCAGGGCGCGGCGATCGAGGTGCGGGCCGACGGCGTGCGCCTCTGGCTGCCGCGCGCCGACACGTCGATGGTGGGGTTCGCGTGATGCCCTCGGCCGCGCGCACCGTGGTGATCATCGACGATGACCCCGATCACGCGCTGATCGTCGGCCTCGTGCTCGAGCAGATCGGGGCCGGCGCGCAGGTGCGTATCGACTCGTCGCGTGCGGGGTTCCTCGACGCGCTGGCGACGGTGGCGCCGGGTGCGTTGATGCTCCTCGACCGTTGCCTCGGCCCGACGGAGTCGTTCGACCTGCTGACGCAGGCGCGCATGCTGCGGCCCGACATCACGACGGTCATGTTGTCGGCGGTGCTTTCCACTGCCGACCGCGCCCGCGCGCTGCGCGCCGGCGCCGTGGACGCGCGCGAGAAGCCCGGCTCAATCGCGGGATGGCGCGTCCTGCTCACGGCGCTCCTCAAGGACGGTCAGGCGGCGCGCGCCGCGTAGGCTGCGCCGCCATCCCTCGTTCCTGCGTGGGAAGGGGGCTCCGGATGTCGACCACGCCGACCGATCCGGACGCGCGCCTACTGCGCGCGTTCCGCCGGGGTGTGGGGGCGCAGCCCACCACGATCTCGTTCTGACTCCCCTCTCCGGCGAAGCGGGGAGAGGGGGCGGAGTGGAGGGGTCCCCCTCCCGCGCGGCAAGCAACCGATGTCGCCGCTACAGCGCGCCCAGCAGAATGAACTTCGCCGCGGTGAAGTAGATCACGAGCCCGGTGACGTCCGACAGCGTCGCGACCAGCGGCGCGGACGCCATCGCCGGGTCGAGGCGCGCTCTACGCAGCGCGAACGGCAGCATCGAGCCGATCAGCGTGCCCCACACCACGACGCCCACGAGGCTGACCGCAAGCGTCATCGCCACGCGCCAGTACGTGTCGCCGTAGTCGCCGAACACGGCCTCCCAGCCGAGGATGCGCGCGACGCCGAGCACCGCCAGGATCGCACCGAGCGCGAGGCCGCTGAACAGCTCGCGCCGCAACACGCGCCACGCGTCGCTCAGGCGTACCTCGCCCAGCGCCATCGCGCGGATGATCAGCGTCGAGGCCTGCGACCCCGAGTTGCCGCCGCTGGAGATCACCAGCGGAATGAACAGCGTGAGCACGACCGCGCGCTCGAGTTCGTGCTGGAACACGCCGATCACCGCCGTGGTGAGCATCCCGCCGAGGAAGAGCATGGTCAGCCAGCCGCCGCGTTTGCGGATCAGCGTGGGCAGCCGCGTGTGGAAGTAGGGCAGGTCGAGGGCCTCGACACCACCGAGCTTCTGGATGTCCTCCGTCGCCTCCTCTTGCAGCACCTCGATCACGTCGTCGGCGGTGACGATGCCCTTCATGCGCCCCTCGGCGTCCACGACGGGCAGCGCGAGGAGCGCGTGGCGGCGGAAGATCGTCGCCACCTCCTCCTGGTCCATGTCCTCGCGCACGGCGGCCACGTCGCGCTGCATCACGTCGCGGATCGGGCGATCGAGCGGCGCGCCGATCAGGTCGCGAAAGGCGACGATGCCGAGCAGGTGCTCCGTCTGGTCCAGGACGTAGACGTAGTAGGTGAGGTCCGTGCGGCGGTCGCCCTGCCGGCGCAGGTAGGCGATCGCCTCGGCGGCCGTCATCTCCGGGCGCAGGCGCGCGTAGCGCGGGTTCATCTTGCCTCCCGCGTCGTCGTCCGCGTACAGCAGCAGCGCCTGCACCTCGGAGCGCGCCACGACGTCGAGGAGGCTGACGAGGGCTTCGCGCTCGTCGTCGGGGGAGTGCTGGATCACGTCGGCGGCGTCGTCCGGGGGGAGCAGGCGCAGCCAGATGCGGCGCTCGCTGGCGGGGAGGTCGAGGATCAATGCGGCCTGGTCGGCGACGGCGAGCGACAGGAAGAACTCGCCCGCGTCGACGCGGTTGAGACCCTCGAAGAGCTGCAGCCGGTCCTCGCCGTCGAGGGCCGACCACCGCTCGGCGAGCAGATCCTCGGGCTGGGGTTCGGCCAGGATGACGGAGTCGAGCACCGCGGTCGTCTCGCCGCCGTTGGGCTCGTCGCCCCCGATGTTCTCGCGCATACGCACCTCACGTCTCGGCGGGACGTGCGCGCCGAGGGGTTACGGGTTGGCTGGGCCGGTACTGCTGGGATCGTTCACGACGGTCCTCCGTGCGTCGATGGTACCCCTGTGCTCGCGGCGGTCAACGCACGCATAGTGAACGATCGGTGAAATGTGATGGCGCGTGCCCGTCGCGCTAGGATGGCTGCGGGGCCCGTAGCTCAGCGGTTAGAGCGGTCGGCTTATATCCGACTGGTCCCAGGTTCGAATCCTGGCGAGCCCACCACCCTCTCCTCCGGCGATCCGTCGGAGGGATCTCGCTCTGGGCGTCGGTCGGCGCCTGCCCGTACCCGGGCACTCTGCTTTCGGGGGAGCCTGCTTTCGGGGCAGCCTGCGTTCGGGGGAACGCTGCATTGGAGGACGGTGTGCGCGACGCGATCCGCCAGGCCGTGGCCGGCCACCGGCCCGTCGAGCTGCCCCTCGAGGGCCACACCGCCGCAGCCGTGATGCTCCTGCTGTACGAGGAGCGCGGCGTCGAGCACGTCCTGCTGCAGGTGCGCACCGCTCGCGTGGAGCACCACGCCGGCGAGATCGGCTTCCCGGGCGGCCGGCACGACCCCGGCGATGCCTCGCTGCTGCATACCGCGCTGCGCGAGACGCACGAGGAGATCGGACTCGCGCCGCACGAGCTGGAGATCTTCGGCCAGCTCGACGACACCGTCGTGCTCTCCTCGAATCACCTCATGCGGCCCTACGTCGGCGCGGTGCTGGGTGCACCGCTGGGCAATGCGCGGGGCGCGCCGCGCGAGTTCGCGACGGCCGCCGCCGAGGTGCACGAGCTGCTGCGCGTGCCCCTTGAGCACCTGCGGTCGCCGCATGCGCGCGGGGAGTTCCCCGTGAACCGCAGCGGCGAGATCGCGCTGATGCCGGCCTATCGCTATGGCGAGCACGTCATCTGGGGGGCGACGTATCGCGTGCTGAATCAGTTCCTCGAGCTCTACGAAGCGGCGCGCGCGTGACGCTGCTCCTCGTGCGGCACGCGCAGTCCTCGGGCAACGCGCGCGGGGTGCTGTCGGGCACGGTCGACCTGCCGCTGACCGAGCTCGGACGCGCCCAGGCCGCCGCGCTGGGCGCGCGGCTCGCCACGCTGCCGATCGCCGCCGTGTACGCGAGCCCGCTGACGCGGGCGCGCGACACGGCGCAGGCCACCGCGGATCGCGTCGGGCTGCCCGTGACGATCCTCGAGGCGCTGCGGGAGGCGACGCTCGGCGCGGCCGAGGGCCTCGCGTGGCCCGAGGTGCGCGAGCGTTGGGCGATCGGCAACGGCCTGACCTGGGCGGACGCGATCCCCGGCGCGGAGCCGGGCATCGAGGTGCGCGCGCGCATCTCCGCCACGGTGGACGAGCTGCTGCGGCGTCACCCCGACGAGGTGGTGCTGTGCGTGAGCCACGCCGGGACGATCACCCACGCGCTCCAGTACGTCCTCGGCACCCCGCTCGATGTCGCGCTGCGGTTCACGGTGCAGCACGCGGCGCTCAACATCATCGAGCCGGGGCGCGACGGGCCGGTGCTCGTCACGCTCAACGATCGCGCGCACCTCGACCTGCCGGAAGGGTTGGGGGAACTGACGGAGGCGTAGGGGCGGGAGGCGGAACGCTCACCCCAGGCGCGCCTGCCGCGCGCCCTTCCGCCGGGAGCGCGAGGGGCGCAGCCACCTCGCATCACGCTCTGGTTTCTGAACCCCCTGCCCCCTCCCGCGCAGGGAGGGGGCAGGGGGTGGGCGCAGCACGCCCCGTCGTTCACGGCGGCGTGGCCGCGCGCGGGTCGCGTGGCCGGGTCGTGGCACGGACCGATCGTGCCGCTTACGAGTGGAGCGCGTCGCGGTGGCTGGCGGGCTCGGGGTCGGTTTCCGGAGCATGCTCGGGAGCGTTGTGGAATACGCGGAACCGGTGGTGCGGCGGCAGCAGCGCCTCATCGGCAGCGGCCGCGCGCCACGGCGCGATCATCGCCCGCACGGTGTCTCCCGACACGGTGACGCTCGCCTCGTAGTCGGGGATCGCGGCGACCGCCTGAGCCACGCGTTCGACCGAGGCGGCGCGCAGCGCGAAGCGCGCCCGCAGCGGATCGGCGACCTCGAGGGCGACGCTGACGATGCCCGGCCGGCCCTCGAGGAACGCGGCGAGGCGCATGAGGTCGGCCTGGCTGCTGAACGGCCCGATCTCCAGGGTGAGCAGCGGGGTGGCGCGCGGCGCCGGGGCGGTGGCCGGGGTGTCATCGAAGGCTCCTGCGGCGCAGACGCAGGCGCCGCCGGCGACGCAGCCGAGGCAGCAGTACCGCTCGTCCTCGAGCACGATCGCGTCGCGCGCGATCGTGTGTCCGCACGCGTTGCAGCGCACGGCGGAGCCTGGGCTGACGAAGTCGGCGGCCATGCGTGGAGGGTCGCACTCGCGAGGGAGGGTTGAGCGCGAAGAACGGGTTGAGATCGAGTAAACAGCGCAGTAACACGCCCGTAACCGGTCGCGAAGCCGGGGGCCCGGGCGGGCTCGACGCTCATCTCGAGGCTCAGAGGGTCTCGATGTAGGCCACCGTGACGCCGTCGCCGCCCTCGGCGCGCTCGGCCGTCTCGTAACGCGTCACGAGGGGGTGCCGGTCGAGCAGCTCGCGGACGGCGCGGCGCATCGTGCCGGTGCCCTTGCCGTGGATCAGCAACACCCGCGGCCGCCCGCCGCGCGCCGCGCGGTCGAGGAACTCCTCGATGCGGGGGAGGGCGTCGGCGAGCCGCTGCCCGCGCACCTCGATCGAGGGGCCGACGTCGAGCGGCGTGGAGATGGAGATCGTCGTCTCCCGCATGCGCGCCGGGGGGCGCGGGTCGCCGGTGCGCTCCACCTGGTCGAGGCGCGCGCGCGCCCGCAGCGCCCCGAGCTGCACCTCGAACGCGCCGTCGGCATCGGGCTCGGTGAGCGCCTCGCCGGGAGTCGAGATGCCGCGCAGCCAGATCGTCCCGCCGAGGTAGACGTCGATCGGGCCGACCGGCGGCAGCTCGGGCGACGCGAAGCCCTCGACCGCCTCGATGCCGGCGCGCGCGGGGACGATCGGCGGCAGGTCGAGGTGCTCCGCCTCGCGGGCCGCGCGCGCGTAGTCGGCGCGTGCCTGCTCCAGCCGCGCCGCCTCGATCTTCCGGCGGCTGCGTTCGAGGTAGCGGTCGACGTCGCGCAGTTCGCGGCGGACGCGCGCGCGCGCCTCCTCGCGGATCGCGGCGCTCTCCGCGTCCAGGGCGGCCACGCGCGCGCGCCACTCCGCGCGCAGCGCCTCCGCCTCGGCGGCGGCGGTGGCGGCCTGCTCGCCGCGCGCCTCGGCCGTGGCGAGCTGCACGCGCAGGTCGCCGAGCAGCGACTCGAGGTCCTGCTCGTCGCGCGAGAGCCCGGCGCGCGCCGCCGCGATCACGTCCGGCGGCATGCCGAGGTTGCCCGCGATGGCGAGCGCGTTCGACTGGCCGGGGAGTCCGATCGACAGGCGGTAGGTCGGCCGCAGCGTCCCCATGTCGAACTCGACGGAGGCGTTCGTGACGCGCGGGGTGTGGTACGCGTACACCTTCAGTTCGCTGTGATGCGTCGTCGCGATCAGCGAGGCGCCCTGCGCGATCACGCGGTCGACGATCGCGATGCCGAGCGCCGCGCCCTCGGTCGGGTCGGTGCCGGCGCCGAGTTCGTCGAGGAGCACGAGCGAACGGGGCCCGGCCCGCTGGATGATGTCGATGATCGCGGTGATGTGGCCGGAGAAGGTCGACAGCGACTGTTCGATGGACTGCTCGTCGCCAATGTCCGCGAAGACGGCGTCGTACACGGGGACCTGCGAGCCGGCGGCCGCGGGGACGGGCAGCCCCGCGAGGGCCATCAGGCAGAGCAGCCCCGCCGTCTTCAGCGCGACGGTCTTGCCGCCGGTGTTGGGCCCGGTGATCAGCAGCGCGTCGAAGTCCCCGCCGACGCGGATCGAGGTCGGCACGACCGTGCCGCCCGGCGGGCCACCCAGCGAGCCGCCCAGCGCGCCACCCAGAAGGGGATGGCGCGCCTCGACCAGGCGCAGCTCGGCGGGCGCGGCGACCAGCCACGGCTGGCGCGGGCCGCTCGCCGCGAGGTCGCGCGCGTCGAGGGCGGCGGCGAGCCGCCCCTTCGCCTGCGTCATGTCGAGGTGCCCCAGCCGCAGCACGGCATCCTCGAGGTCGGCCTCCGCCTCGCCGACGGCAGCGGAGAGCGCGCGCAGGATGCGCTCGACCTCGCGGCGCTCCTCGAGCTCGTGCTCGCGCCACGCGTTGCCGAGTTCGACGACGGCGAGCGGCTCGATGTAGAGCGTGGCGCCGCTGGCGGAGGTGTCGTGGACGACGCCGCGCACGGCCCCGCGGAAGTCGGCCTTCACGGGGAGCACGTAGCGTCCGTCGCGCATCACCACGATCGCGTCCTGGAGCGCGTTGCGCAGCGCGCTGGAGGCGGCGAGCGCCTGCATCCGCTGTACGAGGCGCTCGTGCGCGGCGTTCAGCGCGTGGCGGATCGAGGCGAGCTCCGGGCTCGCGCCGTCGCGCACCGCGCCCTGGTCGTCGATCGCGTCCTCGATGAGCACGCGCAGCGCGCCGAGGTCGGGGATGCCGCTCGCGATGTTGGCGAGCAGCGGCGCCTGCTCCAGCACGCGGGCGAGGGCGCGGCGGGCGAGGCCGGCGGCGCGGGCAAGGCCGGCCACCTCCATCAGCTCGCTCGGGGTGAGCACTTGCCCGCGCGCGGCGCCGCGGGCACGCTCACGCACATCGCGCGCGCCGCCCATCGGGACGCCGGCGCCGAGCCGCTCGAGGGTGACCGCCTCGGCGGTCTCGCGCTGCGCGCGCACGACGGCCGGCAGGTCGCTGGCGGGGCGCAACGCCCGCGCGGCCTCGCGCCCCGCCGACCACGAGGTCAGCGCGGCCAGCCGGTCGATCACGGCCGGGAACTCCAGCGCGGCGAGCGTCCTAGCGTCCAGCGGGGCCTTCTTCGCTCTGGGCGTGCAGGTGCGGCTGGGCGCGGGGCTCATCGATACGACATAACAGGATGGCGAGGTAGCCGTACCAGGTGCAGGAGTCCTCGACGACGGCGGCGAGGAGGTGCGGGCCGTCGAGGGAGCGGCGGACGCGCTCGCGCTCGGCGAGGGCGGTCGCGGCGGTTGGCTCCGGGCGGGGGGCGCGTCTGGCGCCGGGTCTGGTACCGGGGAGTTGGGTCATCTGCGGCTCCGTGGGGAGGGGCGCGCTGCGTGGTCGCCCGATACTCCTCGAACGATTGTAGGGTCGGATGCGGGGCGCGCCCGGATCGCGCAGTGGATCGCGCGGCGGCCCGGATCGGCGCATGATGCGCGCGTTCGTTGATCGTATGGGGTGGCTTCGTAGGATGAACAGGCCCCCAACCAGCGTGCCCTTCGCGAGTGCGCTTCGCGAGTGCGTTCCGAGGAGCTGTCGTGAACCTCCGTATTCCCGGTCCGACCCCGATTCCCGATGCCGTGGCGCAGGCCGGCGCCGCCCCGATGATCAACCACCGCGGGCCGGAGTTCGCCGCAATGATGGCGCGCACAACCGCGGGCGTGAAGCAGGTCTACCAGACCCAGAACGACGTGATGACGGTCACTGCCTCCGGCACCGGCGTGATGGAAGCGGCGGTCGTCAATCTGGTTGAGCAGGGCGAGCACATCCTCGTGATCTCGATCGGGGAGTTCGGCGACCGGCTGATCAACCTCGTCAACATCTACGGCGGCAAGTGCACCGAGCTCAAGTTCGATCAGGGGCTCGCCGCGGACCTCAACCAGATCGAGTCGACGCTGAAGGCCAACCCCGAGATCAAGACGGTGCTGATCACGCACAACGAGACCTCCACGGGCGTGACCAACCCGATCCTCCCGGAGCTGGCGAAGCTCGTGCACTCGATCGACGGGCTGCTGATCGTCGACGCGATCTCCTCGCTGTCTTCCGTGCCGGTCAAGGTGGACGAGTGGGACCTCGACGTCGTGCTGTCCGGGTCGCAGAAGGGTTGGATGACGGCCCCGGGCCTCGCGTTCATCTCGATGAACGAGCGGGCGTGGGCGAAGAACGACCGCAACAAGCAGCCGCGCTTCTACTTCGATCTGCGGCGGCACCAGCGCTCCGCCGTCAACGGCCAGACGCCCTGGACGCCCGCGGTCTCGGTGTGGTTCCAGTTGGACCACTCGCTCAAACTTATGCTGGCCGAGGGCATCGAGAACATCTTCGCGCGGCACGCGCGCCTCGGGCAGATGACCCGCAGCGGCGTGAAGTCGATGGGCCTCAAGCTCCTCGCGACCGAGGGCGTCGAGTCGAACACGGTGACGGCGATCCGCCTGCCCGAGGGCATCGACGGCGAGCGGCTGCTCCAGGTGGCGCAGGACGACTTCGACACGGTCTTCGCCGGTGGACAGGGCTCCCTCCGAGGGAAGATCATCCGCTTCGGCCACCTCGGTCACGTGCACGAGCCGGACATCGAGGCGGGGCTCGTCGCGCTGCGCGGCGCGCTGGCGAAGGTCGGCTACAAGGGATAACGCACGGCGGACGCCGGGTCCGTCGTCGATGGCGGGGGCGTTCGATGGCTAAGGTGCTGGTCGCTGACTCGATCGCGCAGGAGGGGATCGACCTCCTCAGGAAGCATCACGACGTCGAGGTCAAGACCGGCCTCAACGAGGAGCAGCTGTGCGCGGCCGTCAAGGACGCCGCGGCGCTCGTGGTGCGCAGCGCCACCACGGTCACGGCGAAGGTGATCGCCGCCGGCATCCACCTCGAGGTGATCGCGCGCGCGGGCGTCGGCGTCGACAACGTCGATGTCGACGCGGCGACGGAGGCCGGCATCGTCGTGGTGAACGCCCCGCTGGCGAACACGATGTCGGCGGCGGAGCACACCTTCGGGCTGATGCTCGCGCTCGCGCGCAACATCCCGCAGGGGCACGCCTCGTTGCAGGCGGGCCGCTGGGATCGCGGCAAGTACATGGGCATCGAGCTGAGCGGACGCACGCTCGGCATCGTCGGCCTCGGGCGCATCGGCACCGAGGTCGCGAAGCGCGCGCGAGCGTTCGAGATGCGCGTGCTCGCCTTCGACCCGTACGTCTCGGACGAGCGCTTCAGCGCCCTCGGCATCGAGCGCCGCACGCTCGACGAGATCCTCCAGGAGGCGGACTTCGTCACGCTGCACACGGCGCTCCAGGCGGAGACGCGCGCGCTGATCAACGCCGAGCGGCTGGCTGGTGCGCGCAAGGGCATCCGCATCATCAACGCCGCGCGCGGCGCGCTGATCGACGAGGAGGCGCTCGCCGCCGCCGTCGAGTCCGGCCAGGTCGCGGGCGCGGCCATCGACGTGTTCTCCGAGGAGCCGGCCGTCGGCAACGTCCTCACGAAGAGCGACAAGATCGTCGTCACGCCGCACCTCGCGGCCTCGACGATCGAGGCGCAGGATCGCGCCGGCGTCGATGTGGCGGAGCAGGTGATCGACATCCTCGCGGGCGGCGCCGGCCGCTTCCCGGTGAACATCCCGACGGTCGCGCCGGAGTCGATGTCCGTCATCGGCCCGTACATCGAGGCGGCGAGCGCGGCGGCGCGGCTCGCGCGGCAGCTCGCGGGGGGCGCGCTGCAGAAGCTGCGTGTGGAGTACCGCGGCGAGATCGCGAACCACCCGACGCAGCCGCTGAAGGTCGCCGCGATCGTGGGCATGCTCGACGGCGTGACCGACGAGAAGGTCTCGCCCGTCAACGCGCAGGCGATCGCCAACGCGCGCAGCCTGCGCATCGAGGAGGACAACGGTCCGGCCGAGGAGCCGTACGCGAGCCTGGTCACGGTGATCGCGGGCACGGACGCCGGCGACGAGCGCGTGACGGCGACGCACACCGCGGACGGCGTACGCATCGTGCGCATCAACGAGTACAGCGTGGACGTCCGCCCCGGCGGGTCGCAGCGCTTCCTCGCGGTGGAGAACATCGACCGCCCGGGCACGATCGGCCGCGTCGGCACGCTGATGGGCCAGCGCGAGGTGAACATCTCCTCGATGTCGGTCGCGGCGGGCGCGGGCGGCCGCGCGCTCATGCTGATCGGCATCAGCCGCGCGCTCACGGACGCGGAGGTCGCGCAGGTGCGCGCCCTCGACGGCATCGACAGCGTGCGCCAGATCTCGCTGTAGCGCGCGAGCCCTCGACGGCACGGAACGCGCGAGGGGGGCACGCCGCCCCCTTGTTGTGCGCAGGGTGTGGCGTGATGAGCGCGTCAAGCGATCGAGGACTGACGGCGCGGCCCGCCCCCTGCCCCCTCCCTGCGCGGGAGGGGGTTCTGAGATTAGAGGGTGATGCGAGGGGGCTGCGCCCCTCGCGCTCCCGGCGGAACGGCGCGCGTAGGCGCGCCTCGGACCCCGGGCGGCGACGCGCTCCGGAGTGGGCGTTTCGCTGGAAGGGTGGACTTCCGCCTGCTGCGCGCGTTCCGCCAGGGTGTGGGGGCGCAGCCCCCACAATCTCATTCTGACTCCCCTCGCCCGCGCAGCGGGAGAGGGGCCGGGGGTGAGGGCTCCCCTACTCGTCGAGGCGGTTGAAGACGATGCCGGTGGCGAGCTTCGGGTAGAAGTACGTCGTCTTCTGCGGCATCACCTCGTGCGCGTCCGCGACGGCCGTGACCTGCTCCACGCGGGTGGCGTTGAGCAGGAACGCGACGCGGCACGCGCCGCGCGCGACCGCCTCGCCCACCTCGTCGGCGTCCTCGCTGAACGTGACGCGCTGGCCGGCGGCGAGGGCGGCGCGGTCGATGCCGAAGATCGGCGTGAGCACCGTCTCCGTCAGCACGACGGCGTCGACGCGCTTCAGCGCGAGCGACATGCCCGCGGGCATCGCCGCGTCGAGCGCGGCCTGCGTGCGCGCCGTCGCGAGGTGCACGGAGTGCGGCCCCTCCACGCCGAGGAGCGCGAATGTCGTCGGGCCGAGCGCGTTGGCGCGCACGCGCCCCCACGCCTCCTCGACGGCGGCCGCGCCGCCCGCAGCCGAGATCACCTCGACGTGGTACAGCGCGGAGAGGCGATCGAGGAAGCGCTCCGGCAAGGCGGGCACGTGCACCATGCGGTGGATCGGCAGGATCACCAGGCCGGGGTCGTTCTCGGGGATGAGGCCGATGAGGGCGAAGTTCTCCGGCTCGTTGCCGGTCCAGCGCTTGCCCGCCTGCGCGGCGACCTCGTCGCGGTAGTCGAGCGCGGTGTGCGTGCGGTGGTGGCCGTCCGCGATCGTGATGTTGGTCGCGCCGAGGACGCGCACCAGCGCATCGATGCGTGCGCGGTCGCCCACCACCCACAGACGGTGGCGGTCGCCGAGGCGGTCCGTGGCCTCGAAGTCGGGCGCCGCCTGCGCGACGGCGGCGAGCAGGTCGCGCGCCTCGTGTGCGGGGTCGAGGAACGTGGCGAAGATCGGGCTGACGTTCATGCGTGTCGCGCGCTGGAGCTGCAGGCGCTCCTCGCGCGGGCCGGTCAGCGTCGCCTCGTGTGGGCGCACGATGCCCTCCTCGGGGCGGTGCAGGCGCGTGCGCGCGAAGACGAGGCGGCGGCTGTGCGTGCGCCCCTCGATGCGCGCGCGCTGCTCGTAGACGTACAGCGCGGCGGCACGATCGCGCACGAGGGCGCCGTCCTTCAGCCACGCCTCGACGGTGCGCGCCGCGTTGGCGAAGCGCTGCGCGCCGCCCGCCGGGTTCTCGAGGTGGGCGGCGTTGTACGGCGAGCGCGCGTGCAGCGCCGCCACGTCGTCCGCGCCGACGACGTCGTAGGGCGGCGCGATCACGTCGTCCGGATTCACCTTGCGCGGGTCGTAGCGCAGCGCGCGGAACGGGCGGATCTCGACCATCGACTCTGGACTCCTCGATGCGCCCGGCGCCGGCACTGCGGCCCGTGCTTTGACGCTCCTCGGCGGGCGTCCCTAGACTCGCTACGAGCCTCGGCGGCCGCCGAGCAGCCCGCGCACGGCTCCGACCTGACAGGCTACAGATGCAGCGCTATTGCGTCTTTTGCGCGATCATCGCGGGCACCGAGCGCGCGGACATCCTCTACCAGGACGACGATGCCATCGTCTTCCGCAACCGTCTCCGCTGGGTGCCCGTCATGCTCCTCGCCGCGCCGAAGCGGCACCTGACGCAGCAGGAACTGTGGCTGGAGATGGGCCCGGTCGGCCGCGCCGCGATCAAGGTCGCCGAGGAGCAATGCCCCGGCGGCTACCGCCTGCTCTCCAACTTCGGCTACGACGGCATGCAGTCGCAGGACCACGCGCACGTGCACATCCTCGGCGGGGTGTTCCTCGGCGAGTACGCGTAGACGGCCCCGTCGAGGACTGCGCAGGCGGCCCCACCCCCGGCCCCTCCCCGGCGCGGGGAGGGGGTCAGAGAGAATCGTGGGGGCTGCGCCCCCACACCCCGGCGGAACGGACAGCGGGCGCTGCGGCTGACCGCGCCTTACGCGGTGGGGCGGCCGGCGGCCTCGCGTTCGAGGGCGCTCTGGAGGAACTGACGGCCGTAGCGGACGTCGCGCAGCGAGGTCCAGCGCGCAGGGCCGACGCTCATCGGGAACACGAGCGCGACATCGCCCGGCTCGAGGGCGGCCTCGATGGCGTCGCGGATCACATCGGCGGTGGCCTCCGACTCGACGAGCCAGCACGCGTCGGGGAACGGCCACGAGGCGACGGCGACGGACTGCACCGCGCCCGACAGCGTGGGGTAGTCGACGGCGGGCCGCCCGAGGCGGCAGAAGAGCCCGTACAGCATCACGCACTCCCGTCGTCCGGCTCCCCTGGGGAGAAGAGCGGCCCAACGTCAGGCGACGCGTTATCGATCGAGCCTACGGGTCGCCGATCGCGGCGTCAATGGATCTGATCAGATCGACGATCATTTGTTCGCGCGCGTCGAGGTGCTCGGGCGGCGGCGTCCGCCTCCGAGGCGCGCCTCCCGCGCGCCGTTCCGCCGGGAGCGCGAGGGGCGTAGCCCCCTCGCATCTGGTTCCCAGTTCCCTCCCCTCTCCAGCGAAGCGGGAGAGGGGAGGGGGGTGAGGGTTCCGCTTCTGCCGCCCCCGCAAGCACCTCGAAGGTCACGCCCGCGGCGTTGCCGCTCGCTGCTTCCACGCTGCGAGGGCGGCGTCCTGCGCAGCGAAGAGCCGCGCGATGCCCTCGCCTGCGAGGTCGACGAGGGCGCGCAGCTCCTCGCGCGTGAAGGGGGTGTGCTCCGCGGTGCCCTGCACCTCGACGAGGTGCCCGGTCGAGAGCATCACGACGTTGCAATCGACGCCGGCCGTGGAGTCCTCGCCGTAGTCGAGGTCGAGGAGCGGCGTGCCCTCGAT
>SHYQ01000011.1 GCA_009692765.1 Dehalococcoidia bacterium | reverse complement strand
CGGCACCGGGCCGGTGGACGCGATCTACCAGGCGATCAACCGCGTCACCGGCATGGAGAACACGCTGACGGAGTTCAGCGTGAAGTCCGTGACGGAGGGCATCGACGCGCAGGGCGAGGTGACGATCCGGATCGAGGCGGACGGCGTGGCATACCAGGGCCGCGCGGCGGACACGGACATCCTCGTCGCGGCCGCGCGGGCCTACGTGCACGCGCTGAACCGCTCGATCGCCGCGGTGGCGACGGCGGCGCAGCGCGCGGGCACGGCGGCGGCGCAGGCGGCGATCGGCCGGGTCTAGCACCGGCGGCGGCGGGGCGGTGGGCGGTGGGCGGCGCGCTACCATGCGCGACACGGATCACGGCGGCACAGGCCGCGCGAGCACACACGAGCGACGAGCAGTAGGCGAGCGGGGAACGATGGCCAGCACCACACCACAGACGATCATCGAGAAGATCTGGGACGAGCACCTCGTGCGGCAGCACGAGGGCGAGCCGGACCTGCTCTACATCGACCTACACCTCGTGCATGAGGTGACCAGCGCGCAGGCGTTCGAGAGCTTGCGCATGACCGACCGCAAGGCGCGCCGGCCCGACCTCACGATCGCGACCGTCGACCACAACGTGCCAACCATCGACCGCAGCCTGCCGAACCCCGATCCGCTCTCCGCGCAGCAGATCGACGTGCTGCGGGAGAACTGCAAGGAGTTCGGCATCCCGCTGTGGGACATCTTCGACCTGCGCCAGGGCATCGTGCACATCATCTCGCCGGAGCACGGGCTGACCCAGCCCGGCATGACGATCGTCTGCGGCGACTCACACACCTCCACGCACGGTGCCCTCGGCGCGCTCGCCTTCGGCATCGGCACGTCCGAGGTGGAGCACGTGCTGGCGACGCAGACGCTGACGCAGAGCACGCCGAAGACGATGTCCGTGGAGGTCACGGGCACCCTGGGCCGTGGGGTGACACCGAAGGACGTGGTACTGGCGGTGATCCGCAAGATCGGCGTCGACGGCGGCATCGGCCACGTCATCGAGTACCGCGGGCAGGTGTTCCGTGACATGTCGATGGAAGGCCGCATGACGGTGTGCAACATGACGATCGAGGGCGGGGCACGCGCCGGCCTGATCGCCCCGGACGAGACGACGTTCGCCTACCTGAAGGGGCGCGACTTCGCCCCCGCCGGTGCGGCGTGGGACGAGGCCGTCGCCTACTGGCGCTCGCTCACGACCGACGAGGGTGCGACCTTCGACACCTACGTCGAGCTGCGCGGCGAGGAGATCGAGCCGCACGTCACGTGGGGCACCACGCCGGCGCAGAGCATCGGCATCTCGCAGGCCGTGCCGAAGCCGGAGGACGCGGTCAGCCCGTGGGCGCGGGAGACCGCGGAGCGCTCGCTGAAGTACATGGACCTGCGCGCCGGCACGCCGATCCAGCAGGTCGCGATCGACCGCGTGTTCCTCGGCTCCTGCACCAACGGGCGTATCGAGGACCTGCGCGCGGCGGCCGCGATCGTGAAGGGCCACCACGTCGCGGCGACGGTGAAGGCGATGGTCGTGCCCGGGTCGGGCCTCGTGAAGCAGCAGGCCGAGCGCGAAGGACTGGACGCGGTCTTCAAGGACGCGGGCTTCGAGTGGCGCGAGCCGGGCTGTTCGATGTGCCTCGGCATGAACCCCGACATCCTGCTGCCGGGCGAGCGCTGCGCCAGCACCAGCAACCGCAACTTCGAGGGACGGCAGGGCGCCGGCGGCCGCACGCACCTCGTCAGCCCGGAGATGGCGGCGGCCGCCGCGATCGCCGGCCACTTCGTCGACGTGCGAGACATCAAGTAAGGGGGGCCCGATGCGACAGGTCACGACGGTCACAGGCAACGCGATCCCGCTCAACCGCGCGGACGTGGACACTGACCAGATCATCCCGAAGCAGTTCCTGAAGCGCATCGAGCGCTCCGGGTTCGGTGAGTTCGCCTTCTTCGACTGGCGGAAGGACCCCGACTTCATCACGAACGACCCGCGCTACAAGGGCGCGCCGATCATGCTCGCGCAGCAGAACTTCGGCTGCGGCTCCAGCCGCGAGCACGCAGTGTGGGCGATCGAGGACATGGGCGTGACGGCGATCATCGCGCCGTCGTTCGGCGACATCTTCCGCGTCAACTGCTCGAAGGTGGGCCTCGTCACCGTCGAGTTGCCGCACGAGGACGTGAACTACCTGATCTCCCGCATGGAGGAGCTGCCGCAGACGCAGATCGTCGTCGACGTGGCCTCGCAGACGGTGAGCGTGACGGGGACGGACTGGAAGCGCCAGTTCGCCATCGACCCGTTCGTGAAGCACCGCCTGCTCAACGGCCTCGACGACATCGGCCTGACGCTCCAGCACATCGACGTGATCGCGGAGTTCGAGGCGACGCGCAGCACGCTGAAGCCGGCGACGACGGCCGCGTTCGCGGACACCGTGAAGACGCCGTAGCGCGCGCGGAGCCTCCGGCGGTGCTGCCCCCGGCCGTACGCCAGGCACTCGACGCGAGCGGCGTGCGGCCGTCGCGTGTCACGCTGCTCGGCAGCGGCTCCGGGTCGCTGGCGTACCGCGTCGCCTCACCCGGCGGACCGCTCGTCGTGCGCGTCGTCCGGCCCGAGGCCGCGCACATGACCGGCGA
The DNA here is from genome assembly GCA_009692765.1 of Dehalococcoidia bacterium. Lineage (GTDB taxonomy): Bacteria > Chloroflexota > Dehalococcoidia > UBA2979 > UBA2979 > SHYQ01. The sequence goes on along the minus strand of SHYQ01000011.1, from coordinate 25,646 downwards.
TCTGCGCCGCGACGTCCTGCTAACGCCGATCCTCGAGACACGCGGACTGCCGGTCGCGCGTGGCATGCGCCCCCTCCTCGAGGAGCGCGGCGCGATCGTCGCGACGGTGCACGCGTTCGTCCCCGGCGATGCCGCCTTCCCGCTGCCCCGAGGTCGCGCGCGCGATGCCCTCGCCGTCGCGCTGGGACGCTTCCTCGCGGCGTTGCATCGGACGCCACGCAGCATCGCGCGGCGCGCGCGCGTCCCTAGCCTCGACCTGTGGGCCGGCCGCTACGCCGCATGGATCGCCGAGGCACGCGAACTGATGCCGCCCCGCAGCCGCGCCTGGCTCGACGCCCTGTCCCAGCGCTTCGTGGACGCGGGCGGCACCGAGGCCGCGCCGCGCGTCCTGGTGCACGGCGACCTCGGCGCGCGGCACGTCGTCGTGGATCGCGCGGGGCGGCTCGCGGGGATCCTCGACTTCGGCGACGCCATGGTGGCCGACGCGGCGATCGATGTCGCGGCGCTGCGGCAGTCCTACCCCCGCGCGTTCGTGGAGGGCGTGATCGAGGCGTACGAGTGTGCGGGCGGCACCCTGGATCGAGACGCGTGGCGGCGCGCGACGTTCTACCTGGATGTCGAGCCGCTGTGGGCTATCCGCTTCGGCGCGGCGTTCGACGAGGGCCGCGGCCGCACGGAAGGGCTGCGGCAGATCGCCGCACGCGCGGCGGCGGCCACCCGGAGGACACCCGGGGGACGCGCCTGACCGCACGGCGGCCGCTTGCTACACTCGCGCACGCGCCTCGCGAGGCGGATCAGCGGCCGAACGCGGCGCAGACGCTGGGAACAGAACCACGGCACCGCCGCGAACGGGAGAGATCATGGCCAGCTTCGACATCCTCGTGCTGCCGGGCGACGGTATCGGCCCGGAGGTGGTCGCCGAGGGCGTGCGCGCCCTGGAGGTGATCGCGCGCAAGTACGAGCACGTCTTCCGCCTGACGCACGACATCGTCGGCGGCGCGAGCATCGACGCGCACGGCACCGCCCTGCGCGATGAGGTGCTGGAGCAGGCGAAGAAGAGCGACGCGGTGCTCTTCGGCGCGGTGGGCGGGCCGAAGTGGGACATCCCCACCGCGTCGGTGCGCCCGGAGCAGGGGCTGCTGGCGCTGCGCTCCGGGCTGCAACTCTGGGCCAACCTGCGGCCGGTGAAGGCCGAGCCGGCCCTGCTGCACGCCTCCGCGCTCAAACCCGAGGTGCTGGAGGGCACGGACATCGTCGTGATCCGCGAGCTGACCAGCGGGATGTACTTCGGCAAGCCGCAGGAGCGCCGTGTGGTGAACGGCCGCCGGGAGGCGGTGGACACCAACTACTACAACGAGGACGAGATCGCGCGCATCGCGCACCTCGGCTTCAAGCTCGCGGGCGAGCGCAAGGGCAAGCTGACCAGCATCGACAAGGCGAACGTGCTCGCCTCGTCGCGGCTGTGGCGCGAGGTGGTGACGGAGATCGCGCCGCAGTACCCGGCGGTGAAGCTGGAGCACATCCTGGCGGATGCGATGACGATGCACCTGATCCGCCGTCCGCGGGACTTCGACGTGGTGATCGCGGACAACATGTTCGGCGACATCATCACGGACGAGGCGTCGATGATCACGGGGTCGATGGGGATGCTCGCCTCGGCCTCGATCGGCACGATGCGGGAGGACGGGACGGGCCTGGGGATGTACGAGCCGATCCACGGCTCCGCGCCCGATATCGCGGGCAAGGGCATCGCCAACCCGCTCGCGATGCTGCTGTCGACGGCGATGCTGCTGCGCTACTCCTGCGGCCTCGAGACGGAGGCGCAGGCGATCGAGGCGGCCGTGGCCGCAGTGATCGAGGCGGGCCACCGCACGGCGGACATCGCCTCCCCCGGCGAGCGCACGGTCGGCACGCGGGAGATGGCCGACCTCGTGCTGGCGCAGATCGGCGCGTAGGCGCACTAGGCTCAAACGTTGCCGGCTGCCGCAGTGACGATCCTCGACTGCCCGAGCCGGTCCGCCCGCCCCCAGCGTAGTTCGGCCACGGGGGGCTCCGGATCGAGGGCCCTTCCCTGCAATGCGGGGACGGCAGCGCCCTCGCCACCCTCGATTGCTGGCCCGCGACCGGCCAGCCTACACTGGACGCATCGTGACGAAGGTGCTCCCGACGGAACAGGTGGTGCTCGCCGACCGGCTCACGCCGGCGGCGGCGCTGATTTCGCGCGCCTGAACCGCCCGAGGGGGGCGCGTCCCCCTCGACCTCGCACCGCCCACCTCGACCGCGGCCACCTCCGGCGTCGAGATCACGGGAGACCTCGATGGCTACGTCCGACATCCAGCTCTACGACACCACGCTCCGCGACGGCCTCGGCATGGAGGGACTCAGCCTCTCGCTCGCCGACAAGCTGCTGATCGCGCAGAAGCTCGATGACCTCGGCGTGCACTACATCGAGGGCGGCTACCCCGGCTCGAACCCGAAGGACGCGGAGTTCTTCGAACGCGCGTCCGAGTTGGACCTGAAGCACGCGAAGCTGGTCGCGTTCGGCTCCACCCGCCGCGTCGGCGGCAACGCCGCCACGGACGCCGCGATCCAGTCGGTGCTGCGCGCCCACACGCCCGTCGTCACCCTCGTCGGGAAGTCCTCCGCTGCACAGGTGCGCGAGGTGCTGGAGACGACCGAGGAGGAGAACCTCGCGATGATCCGCGACTCGATCGCCTACCTCGTGGGCGAGGGGCGCGAGGTGATCTTCGACGCGGAGCACTTCTTCGACAGCTACCGGGACGACCCCGAGTACGCGCTGGCGACGCTGCGCGCCGCGGAGCGCGCCGGCGCGGCGACGGTGACGCTCTGCGACACCAACGGCGGCACGCTGCCGGGCGCGATCCAGTCGGCGGTGCGCGCCGCGCACGCGGCCGTCGCCTGCCGCATCGGCATCCACGTGCACAACGACGCCGACCTCGCCGTGGCGAACACGCTGCTGGCCGTGGAGGCGGGCGCGACGCAGGTACAGGCGTGCCTCAACGGTTGGGGGGAGCGCACGGGCAACGCGAACATCGTGTCGGTGATCGCCAACCTCAAGCTGAAGATGGGCCTCGACGTGATCACGGACGAGCAGTTGCGCCACCTGACCGAGACGGCGCGCTTCGCGCAGGAGCTGGCGAACCTCGTGCCTGACGCGCAGCAGCCGTTCGTCGGAAGCAGTGCGTTCGCGCACAAGGCGGGGCTGCACGTCGCTGCGATCACGAAGTCGCCCGGCTCGTATACCCACGTCGACCCGCTGGCCGTGGGCAACGTGGAACGCGTGCTGGTCTCAGAGCTCGCCGGGCGGCGCAGCGTGACGGAGAAGCTGCGCGAGCAGGGCGTCGATCTGCCGCTGACCGACGCGCAGGCGTCCGCAGCACTGGAGCAGCTGAAGCGCCGCGAGGCGCTGGGCGCCGCGTTCGAGAGCGCGGAGGCCTCCTTCGAGCTGCTGGTGCGCCGAACGCTCCCCGGCTACACCGCCCCGTTCAGCCTAGAGGACTTCCTGATCGTCGAGCGACGCCGGCACCTGCGTGACACGGGCGCCACGGATCAGAACGAGATGCAGGCTGAGGCGATGGTGAAGGTGCGCATCGGCGATCACATCGCGCAGGTTGCCGCGGACGGCAACGGGCCCGTGTCGGCCCTCGATGCGTGCGTGCGCAAGGCGCTGACGGAGGTGCACCCGCGCATTGCCGAGGTGCACCTGACGGACTACAAGGTGCGCATCATCGACTCCGCGGGCGGCGCTGACGCGGCGGTGCGCGTGCTCGTGGAGAGCGCGGACGGGCATCGCCGCTGGCGCACGGTGGGCGCCTCGACGGACGTCATCGAGGCGTCATGGCTCGCGCTGCAAGACGCGTACGAGTACTGGATCATGCGCTGGAGCGGCGGGGGGTAGCCAGCGGCGGCGCGATCGCTACGTGCTGGCACGGGACGGAGCCGGCCGCGGCGCCGGTGGCGCCAGCTTCGCGGTGAGCGTCATGGCGGCGCCATCGCGCGTGACGGCGAGCGTCAGCGTTCCGGCGCTGCCCGCCTCCGCGACCACGGCCTGGAGTGCCTGAACGGTGGCCGTCGGCTTGCCGTTCGCCGCGGCCACGATGTCCCCCGCGCGCACGCCCGCCGTCTCGGCCGGGCTGCCCGGCGCGACCGCGGCCACGCGCACGCCCCCGGTCCCGACTTCCACGGAGACGCCGAGGCGAGGCCCCGGTGCGTCGCGCGGCGGCAGCGCCCGCCCGGGCGCCGGCGGCTGGCCGGGCCGCCCCGGAGCCGGCTGCGCGCCCCGCGGGCCGCTCCGGCGGTCGCCGTAGCGGTCGGGCACGGGCGCGGCGGCGCGATGCGCCGTGAGATCGACGGTCTTGTCGCCTCGCTTGACCTGCAACGCGTAGTCGCTGCCCGGCGCGAGGGCGGCGAGCTGCCGCGCCACGTCCTCGCGCGTCTTCACGGGGCGCCCCGCCACCGAGGTGATCGCGTCGCCCACCTCGATGCCGGCCTGCTGCGCGGCGCTCCCCGAGATCACCGCGGTGATCTTGAGCCCGTCGCCCAGTTGCACGCCGAGGACGGGGCCGCCCCGACGTTCCTGCCGCCCGCCGGGCACCCTGGACGCGAAGCGATCCCCGCGCTCGTGGCGTCCGCCGGCCGCGAAGCGCGCGCCGCGATCGCCATCGCCGAAGCGGTGAACGATGGCCACCGTGCTGATGGCGATCCCCGCGACCGCGACGAGCCCGACGATGATCGGGATGAGATTGCGCTTGATGTAGGTCATACCGACTCCTGCTGCTGATTCGCGTTTGTGGATGGGGCGCTCGGTCGCGCCGCCTCGACTCGCGCCGGTTCGACGGCGGGGCCGTGCGTGGGCAGGAAGACGGACGCGGTGGTGCCGCGCTCGGCGGTGGACTCGATGGACACCGTGCCGCCGTGCGCCTGCACGAGCTCGTGCACGATCGATAGGCCGAGGCCGCGGTGGCGGCCCGCGCCGCGCCCCGGGTCGGCCTGGTAGAAGCGGTCGAACAGCCGCTCCAACTGCTCGGGCGGCACCGGCGCGCCGCCGGCCGGGAGCGCGTTGTGCACCTCCACGAGCACGCCGCGGGCGACGCGCCGCGGGACAGCGTGACGGCGCCGCCCGCCGGCGCGGTGGGGCTCGCCCTCGAAGGCCAGCTCCGCGTGCGAGTCCTCGTCGACCAGCGGGAGCAGCTCCGAGAGCAGCGCGACCGCGCGCTCCGACAGCCGGCCGAGGAGCTCGGCGACGCGCGCCTCCTGCCCGTGACGCGGGGTCATGTACGAGACGCGGATGGAGGCCATCGGGGATCCTCCAGGGAGATGCACGCGTGACATCTGGCAGTCGCAGCGTAGGCGCTACCGCGACAGATCGGGACGGTCGGCCCAGCGGGCGCGCGACATCGGCGCGCCCCAGAGGGGGAACGCCGATATCACGTGCGACCAAGCGTGTCAGCGAAGTCACGAGGTGCGGCGCTCGACTGGAGCGCCGAAAAACGGGAGGCTCTGACCTAGAGGCGGAGCTTGCCGTGCGACGGCTGCCGACGGCGCTGCTTGCCAGCCGCGAGACGCTCCTCCTCGACCAGATCGTCGGGGTCGACGCGGTTGTTCTCGTGGACGTATCCGCACGCCACGCAGGTACCGAACTTCCCGTACCAGTCGTCTTCGATGATCATCAGCCCGCGGCACCGCGGGCAGTTCTTCGGCGGTGCACTTGTAAGCATGTCCGCCCTCCTTCTGGATTCCTAACGTCCGGCCATCCTGCCGGTCAGGCTGATCCAGACGCCGCCGAGGTTAGCTGACGGGTTCGGGTCGAATCAGTGTGACCCGTCCCCCCTTGCGGAGGGATTCACCCCAGTTGTTGGTTCCCCCGGTCTCCGCACCCGCGGAGATTAGGCGTCGCTCCCAATCGCTCCGAACCCACCATCACATCCGTTGATGGCTTCGTGATTGTGACAACAAGAGCATACTGATCGTTCCGGCCTTGTCAATCGGGGTCGACTGAATCTTAACCACAGCCTTTCACCACCCGATCGGGTCCTTGCGGCAGACCGTTATGTCCCCCGCCGAGCGATCCACACCTGCTCCGTCGAGGTCGGCCCGAACGCGCCCCGCTCGCAGTCGCCGTAGAGCGCCTCCACCTCGAACCCGACGCCCTCTAGCAGGCGCGCCATCTCCTCCCGAAAGACGTAGCGCAGCGTGAACGTGGCGCTGCGCACCCGCAAGCCGGAGCGCCAGGCACCGTCGAGGTCACGGCCGGAGCGTCCGCGGCGTAGTCGTGGTGTGCCTCCACGCGCCCGTCGGCGTCGAGGGGCACCCGGGCACGCCGGGACCTCCCGCGCCAGACGGTGATTAACGCCAGGTCGGGATTGAACACGTTGAGCACCAGCCGGCCGCCCGGCGCGAGCGCGCGGTACGCCGCGTCGAGGGTGGCCCGCTGGTCCTCGACCGTGAGGTTGTGCAGAAACGCCCGGAACGGGATCGCCACCAGCGGCACTGGCCGCGCGACCGTGAACGTGCGCATGTCGCCCTCGTCGAGGTGCAGGCGCGCCTCGACGCCTGCCGCCGCCGCGCGGCGGCGGGCGACCGCCAGCATCGCGGGCGACAGGTCGATGCCGATCACCGCGATGCCGGCCGCCGCGATCGGGATCGCGATCCGCCCGGTGCCGACGCCGAGCTCGACCACCGGCCCGCCCGAGGCGACCGCGAGGTCGCGGTAGAACGCGACGTCGCCCGGCACGCCTCGCGCTGTCGCATCGTAGAGGTCATGGTCGTCGTAGTAGTCGCCGTCGCGCTGCGCCATGGCGCATTGGTAGCACAACGCCCGCCGCGAGCGTGCGCACCCCGGCGGGTACACTCGTGCCGCCGGCCCGGACACGCGGCGGGCTGGCCGCGCTGCACGAGGAGCCCCGATGCCGGTGCCGGACGCCCCCGCCCTGATCGCCGCGACGGTCGCCGCGATCGGCACGCCCGACCCGGACGCCGCCGCGGCGGCCGACCGGCGGCAGGACAGCCTGACGAAGCCGCCCGGCTCGCTTGGCCGCCTGGAGGCGCTGGCGACGCGCATCGCCGGGATCACCGCGCGGCCGCGCCCGCGCCTCGACCGGCGGCTGATCGTCGTGGCGGCGGCGGATCATGGCGTCGCGGCGCGGGGGGTGTCGGCGTACCCCGCCGAGGTGACCGCGCAGATGGTGACGAACTTCCTCGCGGGGGGCTCGGCGATCAACGTGCTCGCCGAGCACGCGGGCGCTCGCGTGCGCATCGTCGACGCGGGCGTCGCCGGCGAGACCCCGCACGACGCGCGGCTGCTGCGTCTGCGCCTCGGCCCCGGCACGCGCGACATGACACGCCAGCCGGCGATGACGCGTGCCCTTGCCGGCCAGGCCATCGCCGAGGGCATCGCGCTGTTCGAGGCGGAGCGCGCAGACGCCGGCGTCGACATCGTCGCCGGCGGGGAGATGGGCATCGGCAACTCCACCGCCGCGGCCGCGATCGTCGCCGCGATCACGGACGTGCCGCCGCGCGCGATCACCGGGCGCGGCACCGGCATCGACGACGCCGCGTTCGAGACGAAGGTGAGCACGGTCACACACGCGCTGGCGCTGCACGCCCTGGACGCACGTGACGGCGCGGGCATCCTGGCCGCGGTCGGTGGCTTCGAGATCGGCGTGCTCGCGGGCGTCTACCTCGCCGCCGCCGCCGCGCGCGTGCCCGTGGTGCTGGACGGCGTGATCTCCACCGCGGCCGCGCTGATCGCTGACGCTCTGGCGCCGGGCGCGCGCGCGTTCATGATCGCGGCGCACCGTTCGCCGGAGCCGGGGCATCGCGCCGCGCTCGACCACCTCGGGCTGGAGCCGCTGCTGGACCTCGGGATGCGCCTGGGTGAAGGCACCGGTGCCGCGCTCGGTATCTCGCTGTGCGTCGCCGCCTGCCGCCTGCTCGACGAGATGGCGACGTTCGCGGAGGCCGGCGTGACGGCCTCCGCGAACGTCGTCGAGCCGGAGGCCTGAGGTGCGATCGCTCGCGCGCGTCCTGGGCATCCTGGGCGGCGCGCTCATCGCCTTCGAGTTCCTCACGCCGCTGCATCTCCGGCGCGTACGCTCCTACGAGGATCGCGTGTTCGCCGAGGCGCTGGGGTGGTACCCGCTGATCGGCCTGATCATCGGGGGCGTGCTGGTGCTGGCGGACCGCGCGCTGTCGTGGCTGCTGCCGCCCGCCCCGGCCGCCGCGTTGCTGGTCGCGCTGCTCGCCCTGATCTCCGGCGGCCTGCACCTGGACGGCGTCGCCGACACCGCCGACGGCATGGCGATCCAGGGCGACCGCGCGGCGCGCCTGGGCGTGATGAGCGAGGGGAACACCGGCCCCGCCGGCGTCATGGCGCTGCTGCTCGTGCTGCTCGCGGAGTGGGCCGCGCTCGCCACGCTGCCGCCGCCGGTACGCACCGCGGGGCTGCTGATCGCGCCGGCGCTCGCGCGGTGGACGGTGGTGCCCGTGGGCGTGCTCTTCCGGCCGGCGCGCCCGCGCGGCCTCGGTCACGCGCTGGCGCAGGGCATGTGGCCGGTGGCCGCGCCGCTCGCGAGCGCGATCGCGGTGGGCGCCGCGCTGGGGCTGTTCGGCCTGCCGGGCCTCGTACTGCTCGCGACGGCCGCGGTCGCCGCGGTGATCCTCGCGGGCGCCGCCACGCGTCTGCTGGACGGCGTGACCGGCGACGTGTTCGGCGCGGCGATCGAGGTGGCGCAGGTGGCGGTGTGGATGGCGCTGGTGGCCGCGGCGGCGCACGGGTGGATCGCGTCGACGCTTTCCGCGCTACCGATGTGATCGCACGGTGATCGCGCGATGAGCGCACAGTGATCGCGCAGACGATCGGTGGCACCTAGTGGGCGACCTGCTCTTCGTCACGGGCGGCTCGCGCAGCGGCAAGAGCGAATTCGCCGAGGCGCTGGCCCGCGGCCAGGCCGCACCGGTGATCTACGTCGCCACGCTGGAGGCGCGCGACGAGGAGATGCTGGCGCGCGTCGACCGTCACGCCACGCGCCGCCCGGAGGCCTGGCACACCCTGGAAGCGCCGGCCACGCTGGCGCTGGCGGTGCTAGCGGCCCCGCGCGGCGAGTGCCTGCTCGTCGACTCCCTGTCAGGCTGGGTGGCGAACCGGCTGCTCGCCCTGGGCGAGCAGCCCACCGCCGCCGCCGTCGCGGCCCTGGAGGCGGCGCTGCTCGCGGAGGCGGGCGCGATCGTCGCGCGTGCCGCCGAGCGTGCCGCGCCGACGATCGTCGTCAGCGACGAGGTTGGGAGCGGCCTCGTGCCGGAGTATGCGCTCGGCCGCACGTACCGCGATCTCCTGGGCAGCGTGAATCAGGCGCTGTCACGCGCCGCGACACACGCATGGCTCGTAGTCGCCGGACGCGCGCTGGCGCTGCCGCCGCCGTAGCACCAGCGGTCGAGCTCGGTCGTCGGTGCTACCGTGCGGGCGCAAGGGCGCAAGGGTGATCGAGACGCACGCGTGCGCCGGACACAGCGCGGCCCCGGTGGATGACCGGGGCGGCGCCGCACAGGCCAAGCCGGGACGCGCTAGCGGGCGGTCATGTCCCACGGCTGGAGCGTCGCGCTCAGTGTCAGTTGCTGCCCGTTGCGCTCGACGACGATGCGCACGGCGCTGCCCACGTCCGCGGTGTCGATCGCGCGCGCCAGGTCGCGGAAGTTCATTACCGGCTGACCGTTGATCGAGGTGATCACGTCGCCGCCCTTCGTGGGCGTACGCGTGCCTCGAATGACTCCACCTGACGCCACGATGCCCGCGCGCGCCGCGGCCGACGCCGGCTGCACGGTGGTGACGTACACACCCCGCTCCGTGGTGATGCCGAGGTCGCCCGCGATCACGGCGTCCAGCGCGAGCACGCTCACGCCGAGCTGCGGGTGCTTGATCTCCTGCCCGGCGATCAGCGCGGGGAGGAAGCGCTTCACGGCGTTGGAGGGGATGGCGAACCCGAGCCCCACGAAGAAGCGGCCGCTGGGGTTCTCGATCGAGGAGTTGATGCCGACCACTTCGCCATCGAGGTTGAACAGCGGCCCGCCGGAGTTGCCCGGGTTCACCGCCGCATCGATCTGGAGCACGTCGCGGATCGAGCGCCCGGTGAACGACGACTGCGTCGTCCGCCCGATGGCGCTGATGATCCCGGAGGTCACCGTGAACGGCTGATCGAACGGGCTCCCGATCGCGAACACCGCGTCACCCGGGCGCATCAGGTCGGAGTCACCGAGCTTCGCCGGGACGAGCTTCTCCGGCAGGAACACCGCCTTGATCACGGCCAGGTCGGTACCGGGGTCGGTGCCCAGCACCCTGGCCACGCTCGCCGTACCGTCCGCCAGCGTGACCTTCAGCGTCGTCTGCCCCTCCACGACGTGGTAGTTGGTGACAATGTTGCCTTCTTTGTCGACGACGAGGCCAGAGCCGCTGCTGTTGGTGCCCGTGATCAGCACGGCGGACGGCTTCGAGCGGTCGACCACGTCGGCGATGCCTGGAGTCGCTGCGAACGCCGCGATCGGGCTCAGCGTCGTCGCGTCGGCCCGGGCCGCCGCCGCCGGAGCCACCGTGTGCCCGGCGGAGCGGGTGGCCACCAGGCCACCCACCAGCATCGAGAGCACTACGACCACGCCGAGGAGCAGTGGCGTCGTCCAACGTCGTTCGTTCATCGCATACCTCCGAAGCCGGGCCAGCGCCCGCTGAGTCGATCAGGACTTGATCATGATGGCTATGAGTCAACGCCGCACGAGCGAGTCATCAAACGAGTGCTAACAAATGCCCACCATCGCACCCGTGGGGTGGGGCACGGGAGGCTCACCGCGGGTGCACCGAGTGTAACGAGGCGCGTGTGGCCTCGTTTGGCCGTTCCGCGGGGCGGCTAGCCGGTTCCTGAGACAGGCGGTAGCGTGGCCGGGATGGCGACACGACGATCTCACCGGCTGCTCGCAGGGACGATCCTGCTCCTCGCCATCGCGCTGGCGGGCTGTGAGCGCATCGCGAAGGTGATCCCCGGTGCCGACGAGGCGAAGCGCCTCTCCCGCCGCGCGGTCACGTCCTCGCCCACGCCGATCATCTCGCCGGCGCGCGCTGCGGCCAGCGGCGTGCAGGGCCGCGCGCTCGCCGACGCGCAACTCGCGCCCGCGATCGTGCAGGTGCTAGCGATCGAGGCGGGCCGCGCACCGGCGCCCGCCACCGTGTTCCGCGCCGGCTCGGGCGTGATCGTGGACGCGACGAACCGCCTGATCCTCACCTCCTACGCCGTCGTGCAGCCGTTTCGGGCCGACGGTACCGCCGCGTACAGCACCATCGTCATCGCGACGGATCGCAAGGGCGGCGAGGGCCCCACCGCGGAGTTCGAGGCCGAGCTCGTCACGGCCGACCCGGCGATCGATGTGGCGGTGCTGCGCGTGGTCCGCGACGCGGGGCAGTCGTCGCTGTCGGCGGGGAAGTTCAATCTGCCTGCGGCGATCCTCGGTGACGCGCGCGCGGCGAGCGCTGGCCTCGCCTTGCGCCTCTTCGGGTTCCCCGGCGCGCCGGAGGCGGGTGGCCGTACACAGGCGATCTCGATCTCGAAAGCGACAGTCACTGGCGTGCGCGGCGTCGCCGGTGTGACCGGCCGGACGTGGCTGAAGACGGACGCTCGCCTCCCGTACGGCGCGGCGGGCGGCGGCGCGTTCAACCAGGCGGGCGCGCTGGTGGGGATGCTCGCACAGGAGCGCTACGTGCCCGCGGGGCAGGTGGCGCAGGTGCGCCCACTGGACCGCGCCCTCGATGCGATCGAGCGCGCGCGCCGCGCCGATCCCGCTGCGCGCTACAACGCCTCGCCGCACCTGACCGGCAACGTGCCGGGAACGGCGCGCCCGCTGCCCAACGACGGCATGTGGATCAGCCGCCCCGCCTTCGGCGAGAACGCGATCGAGGCGCAGGGCAACCGCGACATCTTCGACTACAACATCGGGTTCGCCGCGGGGAAGCCCGCCCTCTACTACGAATACGTCCTGCTCGGCGTGCCCGCGGGCAGCATCGTGGAGGAGCGGTGGTTCCTCGACGACGTGCTGCAAGACTCGCTTTCCTCCTCGTATCGCTGGGACGGGCGCGGGTTCGGCATGGCCGGCGATCGCATCACCGTGCCCGGCGCCGCGGGGCTGCCGCGCGGACGCTGGCGGCTGGAGGTCTGGGCGGGCACTGTGCTGCGCGCGCAGGCGACGGCGCTGATCGGTGTCGAGCCGCGCGAGGCCAGAGTGTCGAACTTCGCGGATGGCTCCGCGGCCGCGCCGGACGCGACACCGCAGACCCCCTCCGCGACGGGGGCGCAGCAGTTCCTGGTGTTCTTCGACTTCACCGGCTTCGAGGCCGTGCAGCGCCTCGACTGGCTGGTGTTCCGCGACAACCAGCGCGTCTACACCTCGCCCCCCGTGGCGTGGACGGCCGGCGACTCCGGGCGGTTCTGGGTGGGGTACGCGCCCGGCCGGCCGCTGGGCCCCGGCAAGTGGGAGCTGGAGTTGCGCGTGGACAGCAGGGTGCTGACCGTGCGCGCCGTCGTGCTGCCGTAGCGCCTCGGGGCGCGCGTCCCCCGGGGATCGATGCCGCGCGTGCCCTAACGGATCTTGTTCGCGCGATAGAGCTCGTCCACGATCGTGCCGTCCCACGCCTTCGAGGCGTCGGCTTTCCCGGACAGCACGCCGTAGGTCGTGAGCAGGTCCGCCAGACCCTGCCACTGCGCCGCGCTCCCACGGCCGATGCCGTCGGCGCGCGCGGCGTTCTCCAGGTCGACGCCCAGCAGGAAGCGCTGGTGGGCGCGGTCCGCGCCGGGCGCGTACTTCAGCGTGATCTCCACGGCCTCGTCGGGGTGCTCCTGCGTCCAGCGCACCCCGCGCAGCGTGGCGCGCAGGAAGCGCTCCACGAGGCGCCGGTCTTTCGTCAGCGTGTCGCGGTGCGCGAGGTAGGTGAGGCCGAGCGTCGGCACGCCGTGGTCCTGCGGGTCGATCACCCGGATCGGCAGGCCGGCCTTGCGGATCAGGTCGGGCTCGTTGTCCAGAAAGACGGGGTACACCTCGACCTTGCCGTCGATGAACTCGCGCGGGTCGAAGCCGACCGCGACCAGCCTGACGTCGCGGCGACCGAGACCCGCGGTCTTCAGCAGCGCGTCAAACTCCGCCGGCACGACGCCTGACTTGAATCCGACGGTGCGCCCCTTGAAGTCGGCCGGCACCTTGATGTTCGAGTCGGCGCGCACCACGAACCCCTGATCGCCGCGCTGCCCGAACAGCGCCACCGCCACCGTCGGCAGCCCCTCGTGGGCACGGCGGAGCGCCTGCGCCGCCGTGCCGGTGACGAACTGCACGCGCCCCTCGAGCAGCAGCTTGAGGTGCTCGTCCGCACCCGACGCGTGCTGGATGTCGACGTCGAGCTGCTCCTCCGCGAAGAAGCCGCGCTCCTTCGCAACGTACGCGGCGACGAAGGGGAGGTTGGCCTGCGGGCGGAAGCCGGCCATGAACGTCAGCCGCGCGACGGGTGGCGTCGGTGCCTCGCGTGGCGCGGCGGTCGAGGTGCCGGCCGGGGGCGCTGTCGATCCCGCGGAGCAGCCGGCGCCGAGCCACAGCGCCGCGCACGCGAGGATCAAGAGCGCTACGTGCTGGTCGTGCAGACGCAGCGGTGCGACCAGCGGGCGCACCCAGGACAGTCGAGCCCAAGACATGGGAAAGGACATGGAAGCACACCCCGGGATTCCGGTGCGTGCATCCGCAACTGCGTACGGGCGCTACACGCGAAACATGGCCGGGGGGTGCATCCGCGCGATCCGCGCGGGCGCTACACGCCCCTCGAGGACTCGTGCCAGTCCAGCACGCGGCGCTCAAGATACGAGACGAGCGCCGTGAGCGATACCCCCAGCGCCCCGAGGACGAACACGGCGCCGAAGAGGACCGCCGTGTCGAAGTCCCCGTTCGCGATCAAGATCACCTGCCCCATGCCGGACGCGCCCGACAGGAACTCGGCGACTACCGCACCGATCAGCGCCAGCGGCACGCTGATGCGCAGCGCCGCGAACAGGTACGGCAGCGACGACGGCACCCGGAGCCGCCAGAACACCTGCGACCGTGAGGCGTGCAGTGCGTGCAGGAAGTCCAGCGCACTCTGGTTCACGCTGCGCAGCCCGACGAGCGCGTTCACCAGCGTCGGAAAGAAGGTGATCAGCGCGACGACCAACATCTTCGGCCACATGCCGAAGCCGAACCAGATCGTGAGCAGCGGGTACACCGCGACGATCGGCGTGACCTTCAGCAGCAGCGCCGGCGGATACAGCGCACGTTCGAGCGGGCGCGAGTGCGCCATCACAGCGGCGAGCGCGAACGCGGTCAGCGTCGCGATCGCCAGTCCCCCCAGCGCGGCCTCCAGCGACACGGCGGCCGCGACCGCGAAGCGCCCGGGCTCCTCCAGCAACGCGCGCGCGACCGCGGAGGGGGGCGGCAGGAGGTACGCCTTCACCTCCAGCGCGCGCACGGCCGTCTCCCACGCACCGAGGATCACCGCGAAGACCGCCGGGGGCACCAGCCACGTCAGTGAGCGGCGCCCTGCGCGCGGGCGATCGAGCGCGATCGCCTCGGGCAGCGCCGTGACATCGCGCGGTGAGGCCGAGGTCACGTGCGCCCCGGTGCCGCCGGTGCGGGAGCGCGCGCATCGGCGCGCAGCGCCGTCCGCACGCGATCGACGAGCGCGATGAACGGCGGCGTCGAGTCGATCGCCTCCGCGCGCGGGCGCGGGAGGTCGACCGCGATCTCCTCGACGATGCGGCCGGGCGATCCGCTCATGACGACGACGCGGTCGGACAGCAGCACGGCCTCGCGCACGGCATGGGTGACAAAGAGCACCGCCGGGCGCTCCCGCTCCCACAGCAACGCCAGCTCCAGCCGGATCGCCTCGCGCGAGAGCTCGTCGAGCGCGCCGAACGGCTCATCCATGAGCAGCAGCCGCGGCCCGTGCGCCAGCGCGCGCGCCAGCGCGACGCGCTGCCGCATCCCGCCCGACAGCTCGCCCGGCCGGTGTCGCGCGAACCGAGCGATGCCCACGCGTTCGAGGAGCGCCGGTACGTCCGCCGCGGCGCCGGTGATCTCCAGCGACAGCCGCACGTTCGCCTCCACGCTGCGCCACGGCAGCAGGCCGGGCTCCTGCGTGACTAGGCCGAGCGTATGCGCCGCCTGCGCCGCCTGCGCCGATCCGCCGAAGACGGTGACGGTGCCCGCGGCCGGTTTCAGGAGCCCTGCCAC
Organism: Dehalococcoidia bacterium; assembly: GCA_009692765.1. GTDB lineage: Bacteria > Chloroflexota > Dehalococcoidia > UBA2979 > UBA2979 > SHYQ01. The sequence goes on along the minus strand of SHYQ01000011.1, from coordinate 10,346 downwards.
CGCCCGCAGCAGCGTCGTCTTGCCGCAGCCCGACGGCCCCACGAGCGCAACGAACTCCCCCGCGCGGATGCGCAGGTCGACCCCGTCGAGGGCGAGCACGTCCCCCGCCGCCGCGCCATAGAGGTGGATCAGCCCGTCCACCCGGATCGCCGGGGGGGCGCTGGTGGTCATCGGACGCCTCCCCACGCTGGCCCGCGGCCGATCGGCGCTGGCATCACTGCGCTGTGACTGCGACCATGTCGCGCGGCGGCGGCCGCCGCTCGCACGCATTCTATGGCCCGCACGGGGACCGCACCGTGGCCGCAGCGGAGGGCACCCATGCCACACACCATCGCACTCATCGGCGGGACCGGCCCGGAGGGGCGAGGCCTCGCCACCCGCTTCGCGCTCGCGGGGCACCGCGTCATCCTCGGCAGCCGCGACGCGGCGCGCGGCGAGGAGGCCGGCCGCGAACTGGCGACGGCCCTGGCGCTCACGCACCCGGGCCGGGCGAACATCGAGGGCGGCGGCAACGACGGCGCGGCGACCGAGGCGGACATCGTGATCCTCGTGGTGCCGTACGCGGCGCACCGCGCCACACTCGAGGGGCTGCGGGACGTCCTCGCAGGCAAGATCGTCGTCGACGCCGTAGTGCCCATGGTGTTCGACCGCGGCCCGCGCCCCGTGGAGGTGCCCGACGGCTCCGCGGCTGAGGAAGCGGCGGCGATCCTCGGGGACGGCGCGCGCGTGGTGGGCGCGTTCCACAACCTCTCGGCCGAGGTGCTGCTCGACCCGGACGCCGGCGTTGACGCCGACGTGCTCGTCACCGGCGGCGACGCGGCGGCGAAGGAGATCGTGATCGCGCTCGCGGACGAGATCGCCGGCGTGCGCGGGGTGGACGCCGGCCCGCTGCGCTTCTCGCGCTTTGTGGAGGGCATTACGCTGCTGCTGGTCGGCATCAACGGCCGCCACAAGACCCACGCCGGCGTGCGCATCGCCGGCCTCGACCACTAGCCTCGACGGCCAGCCTGGACGACCACGGCAGGAGCAGCGCATGGCCCCCGAGTTCCGCGTGATCGGCGTCACCGGGATGCCCATGGTCGCGGCGGGCGACGACCTCGCGCGACAGATCGTGGAGGCGGCGGCGGCGCAGGGGACCCCGATCGCGGCGGGCGACATCGTGGTCGTGACGCAGCGGATCGTCTCGAAGTCCGAGGGGCGCGTGTACCCCCTGGACGATTTCGTGCCGAGCCCGTTCGCGCTCGCCTACGCGACGTGGAGCGACAAGGATCCGCGCCTCGTCGAGGCGGTGCTGCGCGAGTCGAAGCGGATCATCCGCCAGGCCGGCCCCGTGCTGATCACGGAGACACGGCACGGCCTGAAGATGGCGAACTCCGGGGTGGACGCCTCCAACGTCGGCGGCATGGACCTCGTGTGCCTGCTGCCGCTCGACCCCGACGCCTCGTGCCGCGGCATCCGCGACGCGATCCGCGCGCGCACCGGCATCGAGGTGGCGGTCGTGATGACGGATACCTTCGGGCGGCCGTGGCGACTCGGCCAGACGAACGTGGCGATCGGCATCGCGGGGATGAAGCCGATGCGCGACTACATCGGCATGACGGACCTCGACGGGCACGTGCTGCGCGTCACGCTGATCTGCGTCGCCGACGAGATCGCCGGCGCCGCGGAGATGGTGATGGGCAAGCTCGACGCGATCCCGGCCGCGATCGTGCGCGGCTACGCGTACGAGGCCGGCGAGGGCGCCGCCGCTGAGATCGTGCGCGAGCAGCCGCTCGACCTGTTCCCGTAGCGCGCGCAACCCCCGGTGCGACGGCGTGGCGCGCGCCACCGCGGCGGAGTCGGGGCAGTCGAGGTGCCGTGTGGCGCGGCCCATCCCCCTGCCCCCTTCCCTGCGCGGGAAGGGGTTCTTCTTCTTGTGGGGGCTGCGCCCCCACGGGCCCCCGCTCCTCGGAGGCGCGCTGCGTGGTGCGCCCTCAGCCTGCCCGCTCCCACTTCGTGGGCGAGGGTTCTGACGTGCGGCCCCGCCCGCCGCGGATTCCGAGGCGCGCCTACCGAGCGCCGTTCCGCCGGGAGCGCGAGGGGCGCAGCCCCCTCGCATCTCTTCCGCTCTCTGGCTCCCCTCTCCTGCGAAGCGGGAGAGGGGCTGGGGGTGAGGGTTCCGAGCTCCCGCCGCCGGGAGGGGCCGGGGGGTGGGCCGCGCCCGAACGTGCCTGACGAGACGCGCCGGTACGATCCCCCGCACGGGCGCGCCGGCGTCGCGCGACGTACGAGGCGTTCGCGCGGCGCGTCGAGGGCACGGCGGGTACGATGCGCGCATGAGTGAGTCGCGCGGGGGCGGACAGCAGCAGGAGCCGGTGACGCCGCGCGAACTGCTGCGCCACGCCCTTGTCGACGATCAGGATCCGCGCTTCCCGCGCTGGCTCCCGCTGCCCGGGATCCTCCTCGCGGTCGCGTGGGCGGCGTTCCAGGCGTCGACCGCGCCGGCCGCAGTCGACGCACCGCTGACCGCACCACTCGCGACGCTCGTATCGGCGCTCGTGTGGCCGGGCGCGGCGATCTGCGCGGTGACGACCCTCGCCGCGTGGTTCGGCTGGCAGTTGGAGATCGACTAGCCGCCCGATGCGCTTCAGCGCGGGCGCAGGGAGCAACGTGCTGCACGTGATCCACGGGGACGACGAGTTCCGCGCCGCCGAGGCGGTGCAGGCGCTGCGTGCCGCGATCGACACGGAGGGCTCGCTCGCCACGAACACCACGGTGCTCGCCGCGCGCGGGCTCACCCCGCAGACGCTCGTGCAGCACGCCGCCGCGCTGCCGTTCCTCGCGCCGGCGCGCCTCGTGATCGTCGAGGGGCTGCTCACCGCCCTCGGCGCGCGTCGTGGTGTGGCGGAGGCGTGGCAACCCTTCCTCGACTTCCTGCCCGCGCTGCCGGAGACGAACCACGTCGTGCTGCTGGAGCCGCCGCCGAAGCGCGACGACCGCACCGCGGGCGTCGGGCGCTCGCCGCTGCTCGCTGCCCTGCGCGCGCTCACGAACGTCACCGTCACCGGGTTCCCCGCGCTGAAGACCTGGGCGCGCGGCGGCCCGAGCGAGGTGACGCGCTGGCTCCAAGATCGCGCCGTCGCGCGCCACGTCGCCATCGAGCCGCGCGCGCTGGAGGCGCTGACCGACCTCGTCGGCGCGAACCTGCGCATGCTCGCGAGCGAACTCGACAAGCTGGCCGCGTACGCGGGCGACCGCGCGATCACCGTCGACGACGTGCGGCTACTCACGCCCCAGGCGCGCGAGGAGCGCATCTTCGACCTCGTCGACGCGGTCGTGGAGGGCCGCGCAGCCGACGGCCTGCGCTTCCTGCGGCGCATGCTCGAGGACGGCTCCGAGACGCCGTCCCACATCTTCGCGCTGATCGCGCGGCAGCTCCGGCAGATGGTGCGCGCCGGCGAGCTGATCGAGGCGCGCGCTTCCGCGGACGCGATCGCGCAGGCCACCGGCGCGCGCGGCTACCCCCTGGAGAAACTCACGCGGCAGGCGCGCGCCGCCGGGCGCGGCGCCTCGGAGGCCGCGCTGCGCGCCGTGGAGGGCAGCGACTACGCGGTGAAGACGGGCCGCCTGGCGGAGGCGCTGGCGCTGGAGCTGCTGGTCGTGCGCCTCGCCGAGCTGGCGCCGCGCGGCGCACGCGCGCGGTAGCTGAGCCACGACGAGCCTCGAGGCGCCCGCGGACACGGCCCATACCCTGCGCCCCTGGAGGAGAGGGCGGAACCCTCACCCCCGGCCCCTCTCCCGCTCCGCGGGAGAGGGGAGTGAGAGCAGGGATTGCTCCCATCCCCCAACCCCCTTCCCTCGTGGGAAGGGGGCCTCCCGACCCGGCTGCCTGACCCGCCTGCCCGACCCGGCTCCCTCGCCTCTGGCGCCGGCGTGCCTCGACCGCGCGCCTCCCCGGGACGGGCGGCGTCCCCCGGGAGCACCGCGCTCGACCCTACCTTCGACCGCCCCATGGGAGGCGCGACAGCGCACGAAAGGGTCAAAGACCCTCGAAGACCCTCAGGCGGGGCGGCGGTCGATCGCCACCGGGTTGTAGCAGGCGACCGTGTGTCCCTCGACGCCGGTGTCGGCCGCGAGCAGCGCGGGCGCGGGGTCCACGCGACACTGCGAGACCGCCTTCGGGCAGCGCTCCAGGAAGGGGCACTCCGCGCCCAGCTTCGCGAGGTCCGGCGGCTGACCGCGCATCGACGTGATCGGCCCCGGATGCTCCAGCGACGGGATGCTCTCCAACAGGCCATAGGTGTACGGATGCCGCGGCCTGCGGAAGATCGTGCGCACGTCGCCGGTCTCCACGATCGCCCCGGCGTACATCACCGCGACGCGATCCGCGAGCCGCGCGACGACGCCGAAGTCGTGCGTGATCAGCAGGATCGCCGTTCCCCCGTCGCGCAGCGCCTCGAGGCGCGCGAGCGTATCGAGGCGCACGCCGGGATCGAGGCTCGCCGTCGCCTCGTCCGCGATCACCATCGCCGGGCGCAGCGCCGTGGCCATGGCGATCATCACGCGCTGCGCCATGCCGCCTGACAACTGAAACGGGAATGCCGCGGCGACGCGCTCGGCGTCCGGCAGCACCACGCGCAGCGCCTCGACAGCCGCCGCCCGCGCCGCGCGGGCGTCCAGGGCGCGGTGCACACGGAACATCTCCGCGACCTGCTCACCCACCGTGAGCGTGGGCGTCAACGATGCAAGCGCGTCCTGGAAGATCACCGAGATCTGCTCGCCGCGCGCGCGGCGCAGCTCCTCGCCCTCCAGCGCCGCGCCGCGCAGCCGCACCTCACCCTCGACGCTGGCCTGCGCCGGCAGCAGCCCGAGGATCGCGTGCGCCACGGAGGTCTTGCCGGCGGCGGACTCGCCGACCAGCGCCAGCACCTCGCCGGCGTGGAGGTCGAAGGAGACATCGCGCACGGCGGGGATCACGCCATCCGCCACGCGATAGGTCGCGCGCAGGTGGCGCACGGAGAGCAGCGGGGGCGCCTCGATTACCGTCATCGGGCCTAGCCTACGCCCGCGAGCCGCCCGAGTGGTACCGGGGCGGGGAGAGGGCGCGCTGCACCCCCGGGCCTAGGTCGAACGGATCGTCACGACGACGCGGCCCTGCACACGCACGTTGCGCGCGTCCTCGTAGATCGGCTCCATCGTCGAGTTCATCGGCTGAAGCCGGACGCGCGCGCCCTCCGGGTAGTAGCGCTTCAGCGTCGTCTCCCCGCGATCCTCGATCCACGCGGCGACCATCTCACCCGGATCCGCGGTCTGGCGCGGTTCGAGCACGACGATGTCGCCGTCGTTGATCAGCGCGTCGATCATGGAGGTGCCCTGAACGCGCAGCGCGAAGAGGTTCCCCCGCCCGCGCGTCTGCTCCTCCGTCAGCTCGATGATCTCCTCCGGCGCCATCGTGTCGGGGTGCGCCGGGATCGGGATGCCCGCGGCGATGCGACCGAGCACCGGGACGGAGATCGTGCGCCGGCGGCGCTCGCCCTGCCCGTTCAGCAGCTCGATCGCCCGGGAGACCTCCCGGTCACGCCGGATGTATCCCTTCTCCTCCAACCGCTTGAGGTTGTAGTCCACGACCGAGGTGGAGGAGATGCCGCACCCGACCTGGATGTCACGGATGGACGGTGGGTAGTCATGCTCACCGATGAACGTGTCGAGGAACTCGAGGATCCCCCGCTGCTTCTCCGAGAGTTCGTCCGCCATGCTTCACCTCCGTGGCGCGACCCCCTGGCCGCGCCGATGCGTCTGTAGCCGCGCACTCGCCCCCGCTTGCACGCAACACACATATGTTCTGTTCCGAACGCGTCTCCGTCAAGGCTCCTTCGGGGGGCTCCAGGCAGGCGTCGGCGGCGCGCTCTCGTCAGCGCATCCCCCCTGAACGGCTGAGAGCGGAACCTCACCCCCGGCCCCTCTCCCGCGACGCGGGAGAGGGGAGACCGAAGATATCGTGGGGGCTACGGCCCCACACCTCGGCGGAATGTGCGCGGTGGGCGCCCGCCCGGATCGCTCGCGCGAGGCGCGCCTACCGCGCGCCGTTCCGCCGGGAGCGCGAGAGGCGCAGCCCCCTCGCGTCAACCTTCTGATCTCAGAACCCCTCCCGCGCAGGGAGGGGGCAGGGGGTGGGCCGTGCCCCGTGAGCACCGCGAACGCCCCCCGCACGCACGTCGATGGGCGCACCGCCCCGCGGGCACCTCGACCGCGCGCCGCGCGCGTGCAGCCCCGTTACGATGACCCCGCATGGGCGTGGAGGTACCGGTGGCCCCATCGCTCGAGGATCTGTTCGGGCAGGAGCGCCCCGGCGAGCCCGATGAGGCCGCCGGCGAGCAGCGTCGCGCGATGGTGTTTGCCGCCCACCCGGACGACGCGGACTTCGGCGCAGCGGGGGTGGCCGCGCTGCTGGCCCGCGCAGGGTGGGAGGTGCGCTACGTCGTCGTGACCGACGGCTCGAAGGGCTCCGACGACCCCACGCTTACCCCGGAGCGCCTCGTCGCGATTCGGCAGGAAGAGCAGCGCGCGGCCGGCGCGCTCGTCGGTGTGGAGGGCGTCCGCTTCCTCGGCTTCACCGACGGCGAGCTCGTCCACTCGCGCGCGCTGCTCGGCGCCATCGTGCGCGAGATCCGCGAGTTCCAGCCGTACGCGGTCTACACGCACGACCCCGAGCCGGTGATCATCCGCAACGTCTTCGTCAACCACAGCGACCACCGCGTCACCGGCCTCGCCACCGTGGACGCGGTGTACCCCGCGGCGCGCGACCGCCTGAACTTCCCCGAGCACCTGGAGGCCGGCCTGAGCCCGCACAAGGTGCGCGAGCTCTACCTCTGGGGCGCGAACGAGCCTAACTTCGACGTCGATATCAGCGACATCGTCGACCTCAAGATCGCCACGCTGCTGGCGCATCCGAGCCAGTTCCCCTCGGACGAGGCGTTCATCGAACGCGTGCGCGCGTTCTGGCGCGAGCCGGACGGCCGCTACCTGGAGCGGTACCGGCGCGTCGTGCTCTTCACGTAGCGCGCGGCATGGCACTGCCGGAGCCACCCCGCTTCTGCCCGCGCTGCGGGCGGCCCTTCGCGGCCACGGAGGCGCCTGCGCGCTGCACCGACGCCGCGTGCGGGTACGTCTGGTACCGCGACCCGAAGGTGGGCGTCGGGGTGGTGCTCGCCGACGCGGCCGGGCGCATCCTCCTGGTGCGGCGCAACCACCAACCGCGCTTGGGGCTCTGGGCGTTCCCCTCCGGCTTCGTGGACGCTGGCGAGGTCGTCGAAGCGGCCGCGCTGCGCGAGGTCCGCGAAGAGACCGGTGTGGCCGCGCGCCTCGACGGGCTGCTCGGCGTGTACAGCGCGCCGGGCGAGCAGGTGATCTTCGTCGCCTACGCCGGCACGATCGTCGGCGGCGAGCCGCGCGCCGGCGATGAGGCGATCGAGGTGGGCCTCTTCGCGCCGGACGCGCTCCCGCCGCTCGCCTTCGACCACGACGATCAGATCATTGAGCGCTGGCGCGCGCTGCGCGCGGGCGACCGGCCCCGGGGCGCGTAGACTCACGCATGCACCCGAGGGACGGACGCACCCGCATGACCAACACCGGCACCACGACCCCAGAGGACGCCACACCACCCGCCGCGACGCCAGCCGACGCGACACCGGACGCGCCGCGTGGCCGGCAGGCCGACATGGAGGCAGCGGCGGTGCGCGTCGGCGGCATCCTTGGACGCCTCGCGCGCCACATCGCCGCGAACGCCCGGCCGGAGGCGGAGCGCGCGCTGGCGCGAGCGCGCGCCGCCGCGGAGGCCGCCCGCCCGCACCTGGGGCGCGCGGCCGCGCAGGCCGCCGACTTCGCGAAGGAGTATGACGCGGAGCTGCGGCGCGTCGCGGGCGCCGGTGCGCGCATCGCCACCGACCGCATCGTGCCGCCGCTGCTGCGTCCCATCATCGACGCCGCCCGCGAGGAGATCGGTCGCGACGCGGGCAGCGGCGACGTGGAGGCGCGCGACGCGGCCGCCGCTGACGGGACGCTGGCGCAGCGCCCCTCGGGCGAGCCGCCGAAGGCCTAGCGTCGCGCAGCCTCAAGGCCCCGTCGCGGACTGACGGCGCGGCCCCCCCTTCCGTCAGGGATTCACGAGCCCGTCGCTGCGCGACGCCTCACGGGAACACGCGACGCCGCCATCCCCCGCTTCGCGCGCAACGCCCAGCCCCCAACCCGCTTCCCGCTGGGAAGCGGGTTGGGGGCTGGGCGATCCTTCTGCTCCTTTCGGTCTCCCCTCTCCCGCGAAGCGGGAGAGGGCCGGGGGTGGGCCGCGCCGTCAGTCCTCGATCGCTCAGCCCACGTTGCTCGATGCGCCCGAAGGCCCTAGGGCGACTGCGCCGTCGGCGCGGGGACGGGCACGGAGGGCAGGCGCGCGGTGAGCAGCGCACCGACCGCGTCCAGGTCCTGCGTGCTGAACCACCCCTGCACCGCGTCGAACAACTCGCGCTCCTCCCAGCGGATGTGCGTCGCCAGCGTCTCCGCGAAGCGCACGAGCGTGCCGCGAGGCGCGGTCGCCGCACGCTCCATGCGCAACGCCGCGACCAACGAGAGCAGCGCGCGATGGTCGCGCTGGAGTCGCCCCGCGCTGGCGAGGCCGGCGTCACCGGCCGCCGCCAGCCGCGCCAGCCGCGCCTCGTCCTCCACATCGCAGTGGGCGAGCAGCGCGGCGTCCCAGAACTGGAGCAGGTCGCTCGACAGCGCGCCGATGTCGCGGTCGGTCGCCGCGGGCAGCTCACGCTGCACGCGCAACGCCATCACCAGCCCATGGTGGTGTTCGCGTGAGAGCCGGAAGAGCCGCGCATCGCGTGCCACGCCGCCAGTATGAGAACGCTCGCTGCGACGCGCCCGCGCACGCCGTCGCTATCGGCCGCCGCGCCACAACCGATCAGCGCCCCCGTCCGGCGTCCGCCCGCCAAGCGCTGGCCGCCGCGCACGCGAACCGGCGAACGCCGTCACTCAGCGCGCAGGCGCAGACCCAACACGCCGCCCAGCTCGATCAGCGTGGCGGTGCCGGTGTCACCGGCGAGCGTGCCGGCCTCCAACTCCCGCGCGATGTCGAGGAGCACGCCGATCGCGCGCGGCGTGTCCAGATCGTCGTCCATCGCGTCCTGGAATGTCACGCGTCGCGACTGGACACGCAGCCCGTCCGGCGCGCCACCGCGCGCGGCGGCCGCGCGCTCCAGCAGCCGCGCGGACTGCTCCCAGCGGTCGAGCTCGCCCGCATCGAAATCGCGATCCTCGCAGTAGCGCGTCGCGAGCATCTGGAGGCGGATCGCGTTCGAGGTGTGCCCCTGCGCGAACAGCTCATCGACGTTCACCAGGTTGCCCAGCGACTTCGACATCTTCACGCCGTCCAGGCGCATGGTGCCGTTGTGCATCCAGATCTGCACGCACGGCGACTCGCCGGTCGCCGACTCCGACTGCACGATCTCGGAGTCGTGGTGCGGGTAGCGGAGATCCTTGCCGCCACCGTGGATGTCGATGCGCGGGCCGAGCGCCTTAAGCGCCATCGCCGAGCACTCGATGTGCCAGCCGGGACGGCCGAGCCCCCACGGGGACTCGAACATCGCACCGGCATCGGCGCAGGGCTGCCAGACCAGGAAGTCGAGTGGGTGACGCTTCAGCTCCGCGGGCTCCGCGGGCATCGAGTCGCTGCGGAAGTCCAGCAGCGCCTGCCCGCTGACCCCGGCTAGCGTGCCGAACGCGGGCGTCCGCGCGACATCGAAGAACACATGCTCGCCGACCTGGTAGGCGAAGCCGCGGGCGATGAGCGTTTGCACGATGGCGATGATCTCGGGGACGGTCTCCGAGACTCGCGGGTAGGCGAACGGGCGCTGGACGTTGAGCGCATCCATCTCGCCGACGTAGATCGCCTGGTTGCGATCGGTGAGCGCGGCGATGCTCATCCCGAGCTCGTGCGACTTCCGCACCATGTCGTCATCGATGTCGGTGATGTTCTGGATGTGGCGCACCTCGTACGCGTTGAACTCCAGCCAGCGCCGCAGCGTGTCGAAGATGACCGCCACCAGCGCGTGCCCCAGGTGCCCGACGTCGTAGGGGGTGATGCCGCAGACGTACATGGACGCGACTCGATCGACGACGGGGGTGAACGGCTCGATCCGGCGCGTGAGGCTGTTGTAGAGATGCAGATCGTCGTGGCGGCGTGGCTGGAGCAACGATCCCCCTCCTCCGCCGCGACTCGTCGCGAAGCGGCGGGAATCGTAGCACGCACCCGCGTGGCCGCCCGCGACGCTCGCCCGCCGGGGTCGGCACCGTGAACCGAGCCCTGAGCACCG
>SHYQ01000067.1 GCA_009692765.1 Dehalococcoidia bacterium | reverse complement strand
CACCGAGGCCACGGCCGGCGTCGTCGCCCGCCGCGCGGCCGCCGCCGGGGTCACCGCCGAGGAGATCGAGCGGCAGATGGCGGAGGGCAACTCGATCCGCCATCTGATCGACGCCAGCGAGATCGCGGCGGTCGCGGTGTTCCTCGCCTCGCCGCTGGCGCGCCCGATCAACGGGGACGCCATCGCCGCCGGCGGCGGCGCGCCCCGGGCGATCTACCTGTAGCGCGGCCGGCGCCGCGGGGGGTGAGAGAGCGGCGCAGCCCATCCCCCTGCCCCCTTCCCTGCGCGGGAAGGGGGATGCATGAGTTGGGGGTTGCACCACCAACTGGGCTCCGGCTACGCAAGGCGCGGGAACAAGCCGAACACGATCCCCCGTCTCGCAGTCGGGGGCCAGTGGGGGCGTAGCCCCCACAAGAATCAGAACCCCTCCCGCGCCGGGAGGGGCAGGGGTGGGCGCCCCCCGCCTGCATCGAGGGCACCTGCCCTCAGCGCCTCACGCACACGGCGCTCGGCGGTCTACCTACGGTCTCCTGTGTCACCAATGTCCGTGCTCAGTACATCTAGCGCGCCCCGGCAGTCGGCGGGCGCGAGAGCGGTGTGCTGACTGATGCGCACGCACGAGACCCCGCGTCCCGGCGACCATTCGCCGATCATCGGTCCGCACGACGTGCTGCTGCGGCCGGTGGCGGACGCGGACGTTCCCGATCTGCTGCGCTGGCTGTCCGATCCAGAGGTCGTCGCGTTCTACGGCGACCCGCCCGCGTCGCTGGACGACTGTCGCGCGGAGTACCTCGAGCCCGACGTGAACCCCTGCTGGCGCTTCGTGGTCGAGTGGAACGGACGGCCGGTGGGCGAGATCCAGTACGGGCACCGCTACGCCGGGGAGGAATACGCCTGGGACGCCAGCGTGGACATCTTCATCGGCGAACCGGACGCTCGGAGCCGGGGTGTCGGCACCGAGGCGATCCGCACGATGCTGCGCCACCACGCCTTCGAGCACGGCGAGTACGTCGACGCCCACTTCATGACGCTGCTGGAGGGCGAATGGCCTGCCGCGCGCAATCGCTGGTTCGCCGAGCGCGGCGCGCTCTAGTCGAGGCGCGCGCGTCGCAGGCGCAGACTGTTGGTCATCACGCTCACACTGGAGACCGCCATCGCCGCGGCGGCGACGATCGGGTTGAGGAAGCCGCGCGCGCCGAACACTGGCCGCAACGCCCACGGCACCGCGGCGCCGTCCAGCAGCACCTCGAACAGCAGGTAGCCCGCCCCCGCAGCCACCGGGATCAGCGCGATGTTGTAGCCGAAGGCCCAGCCGAGGTTCTGCCACATCGTGCGCATCGTCGCGCGGCTGATCGCGATCGCCTGCGCGACGCCGGCGAGGTCGGCGCGCATCAGCGTGACGGGCGCGGTCTCCATCGCCACGTCGGTGCCGCCACCGATGGCGATGCCAACGTCCGCCGCCGCCAGCGCGGGGGCGTCGTTGATGCCGTCGCCCACCATCGCCACCACGCGGCCCTGACGCTGCAACGCCTGCACCACCGCCACCTTCTGCTCCGGCTTGACGTTCGCCTCGACCTGATCGATGCCCACCAGCCGCGCCACGGCGCGCGCCGTCGCCTCGCCGTCGCCGGTGAGCATCACCACCTGCACGCCGCGCACCCGCAGCAGCGCCACGCCGTCCGCCGCCGAGGCGCGTACGCGGTCGGCGACCGCGATCATGCCGGCGGGGGCGCCGTCCACGGCCACGAGGATCGCCGTCGCGCCCTGCTGTGCCGCCTGCGCCGCCTCGAAGGCGAGGCGGGAGCCGGCGGCGGCGGCGAGATCGACGCCGTGCGCCGCCATCAGGTCGGCGTTGCCGATCAGCAGCGCCCTCGTGGCGCCGTCGAGCGCCACCGTCGCCTCCACCCCGTGGCCGGGCACCGCCTTGAACGTCAGCGGCCAGTCGAGCGCGAGGCCGCGCTCTTCCGCCGCGCGCGCCATCGCCACGGCGTAGGGGTGCTCCGAGCCGCGCTCCGCCGACGCCACAAGGCGCAGCAGCGCGTCCGCGTCCATCGGTGCCCCCGCGGCGAGCGCGATGCGCGTCAGCTCCGGGCGGCCCTCGGTGATCGTGCCGGTCTTGTCGAGAACGACGATGTCGATGCGGCGCGCCACCTCGAGCGCGTGCGCGTCGCGGATCAGCACGCCCTGCCGTGCGGCGTGGCCAATGCCCACCATGATCGCCGTGGGCGTCGCCAGCCCCAGCGCGCAGGGGCAGGCGATGATCAGTACGCTGACCGCGTTGAGGATGCCGAGCGTGAACGTCGGCGAAGGCCCGAACGCCCACCACGCGGCGAGCGTCGCCAGCGCGAGCGCGATCACCACCGGCACGAAGACCGCCGAGATGCGGTCCGCCAGCGCCTGGATCGGCGCCTTCGATCCCTGCGCCTGCTCGACCAGGCGGATGATGCGCGCCAGCGCCGAATTCGCGCCCACCGCCGTCGCGCGCACGCGCAGCAGGCCAGTGGCGTTCACGGTCGCCCCGAAGACGGCGTCGCCGGGGTGCTTCTCAACCGGCGCGGACTCCCCGGTGAGCATCGACTCGTCCACGGCCGAGGTGCCCTCGACGACCTCGCCGTCGACGGGGAGCTGCTCTCTGGGGCGCACGATCACCAGGTCGCCGGCCTGCACCGCGCGCACGGGGATCTCGAACTCCTGGCCGTCCTCCCAGACGCGTGCCGTCCGCGGGCGCAGCGCGATTAGCGCGCGCACCGCCTCCGAGGTCTGCCCCTTCGCGCGCGCCTCCAGGAGCCGCCCGAGCAGCACCAGGCCGATGATCGCGGTGGAGGTGTCGTAGAAGACGCCCGGCTCCAGCCCGTCGATCGTGCGGAAGAGCTGCGGCCAGAACGTGGCGACCACGGAGTAACCGAAGGCGGCGGTGGTGCCGGCGGCGATCAGCGTATTCATGTCGCTGGAGCCGTGCCGCCCCACCTTCCACGCCCCCGCGTAGAACTGCCAGCCGGACCAGAACTGCACCGGCAGCGCCACCAGGAACAGCAGCGGATGCACCACCCCCATTGGCGTCTCGTGCACCCACATCCAGCCGAACGCGCCGCCGCCGATCTGCTCGATCGCCATCCACGAGATCGGGATCACCGAGGCGCCCAGCGCGAACCAGGTGCGGTGCGCCAACCGCCGCAGCTCCGCGTGCCGCTCCCGCTGCAACGCGTCGCGCGCCTCGTCCTCATCCTCCCCGGCGTTGGGCAGCCTCAACTCGTAGCCGGCGCGATCAACAGCGGCGCGCAGCGCCTGCACGTCGAGGCCGGCCGCGGCCGCGATACTGGCCTGCTCCGTCGCCAGGTTCACCGACGCGGAGGCCACGCCCGCCACGCCGCTCAGCGCGCGCTCCACGCGGCGCACGCAGGAGGCGCAGGTCATGCCGCGCACGTCGAAGCGCAGCTGTTCGAGCGGCGCGCTCCCGGCGCCGGCGGGGCGCTCCGTCCCGGTCGTCATCGTCGCTTCCTCGTCTCCGCGGCGGCGTGTCCGTGCCGGGCACGGGCCGGTGGGTGTGCCGTGTTCACTTGTTGGCGATGCGGTAGAGCTCGACGAGCTCGTCGAACGACTGCTCGGAGCGTCCCTCGCGGATCGCGTCGAGCAGGCAGTGGTGCAGGTGGCCGTCGAGCATCTTCGCCTCCATCTTCTCGATCGAGCGCCGCACGGCGTACGTCTGCTTCAGCACGTCGACGCAGTAGGTGTCATGCTCGATCATGCGGCGGATACCCGCGAGGTGTCCCTCGATGTAGGCGAGCCGCTTCAGCACTTCGGTCTGCGTGTCGCTGTCCACCGGCGCGCCCCCTACTGCCACTCGCCCGCCATAGCGGTCTCCACCGGCTGCCCCCATGGCATCGTCAGCGTCTGCACGTCGATGGCGTAGCGGTCGCCGAGACGGGTGCGCAGCCGCTCCGCAGCGTTCGCGCCGACCAGCAGGTGGTGCCCGCAGCAGGAGTGCGGCGCCTGGTCCGGCTGCGCGCGGTCGAGGTGGAACACCTCGGTGGTGCTGCCGCACGGGCAGGAGTAGGTGATCTCCGCGCCCGCGGCGGTGCGCTCGACCTTCAGGTAGTCGGGACGGAACGGCCCCGTGTGCGCGCCCTGCGCCTGGTGCGCCCCGGGCGCGGGCACCCCGGGCGGAGGCGCCTCGCCGAGCGGGTAGCCCTCGGCGGCGAGCGCCGCCGCGACGCGGTCGAGCGCCGCGCCGCTGCCCACCTCGACAGCGAACGCCCGCGTCTGCGGGTCGCCGGCGAGGAAGCGCGCGCCCTCCACGGCGCCGACCGCGCGGGAGATAGTGGCGATGCAGTGGTCGCAGGTGATGTCCGGGGCGTAGAGCGTGAGCTGGGGCATGGTGAGCCTCCTCGGGCCGCAGCATACCACAGACCCCTACCCGGTGGGTATGGGTCTACGCCTGGGCGCCGAGCTGCAGCGGGGCGCTATCCTGCCGGCATGAACGTGGCGCACACCGTCTGGCATCCTGGCACCGCGGGCCCGCAGCCGGCGCTGGTGGCGATCCACGGGCACGGCGCGCACGCGCAGGATCTGCTGGAGCTCGCCACCTTCATCGCCGCCGGGCGGCTGCTCATGATCTGCCCGCAGGCGGAGTTCCTCGTGCAGCCCGGCGTGCTCGGGTACACCTGGTTCCAGCGCGACGGCGAGGCGCCGCGCAGCAGCGCCGAGTTCGAGCGCGTCGCCGCCCGGTTGCACGCGTTCATCGCGGAGGCGGTGCCCCACTACGGCGGCGACCCGGCGCGCGTCGCCCTGCTCGGCTTCTCGCAGGGCGGCACGCTCGCCTACCGCCTCGGGCTCGCGGAGCCGCGCCGCTTCGCGGGGGTAGCGGCGCTCTCCACGTCGCTCCCGGACGAGGCGGTGGAGCACGCCGACGCCGCGCACGTGGGCGATCTACCGCTGCTGGTGCAGCACGGCGTCGCCGACCCGCTGGTGGCGATCGAGCGCAGCCACGCCGCGCGCGATCGCCTGATCGCGCTGGGTGCGGCGCCGCAATACCTCGAGTACCAGATGCAGCACGAGATCAGCCCGTACAGCCT
>SHYQ01000066.1 GCA_009692765.1 Dehalococcoidia bacterium | reverse complement strand
CGGCGGCCGCCGCCGAGCCCCCCGGTCGCGCCTCCAGCACCGCTACGAGCTCCCCAGCGAGCCCGTAGCACCGCGCCCGTCGGGCGTCCTCGGCGGCCCCGGAGGCGCCGCCGAGGACGCCCGACGGGCCTTCGGGGGGCCACGAGAACCCCGCGCGCGCCTCCACCGCCAGGTCGAGGCCCCGGCGGACCCGCGCCTCCTCATACTCGCCGACGATCACCGCCGGGAGGCGCGTCAGCACCACGTCCGGCGCGTGCAGCAGGTGCTGGGTCGCGCCGGCTTCGAGCAGCGCGCAGGCGCGGTCGAGGGGTGTCGCCTCCTCGATCGCGAACGGGCCGACGCGCGTGCGCCGCAGCGCCGCCAGCGTCCCGCCGACGCCCAGCGCCGCGCCCAGGTCGTGCGCCAGCGAGCGCACGTAGAAGCCGCTGCCGCACGCCACGTCCAGCGTCACCCGCGCCTCGACCCCGAGGACCACCGCGAGGATGTCGACCGCGTAGACGGCGACCGGGCGCGCCGCGAGCGCGAGCGGCTCGCCGCGACGCGCGGCGCGGTAAGCGGGGACCCCGTCGCGCTTGATCGCGCTGTAGGCGGGTGGCACCTGCATGATCGTGCCGAGGAACGGGGCCAGCGCCCCCTCGATCTCCACGCGCGTAATGGCGGAGGCGTCGCGCTGCGCGAGGATCTCGCCGTCCAGGTCGTAGGTGTCGGTCTCGCGGCCCAGCAGCACCTCGGCGCGGTAGCGCTTGCCGGTGCCCAGGAGCTCGTCGACGAAGCGCGTGGCCTCGCCGACCGCGACCGGCAGGACGCCCGTGGCTGCGGGGTCGAGGGTACCGCCGTGCCCGACGCGCTTCGTGCGGGCGGCGCGGCGCACCCAGCGCACCACGTCGAACGAGGTCATCCCCGCCGGCTTGTCGATGTTCAGGAAGCCTCGCATGCTCGTCATTGCCGCACGCGCCGGGGCGGGCCGCAACCCGCCGGGCGGCGGCGGCAAACGCTCGTCCCGCGCGCGGCGTTACAGCGGTATCGACGTACGCTTGATCGGCGTCCGGATCCCGGTGCGCGCGAAGGGGCAGGTGATGGACACGACGCGATGGCGGAGGCTGGTGCGGGCGTGCTGGCGGTGGCGCTGGCGGGCGCGGTGTGGCTCGCGGCGACGCCCGCCTAGGCGCAGACGCCCGTCGATCTCTCGACGCCGGTGACGCCGGTCGGGCCGGCCCCCGTGCCGGGGCCGCCGGGCAGCGGGCCCGGGTTCGGCGGGCCGGGCGTGGCCATTCCGCCGCCCGCCTCGTTCGGTCCGTCGCTGTCAGCGACGGGTGTGGCGCAGCTGGCCGGAGCGGCGTCCTCCGGCGGGATGCTCTTCGTCTCGTTGCAGGAACAGGTCAGCGGCGGCAGCGCACAGGCGGCGGTCGCGACGCTCCGCGCGCGCATCGCCACGCTGCGCCGCGCGCTGGTCGCCGCCGGCATCCCCGCGGCGGCGATCGAGGAGGACGACTTCAACGTCGGCCCGTCCTACGGCGGTCCGGTGGCGATGGGTGGGGTCCCCATTCCGATGCCCACGCCCACGCCGAGGGCGCTTCCCCCGCCGGGCTCCACGGAGCCCGCCACGCCGGCGACCCCCGACGCCCTGCCGCTTGAGCGGAGCGCGGGTGGTACGGGCGTGGCCCCCGCGATCGTTCCGCCGTTCCCCGTTCCCTCGCCGGGCTTCATGGCGAACGCGTCGCTGCGCGTGACCACGACGTCCGAGGGGCAGCAGGCGACGGCGTTGCAGACCGCCCTCGACAACGGTGCGACGAGCGTGCACTCGGCGGGCAAGGACGAGCTCGGTGCGCCGCCGGATGCCGCGGCGATCTCGGCGGCCGCGGGGCAGGCGACGGCCCAGGCGCGCGCGATGGCGCAGGCCAGCACCGCGGCCGCGGGCGTGACGCTGGGCGCGGTGCAGAGTGTGCACGTGCAACCGTTGATGCCTTCCTACGGCCCGTCGCCGAAGCCGATGTGGCAGGTGCAGGTGCAGGTGCAGGTCGTTTACAGCGTCCGTTAGCGGCGCGCGGCCCCCTCGAGGTGTCGAGGACTGACGGGGCGGCCCACCCCTGCCCCTCCCGGCGCGGGAGGGGTTCAGAAAGGGAAGGTCGTGCGAGGGGGCTGCGCCCCTCGCGCTCCCGGCGGAATGGTGCGCGGCAGGCGCGCCTCGGCAGCGGGCCACGGGAGAGGGCGGGCGTCGGGGGCCGCTAGAACTCGCGGCCCTCGGACTGCGCGACCGCGCGCATCAGCGTCGTCATACGGTCCGCCTCCTCGATCGATTCGTCGAGGATGAACGACATGCGCGGGACGCGGCGCATATGGAGCTCCCGCGCCATCTCGCGGTGCAGGAACGGCTCGCAGCGCACCAGCGCGCGCAGGACCGCCTGCTTCGCCTCGTCGTCGCCGAGGACGGACACACGCACGTTGGCGTGGCTCAGGTCGGGCGAGACCTCGACGCCGGCGAACGAGAAGATCGCGGCCTCGAGCTCCGGGTCCTTCGCGCGCAGCCGCACGAGGTCGGCGAGCACGACCTGCACGAGGTCAGCGACTTTGTCGGTGCGGCGGCTCAGCGCTGTGCTCCATCTGCTCGTGCAGTGCGCGACGATCCTCGGCGCCCGCGTGCGCGTCCGTTCCGCGAAGGTCGCTAGCGCGTCTGCTCCATGTGATGGGTGATGATCTCGTCGCCCTCCTGGAAGTCCGAGAAGTTCGAGATCTGGATGCCGCACTCGAGGCCGGCCACCACCTCGCGCGCGTCGTCGGCGACGCGCTTGAGACTCTCGACCACGCCCTCCGCGATCACGACGCCGCCGCGGCGGACGCGCGCGCGCGCGCCGCGCGTCACGGTGCCCTCGCGCACGAAGGCGCCGGCGATGGCGTTGCGGCGGCCGACGCGGAACACCTGGCGCACCTCGATCGTCGCGTCATGGCGCTCCTCGTAGATCGGCTCGAGCAGGCCGCTGACGGCCTTCTCCACGTCCTCCACGATCTCGTAGATGATCTTGTACTCGCGGATCTCCACGCGCTCCTGCTCGGCCAAGCGCCGCGCGCCCTGCTCCGCCGAGGTGTTGAACGCGATCACGACGGCCTTCGCGGCCGCCGCGAGCTGCACGTCCGACTCGGTGACGGAGCCCACGGAGGCGTGGATCACCTTCACGCGCACCTCGGAGACCGAGAGGTCCTCGAGCGTGCGCACGAGCGGCTCCACGGAGCCCTGCACGTCCGCCTTCAGCACGAGGTTGAAGTCAGCGACGTTGCCCTTGTGGATCTCGCCGAAGAGCGTCTCCAGCGTCACCGCGGCGGTGGTCTCCACACCGGCCTCCAGGGCGCGACGGCGCGCGTCGGCCTCGGCGCGCGCCGTCTTCTCGTCGGGGCGCACGACGAAGCGCTCCCCGGCGGGCGGCACCTCGCTCAGCCCGAGCACCTCGACAGGCGTCGAGGGGCCGGCGCTCTCCAGCCGCGTGCCGGTCGCGTCGGTCATCGCCTTCGCTCGGCCGGAGGTCAGGCCCGCGAGGATGGTGTCTCCCTGGTGGAGCGTCCCGGTCTGCACGAGCAGCGTCGCGACGATGCCGCGATGGCGGTCGCTCTTCGCCTCGATCACCACGCCCACGGCGTTCTGGTCAGGGTTGGCGCGCAGGTCCTGCAGGTCCGCGACGAGCAGCACGTTCTCCAGCAGCGTGTCGATGCCCTCGCCGCGCAGCGCGGAGGTCGGTACGACGATCTGGTCGCCGCCGAACTCCTCCGGCACGAGGCCGATCTCCAGCAGCTGCTGCTTCGCGCGGTCGGGGTTGGCGTTGGGCGCGTCGATCTTGTTGAGCGCGATCACCATCGGCACGCCGGCCGCGCGCACGTGGTCGATCGCCTCGCGCGTCTGCTGCATCACGCCGTCGTCCGCGGCGACGACGACGATCGCGACGTCCGTGATGCGCGCGCCGCGCGCGCGCATCTGCGAGAACGCCGCGTGGCCCGGGGTGTCGATGAACGTGACGAGCCGGCCGTCCGGCGCCGTGGCCTGGTACGCGCCGATGTGCTGCGTGATGCCGCCAGCCTCGCCCGCCGCCACGTGCGTGCGCCGGATCGCGTCGAGCAGGGTCGTCTTGCCGTGGTCCACGTGGCCGAGCACCGTCACCACGGGGGGACGCGTCTGCGCGCCCGCCTCGGTGATGCGCATGGTGGCGCGGCCGGCGTCCGCCGCCGGGGCGTCCGTGGCGCCCTCGGCGTTCGAGGTCGCGGCGGCGATGGAGCTGTGCTCCTCCGGCGCGAAGCCGAGGTCGGTCGCGACGACGGCGGCGGTGTCGAAGTCCACGACCTGGTTGATCGTGGCCATCACGCCGTTCTTCATCAGCTCTTTGATCACGTCGATCGGCGTGACGCCCAGCAGCGCGGCGAGGTCACCCACCACGATCGCCGGGGGGATGTGGATGCTCTGGGCAGCCGGTGTGCTTGGGGTGGTCGTCATGCGTTCCCGCTCTCTCCGGCGTCGCGCGCTTCAGGCGGCGCAGACCAGAACTGTGCTCCGTACGCGGCGATCGCCGCACGATCGGTGTCGTTGAGGGTGACGCGCAGCGCGGCGTTCAGCGCACCCTTCGCCCCACGCTCCCAGCAGGCAACCGCGCGACAGAGGTACGCGCCCCGCCCCGGCGCGCGCCCGCGCTCGTCGACCGCCACGCCGCCGTCCGCCGTCCGGACGAGGCGCACGAAGGTGCGCTGGTCGCCCGTGCGCCGGCACGCGACGCAGGTGCGCTGCGGCACGTGCCGCGCGCGGACCTGCGCGTTAGGCTTCGTCCTCGTTGGGGGCATCGTCGTCATCCAGGAAATCGGCGCCGCCGTGCAGGGCGGCCTCGATCTCCTCCTCGTCGAACTCGTCGATCGTCACGCGGCGCGTGGGCCGCGCGGTCGGCGCCGGACGCCGCGCGGGCCCGCCGCGCTGGCCGCGGGGCCGTCCGCGGTCCTCATCCTCGTCCTCGTCGGCCGGCAGGTCGCGGATCTCCTCGGAGAAGCGCAGCCCGCCGGGGGTCGGCGCGCCGCGCTGCGGCGGTCGAGGCGCGACCGGGGCCGCGGTC
>SHYQ01000065.1 GCA_009692765.1 Dehalococcoidia bacterium | reverse complement strand
GTGGTCGCCGTCCCCGGCAGCGCGACCGATTCGACGATCGAGCGGCGCGCGACGGCCACGGTCTGCAGGGCGGGCGCTGCCGCCGGCGCCGGGCGGACGCGCTCGTACCCCTTGACGGCGGCGAAGCCGACGACGAGGAGCGCCACGCCACCGAGGAGGCCACGCCGCCAGGTGAGCCCGCTCGCGGCGCCTCGGATGCGCCCGAGGCCCAGTCGCGGCGGTGCCTGCGCTACCCGGGGCAGGGCCGTCCGCAGCGCGCGGTCACTGGGTAGGGGATGAGGCGTGTCGACCATGTGGAGTGAGTTCCTGGTGGTCCACGAATCGCGCGCGGCCCCCGCTACCTGGGATGACACGCTCCGCCGTTCGGGGGATCGCCCCGTCTTGTCTTGGGAACGAACCCACCGTACTTCGCGTTCGTTGTCGAAGTATGAAGCGCGCGCAATGATCATAACAAGGGGAGCGGCGACCGTCTCGGCGGGTCGCCCCCGATTCGAGCCCGCACGGGCGGCCGGCCGCTCGCCTGAGTGTTGGCCGCTCGCGCGCGCGGCGATATGGTCGATATGGTGTAGTCGTCGTCCCACCGCGGCGTCGCTGTCGATGGCCATCCGGAGGGCGGTTCCATGTCACGCGTGCGCGCCGGCCTGCAGATCCTTCGAGGTGTGCGCCTGGGCGCGCTCGGCTGCATCCTCCTCGTGGCCGCGGGGGGCTGCGGGAGCAAGCCCGAGGTCGTCGTGCGGCCCACGAGTTCACCGGCGGCGGCTGCCGCCGTCGCCGGCGCCACGGGCGGATCCGGCGCGGCGGCGGCGCCTAGCGAGACGCCGATCCCCGGCGGCGTGGTGACGTCGGTGAAGGATCTCATCGACCGGTACGGCTGGCCGCCCGGCACGGACTACGCGCGCATGCGCATCCCCACGATCGGCGTCGACGCGCGAGTCGGCTCGCGCGTGGTGGAGCGTGACGCGGTCATGCCGGACCCGGCCGGGCCCGCTGACATTGTCTGGTACGACATGAGCAAATGGCCCGGCTTCGGCGGTGCGCCCGGCGGGGGCGGCAACGCCATCTTCTCAGGCCACGTCGACTACGCGTACAACATCCCCTACGCGCAGGTCGCGTACCGCGGCCAGGGCGTGTTCTCGCAACTCAGCCTGCTATCGCAGGGCGACATCGTGGAGATGGAGTACCGCGGCCAGACGCTGCGCTACCGGGTCGTGTCGCGGCAGCAGCTGCAGGCTGGCGCGGATTGGCTGGCGATCTGGAGCGGGAAGGTCGCAAAGGACACGATCACGCTGTACACGTGCGGCGGTGCGTTCGATGCGAAGACCCTCGAGTACGCCGACCGCATCGTGGTCCGAGCCGAGCGCCTTTAGGGGCCTTCGAGGGTCTTCGACCCGCTCGAGGGGCTTCGCCCGCGCCGCTCGGGCGACCGAGGTGGGGCGCATAAACCCGATGCGCGGCGCGCGTTCTCGGGGGGCGTGGGGGCGCAGCCCCCACATCTTTCTCAGAACCCCCTTCCCGCGAAGGGAAGGGGGCAGGGGGATGGGCCGTGCCCCGTGCGCACCTCGAATGCTGGATGGCCTCGACGCACCGGCCCGACGCGCGGCGCGGCCTTCGAGGGCGTGCTGGCGGAGAGGGTGGGATTCGAACCCACGGACGGGCTTACGCCCGTCACACGCTTTCCAGGCGAGCCTGTTCAACCACTCCAGCACCTCTCCGCGAGGTGGCCGCGACGCTCCGCGGCGGCTCTCCGTCCGAGGCCCCACGCGGCCGTGGCATCGAGCGCGCCAGCGGCGGAGCCGGCGACTGTGGCGGAGAGGGCGGGATTCGAACCCGCGAAACTTGCGTTTACTCGTTTTCGAGACGAGCGCCTTCAACCGCTCGGCCACCTCTCCGTCGACCAGTCTACCGGCGGGCGTGGACTCGGGACAGTCGAGGATGCCCCGATGATCGCGGCGTCCGAGGGCCGGCGCTAGGAGTGCCCGGAGCGGCGCTCGTATTCGCGGATCAGGTCGCGCTGCGCGCCGTCGCGCTCCTCCACGCCCTCGCGCCAACCGCTCGCGACGCTCGCGCGCGCGCCCAGCAGGGGCTCCCGGAGCGTCGAGGCGGGCCCGCGCACGGGCTCGGGCAACGCCCCGAGGGCAGCCTCGTCCATCGCCATCAGGCGGCGGGCGGCGGCGTATCCGGCGGCGGAGGCGGCGGCGAGCCAGAACAGCATGGAGGCGCGCATGGGCGGCTACTTCCTGCGGTTGCGAATGCCGGTGACGGTGGCCAAGCCGCGGCGGATCCCGCGCCCCAGGGCGACCGCGCGGATGAGCGGGTGCACCGCGGTGTCGGCGACGAACTCGGTCGTGCCGCGGACGTTCTGCGCCGTGCGGCGGATCTCCTCGAGCGCCGGCCGCACGGGGTCGTCGAGGAGCCCCTCGACCGCCCGTGTGAGCGTCCGGATCGCGAACCACGCGCCGAATGCGGCGATCGTCAGCGCGAGCACGAGCAGGACGCCCATGGCGCCGTACACGATCACGACGATGTCGCGCAGTTGCTCGAGGGTCATGCCCCACCGCCTATCGCCAGCATGCTAGCGGGCGGCGTGGCCGGCGTACACCGCGCGAGCGTGCGAGGACTGAGTAGCGCGACCCATCCCCCTGCCCCCTTCCCTGCCCGGGAAGGGGGTTCTGAAAGGGAAGGAGATGTGGGGGCGGTGCCCCCACGCCCGCGGAAAGGCGCGCAACACGGGCTCTCCGATCCCTCGCGCGCAGCGTCGAGGCGGACTCCCCCTTCCCGAAGGGAAGGGGGCCGGGGGGATGGGCGATCCCCCCTCTGCTACTTCCTCCCCTCTCCCGCTCTGCGGGAGAGGGGCCGGGGGTGAGGGATCTGCTTCCCTCTCGCCAGTCGTGGCGCAGACCGTCGGCCGCTCCGTTACGCCTCGCCGCGGACGATCGTGCCGCCGCCGACGACCTCCGTGCCGCGGTAGAGCACGACGGCCTGCCCGGGCGCGGCGGCGCGCACCGGCTCCGCGAAGTCGACGGCGAAGCGCTCACCCTCGAGGAGGGTGACACGCGCGGCGGCCGGCGCGGCGTGGTAGCGCACCCGCGCCGCCAGCACCTCGTCGGGCGCGGGGGGATCCGCGACCCAGCGCGCGGCGTCCGCCTGCACGCGGCGCACCGCGAGGTCGCGCTCGTCGCCGACGACGAGGACGTTGCGCGCGGCGTCGATGCCCGTGACGAAGCGCCGCTCCGGCGTGGTCGCCGCGAGCTGCAGCCCTCGACGCTGGCCGACGGTGTAGTTCGCGATGCCCGCGTGCTGCCCGATCGCCTGTCCCTCGCGATCCTCGATGACGCCGCGCGTGGAGGCGACGCCGCGCTCGGCGACGAAGCCGCGGTAGTCGCGGCTGGGGATGAAGCAGATGTCGACGCTGTCGGGCTTATCCGCGACGGGCAGGCCGAGGTCACGCGCGATCGCGCGCGTCTCCGGCTTCGTCAGTCCACCGAGGGGAAACAGCGTGCGCCGCAGCGCCTCCTGCCCCAGCGGGTACAGCACGTACGACTGGTCCTTCTCGTCGTCCACGGCGCGGTGCAGGCGATACGTGTCGCCGTCCTGATCGATGCGCGCGTAGTGCCCCGTCGCGAGGCGGTCGACGCCCATCGCCAGCCCGCGCTCCAGCAACCTGGAGAACTTCACCTTCTCGTTGCACGCGAGGCAGGGGTTGGGCGTCCGCCCCTGCGCGTACGCCTGCACGAACGTGTCGATCACGTCGCGGTTGAACTCCCGCTCGAGGTTGAGCACGTAGTGCGGGATGCCGATGCGCTGCGCGGCCGCGCGGGCGTCGGCCACGTCCTCGACGCCGCAGCAGGTGCGCCCGGAGCGCAGCGCGGCGCCGTCCGCCTCGGTGTAGAGGCGCATCGTCACGCCGATGACCTCGTACCCCTGCCGGTGCAGCAACGCCGCGGCGACGGCGGAGTCCACCCCGCCCGACATCGCCACCAGCACCCGCTCGGCCATCGAGGTACCCCGTTCCGCCCTCAGTGTAGGCCGGGGCACGGGGTCGCTATACTGACTCGACACGTCTGAGGAGGCTGTCCTGCTCGAGCCCCGCGCCGCCGTCCAACCGTCCGACGTCACCGCGTCCGACCTCGCCCACGAGCTGGTCGACGTGCTCGTCGATCACCAGGCGGCGGACGTGGTGCTCCTCGACCTCACGCAACTCAACGCCTTCGCCGACTACTTCATCGTCGCGACCTCCGACAACCTGCGCCAGGCGGGCGCCATCCTCGACGCGCTCGCCGAGGCGATGCGGTCGCGCGGCGGCAAGCTCCAGGCCGAGGGCGACCCCGAGAGTGGCTGGGTGATGGCGGACGCGGGCAGCGGCGTCTACGTCCATCTGTTCTCGCTGGAGAGCCGCGCGTACTACAACCTCGAGGGCCTGTGGAGCCGCGCGCAGGAGATCGTGCGCATCCAGTAGCGCACGCCCGGCGTTCGAGGTGCTTGCGCCGGGCGGCCCACCCGAGTCGCGTGGGCCTCGAGGTGCACACGAGCCACGGCCCATCCCCCTGCCCCCTTCCCTGCGCGGGAAGGGGGTTCAGAGATCAGAAGTTGTGATCGCCCATCCCCCCGGCCCCCTTCCCTCCGGGAAGGGGAGTTGGCGACCGCGTCGCTCCGCTCCGCCTGGCGGGACCTTGTGGCCCCCCCGTGTCGGGATGCAGGGGCCCGTGGGGGCGCAGCCCCCACTAGAAAAAGAACCCCCTTCCCGCGTAGGGAAGGGGGCAGGGGGATGGGCCGTGGCTCGTGTGCATCTCGAGGCCCACGCGCAGGGAGGGGGCGTGGATGGGCCGTGCCCGTGAGCGCCTCGAGGGCCACACCACCCGTCGAGGGCCTGCGCCGCCACGCGCTCGCGCGCTATGCGTACACCCACTTGTCGCTGTCGCGCGTCCAGTCGAGGACGGGGTGGCCTTCGAAGAAGATGCCGATCTCGCGCTGTGCGCTCTCCACGCCGTCCGAGCCGTGCACGAGGTTGCGGCCGATCTCCACGCCCAGGTCGCCGCGGATCGTGCCGGGTGCCGCCTCGGTCGGGCGGGTGGCGCCGAGCGTCTGGCGCGCGGCGGCGACGGCGTTCGTGCCCTCGAACACCGCGGCGATGATCGGGCCGCTCGTGATGTAGTCGACGAGGCCCTGGAAGAACGGCTTGCCCTCGTGCTCGCCGTAGTGGCGCTTCGCCATCGCCATG
>SHYQ01000064.1 GCA_009692765.1 Dehalococcoidia bacterium | reverse complement strand
GGGCGCAGCCACCTCGCATCACCCTCCGTTTCAGAGCCCCCTTCCCGCGCCGGGAAGGGGGCAGGGGGATGGGCCGCCCCGCACCACCTCGACGGCACGCTACTCCGCGCCGAGGCGATGCGCTTCGCGCAGCGCGCGCACGATGTTGTCGTACGCCTCGGGGTAGTCGTCCGTCGGCTGCGCGACGTTGAACACCGTGAGGCCGGGGCGTTCGAGGCCAGCCTCGAACCACGTGCGGCGCGCCGAGCCGCCGAGGAGCACCACCGAGCGCAGCTGCGCCAGCAGCGCGATCAGCGCCTCGACGTAGCGCGCGGGGATCTCCCGGCACACCACGAGCGACGTCCGAGGCAGCCCGGCCGCGTCGACGCAGGCGTGCAGCGTGGCGGAGGCGTCGTCGTCGGCGTTGAGCGATGCGAACTCGCTGCGCGTCGATGCGTCGAAGAGCAGCAGCGTCTTGCGCCTGCACGCCCGCGTCTTGCGGGTCGAAGCGCGGCATGCGCCGGCCGCTCTCGGCGCGCACGTCGTCCGCGAGATAGGTCAGCCGCCGCACGTGCAGGTCCAGCGCGTGCGCGCGCAACTCCTCGAGCAGCACCGGGTCGCGCAGCGCTCGTGGGCCGGGCGACAGCGGCATCGCGCTAGTCCTGCTGCGCTGCCGGGCGGGCCTCGGGCGCAGCATCGAGGCCGAACGCCGCCGCGACCAGCGTGTAGGAACGCAGGCGGTGGGCGAAGTCGTGGGTGATCGTGAGCAGGATCAGCTCGTCGGCCGTGAACTCCTCGGCGATCGCCTCGAGGCGCGTGCGCACGCCCGGCGGGTCGCCGATCGCCGCGCGCGACCGCGCGTAGGCGATGAAGTCGCGCTCGGGCTGCGAGTACTCGAACGCCAGCGCGGTTTCTACGGAGGGGACGGGGCCGTGGCGGAAGCGCATGCAGTAGCGGCTCCACGACAGCCGCACCGCCTCCTCCTCGGTCGGCGCGCAGATCGTGTGGACGCCCACCGAGACGCGCGGCTCCGCGCACCACGTCGAGGGCCGGAAGGCGCGCCGGTACGCCGCGATGGCGCGCGGGCCGTCCTCGCCGTTGATGAACTGCGCGAAGGAGAACGGCAGCCCCAGCACACCCGCGGTGTGCGCGCTGTCGAGCGAGGAGCCGAGGCACCACACCTCGGGCATCGCGCCGCCCGCGGGCGTGACGTGCACGTCCGCGAACGGGTGCGTCGGCACGATCGCGTCGGCGAGGTAGCGCACGAGGTCGTCCACCTGCTGTGGGTAGGCCTCCAGCGGCAGCGCGCCAGGGCCGTGCGACATCGCCTGCGCGTAGCGCATGTTGCTGCCCGGCGCGCGCCCGACGCCGAGGTCGATGCGGCCGGGGAACAGCGTTTCCAGTGTGCGGAACTGCTCGGCCACCTTCAGCGCCGCGTAGTGCGTCAGCATCACCCCGCCCGAGCCCACGCGGATCGTCGAGGTCTGCGCGGCGACGTGCGCGATCACGATCTCCGGCGCGGCGCTCGCCAGCCCCTCGGTGCCGTGGTGCTCCGCGATCCAGAAGCGCGCGTACCCCAGCGCCTCGACGTGCTGCGCGAGGCGCGCGCTCTCGGCGAGCGCCTGCGCGGCGGTACCCCCCTCGCGGATGGGGGACTGGTCGAGGACGCCCAGCCGCATGTGCACCTCCGGCGCCCGAGCGGCGCGGCGCCCATCGTAGCCCCGCCGTCGCCAATGGCGTGCCGCGCACCCTCGAGGGCCCGTATCGTGTTGCGGCAGAGCGCGCGGGCGAGGGGGCACAGCGTGGTCGACGGCGGCAAGATCGAGCGCACCGAGGACGACGACACCCGCGAGGCGATGCACGAGCTGCCCTACGGTATCTACGTCATCGGCACGGCAGACGGCGGCCGTCCGAACGCGATGATCGCCGACTGGGTGATGCAAGTGTCGTTCCGCCCGAGGCTGATCGCGGCGGCGTTCGAGCGCGACTCGTCGTCGCTCGCGCGGCTGCGCGGGCACCGCTGGTTCACGGTCAACCTGCTGAACCAGTCGGGCAACGGCATGGCGCTGGCGGCGCGCTTCGTGCAGCCCGCCGATGCGTCGAAGGTGCGCGGGCGCAGCGACGAGGCGGCAGCGCGCCACATCGACAAACTCGAGGGCGTGGACTTCCGCCTGTCGCAGCGCGCCCCCGGCTGCCCGATCCTCGACGACGCGCTCGCCTACCTCGAATGCGAGGCGGACGAGTTCGTCGACGCGGGCGACCACGTGCTGGTGATCGCGCGCGTGCTGTACGGCGCGCCGCAGAACGCCGGCGAGCCGCTGACCTCGACGTTCACAGGGTGGTCGTACAGCGGGTAGGTGGCGGAACCCTCGTACCGCTGGCGTGAGGATGGTAGTCTCCGCCTCTCGCTCGAGACCTTGTCGGGAGTGAACGATGATCAACCCACCGGCCCCCCCCGCGAAGCAACAAGCGCGCGCGGATCCGGCGTTCGTTCCGAGTCGGGTACTTGTCCCTAGTCACGCTGGCGGCGCTCATTGGCGGCTGCCTGTGCGGCGGAACCGGCACCCCACCATCGTCGCTTCGGTGCGCCGAGCCGTTCGGCGGGCGCTACTACATCGGGGGCTGCACATCACAAGACGCCACCATCACCGGGGACAAGTTGAACGAATTCACGCAGATGCGGAACGCAAACTGGGCCGATTCACGTGCTACTCCACTCGATCTGGGGCTGCTGCAGAACTCGATCAAGGCCAATCGCCTTCTGAACCCCAAGAGCGAGTGGCAGCGATACAACTACGTGGTTAGAGGCGCCCAGATTCTCGTGGCCGTCTGGACGGTCGACCAACCGGTTGGGGCCATCTGCAAAGGGTCCGTCGCAGGGCCCACTCCGACCGCCCAGTTCACCGCCGGAACCATGGTGGATTTCTTTATCGAGGACCGGAGCTTCCCCGTCAGTCGAGCGCTGCCCGCGCCGACAGGCACGCCCTTGCTAGGGGTCTCGTGGTGTCCGCAGACGTATGCGAAGCAGCGCGGGGCCGGTTCTGTGCAGGTCTTGGACGGCCACAGTAAGCACTTCATGCTGGCCCAAGGCGTTGCGACTTCAAGACTTCCCGCCCAAGACCAAGCCGTGGGAGGACGCCCAGGTGGAGTACGCCGGCGAGTTCCTCGTCCGTGATCCCGACCACGCGACCGGCAAGTGCACCTACGTCATCAACCAAGGGAGTGGTACCTATCGGCCCCAGGCCGGGAAGACGCCGTTTGCCACACCGACAGCGACGCCGGGGCACCTCCTTGGTGGATCATTCGAGTACCTCGAGGCCGTCGCGAAGTTGTTCGCAACAATCCTCAGTGCGCACCCGGATCTCGTTTGGGCAAAGATCCTGGAGGGATAACGGGCAACGCGGCCGATCCCCCGCCCGGGGTGCCCGGGCTCCCGACGAGTCTTGCCTGTCCTCTGTGATCGTGCATTCGACGAACGAGCGGGCAGCCGTTACCAGAACCCCGCCTTGAAGAAGTGGCCGTCGTGGGCGTAGCCCTTGGCGCCCGCCTTCGTCACGCGCGCGAGGTGCTTGTTGCACAGCCACAGCGTCAGCCGCTCGCGCTCGTCCGGGTCGTCGAGCCACTTCGAGACGGCGAACTCGCGGTCGGGGTGGGCGGTGCAGAACTCGCAGCGCGCCGCGGGCATCGCTAGACGCCCGCGGGCTCGCGGCGGCGGCCGGCCTTGTCGCGCGCGCCGCTGGCGAGGATCACCTTGCGCAGGCGCACCGCCTTCGGCGTCACCTCCACGCACTCGTCGCCGCGGATGAACTCCAGTGACTCCTCCAGCGACAGGCGGCGCGCGGGAGTCAGCCGGTAGGTCGAGTCCGCCGAGGCGGCGCGCATGTTGGTGAGCTTCTTCTCGCGGGTGACGTTGACGTCCATGTCCTCGCCGCGCGAGTTCTCGCCGACGATCATGCCCTCGTACACCATGTCGCCGGGGGAGATGAAGAGCGACGTGCGCTCCTGCAGGCCGACGATGGCGTACGCGGTCGCGGGGCCGTCGCGGTCGGCGACGATCGAGCCGCTGGTGCGGGTGCGCAGCTCGCCGAACCACGGCTCATAGCCCTCGAACACGTGGTGCATCAGGCCGGTCCCGCGCGTCTCGGTGAGGAACTCCGTGTGGAAGCCGATCAGCCCGCGCGCCGGCACGTCGTACTCCAGACGCACGCGCCCGCCGCCGTGGTTGCCCGTCTGCAGCATCCGCCCGCGTCGAGGCGCGAGCATGCGCGTCACGGCGCCCATGTGCTCCTCGGGCACGTCGACGACCAGCCGCTCGACGGGCTCGTGCACGCGGCCGTCGATGCGGCGCGTGACGACCTCGGGTTTGCCGACCGTCATCTCGAAGCCCTCGCGGCGCATCGTCTCCACCAGCACCGCGAGCTGCAGCTCGCCGCGGCCGTAGACCGTGTAGGTGTCGGGCCGGTCGGCCGGCTCGACACGGATCGAGACGTTGCCCAGGATCTCCTGGTCGAAGCGGCTCTTCAGCAGGCGGCCGGTCATCTTGTCGCCGTCGCGTCCGGACAGCGGCGAGTTGTTGATTCCGATTGTCATCGACATGCTCGGCTCATCGACGTGGATCACCGGCAGCGGCCGCGGGTCGGCGGCGTCGGCCAGCGTCTCGCCGATCGTGATCTCGGGGATGCCAGCGATCGCGATGATCTCGCCCGGCCCGGCGCTCTCCGCGGGCACGCGGTCGAGCGCCTCCGTCACGTACAGCTCGGCGATCTTCACCTGCTCGATGGTGCCGTCCACGCGGCACCACGCCACGGTCTGGCTCTTGCGCACCGTCCCCTGGTGCACGCGGCACAGCGCGAGGCGGCCGACGTACGGCGACGCGGCGAGGTTGGTGACGAGCGCCTGGAAGGGGTGGCCCTCCTCAAAGGTGGGCGGGGGGATGTACGAGACGAGCGCGTCGAACAGCGGGTCGAGGTTCGTGCCCGGCACGTTCGGGTCGAGCGTGGCGGTGCCGGCCTTCGCGTTGGTGTAGACGATCGGGAAGTCGATCTGCGCGTCCGTGGCGTCGAGCTCGAGGAAGAGCGCGTAGGTCTCGTCCACCACCTCGGTGATGCGCGTGTCGGCGCGGTCGATCTTGTTGACGACGAGGATCACCGGCAGCTTGAGCTGCAGCGCCTTGCGCAGCACGAAGCGCGTCTGCGGCAGCGGCCCCTCGGAGGCGTCGACGAGCAGCAGAACGCCGTCGACCATCGTGAGGCCGCGCTCGACCTCGCCGCCGAAGTCGGCGTGGCCGGGCGTGTCGACGATGTTGATCTTCACGCCGCCGCGGCGCACGGCGGCGTTCTTCGCGAGGATGGTGATCCCCTTCTCGCGCTCGAGGTCGTTGGAGTCCATCACGCGGTCGACGACCGCCTCGTGGGCGGAGAAGGTGCCCGACTGCCGCAGCATGGCGTCGACCAGCGTCGTCTTGCCGTGGTCGACGTGGGCGATGATCGCGACGTTGCGGA
>SHYQ01000010.1 GCA_009692765.1 Dehalococcoidia bacterium | reverse complement strand
CGTCCTCGCAGGTGCGGTCGGCGTCCAGCATCCGGGCGATGCCGCGGATCTGGCCCTCGATGCGGCGGAGACGCGCGACCAGTTGCTCGTTCGAGTCGGCGACCATGCGCACATCCTAGCCGTCCCGACCTGACTTGACATACCCGGTGGGGGTATGAGAATCTTCTTCCGCAGGAACGCCCGCGTCAACCCGATACGCGACTCGTGGTGCGCCGGTGCGGCGCTGACGTATGCTCGCACGGTTGCGGCTCCCACCCGGCCCACCCCGCCCCAGTGTTGTGCCCCAGTGTTGTGATGACGACTGGACGCAGGAAGGATTACCCGATGGCTCACCCGATCGACACCTCGGACGCAACGTTCGAGGCTGACGTGCTCCAGAATGACCAGCCGGTGCTCGTGGACTTCTGGGCGCCGTGGTGCGGCCCGTGCCGCATGGTCGCCCCGGTCGTGGAGGAGCTGTCGAACGACTACGACGGCCGCGTGAAGTTCGTGAAGTTGAACACGGACGACAACCCCGGCGTTTCCGCGAAGTACGGCATCCGCTCGATCCCGACGCTGCTGATCTTCAAGGGCGGCGAACTCAAGGGGCAGGTCGTCGGCTTCCGCCCGAAGGGCGACCTCGCCAAGCACCTCGAATCGGCGCTGCTCGCGTAGCGCCGTCGCGGCTCACCGACGGAAGACCGTTCACCGACGGAAGACAGGGGCGCTCCTGACGCGCTACCGCTCGCCCAGTCGCGCGAGTACGGCACGCGTCGCCGGCCCGGCGCCCGCGCGCACCGCGTCGAGGTCGGCGCGCGTGTCGACGTCCACGCGCATCGAGTCGTAGCGCGCTTCGACGAGGCGCAGGCCCGCAGCCTGCGCGGCCGCGCGGTGCAGCGCGGCGGAGTCCGGCCCGAACGCCGGCGCGATCGCGTCGAGCGGCCGCAGCCCCAGCGCGGCCGTCCCGCCATCCTCCAGCGGCACCAGCAGGACGCCGTTCGCCTCTATAGCGGCGAGCGCGCTCGCGATATCCGCGGGGCGCACCTGCGGAAGATCGCCGGGAAGGATCAGCACCGCCTCCACGCGGTCAGCGAGGTGCGCGACGGCGAACGCGGCGGCGGCGCGATAGCCCTCGCCCGCGTCGCGCAGCACCTCGGCGTCATGTGCGCGCGCCACCGCGTCGTACGCGGGGTCGGCGCTCACCACCACCAGCAGGCCTGCGTGCCCGGCGCGCGCCGCCGCCAGCACATCGTCCAGCATCGCCAGTACCAGCGCCTCGCGCAGGTCATCGGTGATGTCGGCGCTCAGGCGGCTCTTGGCGCGCGCCGCCTGCTGTACCGCAACGACGATCGCCGTGCTCACGCCATCGAGGCCGACAGCGCGGCGAGCAACGACGCCGCGACGCGCGCGCGACCGGCCTCGCCCACCATCATCGTGTCGAACGCCAACCCGTCCATGCCCAGCGCGCGCACCTCCGGCAGCAGCGCCGCGTCCACCGCGTCCAGGATGAACGTGTCGATGAGCCCCGCGTAGAGCCGGGCGACGCCGGTCGCCGACACCTCGTGGCCCAGCGCGCGCAGCATCTCCGCAGCGGGGCCCTTCACAGCCTCGCCCCGCACGATCGGCGATATCGCCACGCGCCGCGCGCGCGTGTGGGCGATCGCGTCGCGCACCCCCGGCACGTCGAGCAACGGCGCGATCGACACGAAGGGATTGCTCGGAGCGATGACGAGCGCGTCACACCCCGCGATCGCCTCGATCACACCGGGCGCTGGCCGGGCGTCCGCGACGCCGGGGAACGCGAAACCGGTGACGATGTCCTGCGCGCGACGCTGCACGAAGTACGTCTGGAACGGCAGGTCGCCCTCGACCGTGCGCACGATCGTCGGGTGCGGGTCGTTCGTCACCGGCAGCACGGTGACGCGCACGCCGCGCGCCGCGGCCAGCGCCGCCGTCGCCTCCGCGAGCGTGCCGCCGCCCCGCAGGATCGCCGTGCGGCGCAGGTGCGTCGCGAGGTCGAGGTCCCCGATCGTGAACCACGCGTCGCCGCCGAGGCCGCGCAGCGCCTCCAGCGTGCGGGTGGTGTCGCCTCGGATCCCCCACCCCCCGTCCCCTTCGACCCCCGCGAGCGTGTACAGCACGGAGTCGATGTCGGGCGAGACGTGCAGTCCCTGCCATTGGAGGTCGTCGCCCACGTTACAGATGGCGGTGATCTGCGCGGGATCGGTCACCGCGCAAAGACCTGCCAGGAGCCGCGCGGCGCCGATGCCCCCGGCGAGAACGGTGATCTGCACTGCGCTGCTCTTTCGCCCGCGGCCGTCGGAGCCGCCCCCGGCCCCAGAGTCGCCTCCAGGGTCAGGGGATGGTAACGCGACTAGCCGACGGACGGCCGCGAGATGCGCTAGCCGCGCTCTGCGCGAACGACGATGCGGCTCACGTACTCGTGGGTGGCCGCGTCGAAGGCACCGCCGCAGGTGAAGAGGGTCAGCGTGTCGCGCCTGACGTCCCCGCTCCAGATCCCCCGCCAGTCGGTGTCCCCCGCGACGGGCAGCGCCTTCACCGAGACCACGCCTCGACGCTGTCCGCCTAGCGAGCCGGCACCGCTGCGGCGCTTCCGCCTCGCGCCGTCGCCGATCCGCCGAGGCCGCCCGCCGCGAGCAGCGCGAGGCCGACGAGGGAGGCCAGCGCGAGCCCCCCGAGGAGGATCCACGGGGCCCCGGCGCGCTTCGCGAGGTTCCATCGACTCAGCCTAGAGGCGCACGGAGGTAGCCGCCCACCTTCCGCGGGAGGCGCGCCGGGAGGGCGCGCGAGGGGATCGGCGGCCACCACGGGGTTATCAACGCTCGCCGACCTGTCGATAATCCTTCCACAAGGTCGGGGTACGCGCAGGTATGGGCCCATGCTCGATGTCGTGCTGGCTGGAGTGACCGGGGTGATCCTCGCCATTGTGCTTTCGCAGCCGGCGAAGCCGGCCGCGCCAGACAAGGACGCCGCCGTCCCCACGCCCGAGGTGCCCCCGTCGCCTGCCGTACGGGCCGGACGCGCGAAGGGCAAGTGGGACTAGCCTCCTGCGGTGGCCCAGGCTGGCGCGGAGACGCGGCCCGCTAGCCCTCGACGCGTGCGGGCGCGTCGTCCGTCCCGTCCGCCGGCCCCGAGGAGGCCACGAGGGCGGCGAGCATCCCCTGGTCGACGGCGCGGCGTGCGGCGCGGATCGCGCTCGCGACAGCGCGTTCGTCGCTGCGCCCGTGCCCCACGAGGACGACGCCGTCGATCCCCAGCAGCGGCGCCGCGCCGTACTGGCGGTAGTCGAGCCGGTCGCGCAGCCCTCGTAGCGACGGCAGCAGCAGCGCCCCACCGACGCGGCCGAGCAGCGACGAGCGCGCGGCATCGCGCAGCGCGCCGAAGAGCAACTGCACGATCCCCTCCGCCAGCTTCAGCGCGATGTTGCCAGTGAAGCCGTCCGTGACGACGACGTCGGCGTGCCCGCTGACGAGGTCGCGGCTCTCGATGTTCCCGATGAAGCGCAGATCCTTCGCGGCGGCCAGCAGCCCGTGCGCCTCCAGCACCAGGCTCGACCCCTTGCTCGGCTCCTCGCCGATCGACAGCAACGCGACGCGCGGCGCCTCGATGCCGTAGATCGCGCGCATGTAGGCCGAGCCGAGGCGCGCGAACTGCACCAACTGCGGCGCGCGCGCATCGGCGTTCGCGCCGACATCCAGGAGCAGCACGCCGTGCTCGCCGCCCGGCAGCACCGCCCCCAGCGCGGGCCGCTCGACGCCGCGCAGGCGGCCCAGCACCACCAGCGCGGTCGCCATCATCGCGCCGGTGTTGCCCATCGAGACCAGCGCTTGCGCGCCGCCCCCCTTCAGGAGCGCCGCGCCGATGTACATCGAGGTCTCGCGGTGCGAGCGCACCCCGGCGGCACCCTTGTCGCCCATCTCGACCACATCCGGGGCGTGGACGATCGTGACCCGCGGCGACGGCGGCCCACGGCGAGCGAGCTCCGCGCGCAGGGTCGCCTTGTCCCCCACGAGCGCGACGTCGTACCCCTCCGCCGCAGCGAGCAGCGCGCCGCCCACCATCACGCCGGGCCCCAGGTCGGAGCCCATCGCGTCCAACGCGATGACGACGGTCGCCCGTCCCGTCACGGCGTCACCACGAACCCGTACGGTGGCGGCGGCGCATCCGCGTGCTGAAGCAGCACCACCAGGCGCTCCGAGAAGTCGTCGTACGGCGTGAAGGCGTAGTCGCCGAAGGCAGCCACCACGCGCAGCCCGGCAAGGCGTGCGGCCAGCGCGAGCTCCGGCAACGTGATTGTGCGGAAGTCGAACATCGCCGTGACCCGCCGCAGCGCGCCGGTGCGTGTCGCCACGTCGAAGTGCCAGGTGATCTCCTTGTAGCCCTCGGCGGGATGGGCCTCGATCGCCACGATCTTGGAGACCTGCCCGCCGTTCCCCCACGGCTTCGTCCAGTGCTCCACCAACGGTTGGGGCGTCGGATCGAAGTCGTCGCGGTGCGGCGCCTCCACGTCGAGCGCCGCGACGCCCTCCGGCGCGAGGTGGCGCGCGACGTTGGCGATCGCCGCTGCCACGTCCTCGGATCTCGCGAGGTGCTGCAACCCACCCAGGGGCACGGAGACGACGGCGAAGCGCCGCTTCACATCGACGGTGCGCATGTCGCCGCGGCGCAGCGTGAGGCCACCGGTTGGCGCGCCCCGTGCGCGGCCGGGGGGACGCAGGCGGCCCCGCGCGACGGCGAGCATGGCGGCGTTGATGTCCACGCCGGTGACGTGGAGGCCGGCCTCCGCCAGCGGGACGGCGACGCGCCCGGTGCCGCAGCCAAACTCCAGCACGCCGTCGCCGTGGTATTCGGCGAGGCTCCGGTAGAACGAGACGTCGTCGTCGTAGTCCTCGAAGTCGAGGTCGTAGAACGGCGCGATCGCCGTGAACGGATCGATGCTGGGGCTCACGTGGCGATGCTAGCCGAAGCGCTGGGGGCGGGCGACCACGCGCCCCTCGGCGTGCGCCGGGGCGCGCCGCCGCCCCCGCTTCCTGGCTGCGCGGGAGGCAGGGAGCGGGCCTCCCCCCACAGCGCACTTCGAAGGCCCCCGCCCGTCAGCCGCCGGCCGCCCTCCACCGCACCTTGACGCCGGCGCTGCGCTCCGCGCACGCGCCGATTACGATGCGGCCACGGGGGCTGGGGACGAGGCGCGCGCTGGCTGCGCGTCGCCACGCGGGAGACGGACGTGACGGATACCCTCGCACGCCGTGCGACCGGGCCAGCGGGGGCTTCCTCCGAGGTGCTCGTGCGCGAGTCCCGCGACTGGCGCGAGATCGAGCGACACCTCGCCGACGACCGCCCCTTCGCCGCCTACGCGCTCGGCCACCTGGAGTGGGGGCTCTTCGAGTGGGCCCGGTTCTGGATCGCCGAGGGGCCTGACGGCGTCGCCGTGGTGATGCACGCGCTCGCCCTCGGCGCCACGACCGTCACCGTCGGCGCGCCGAGCGGCGTGGAGGCGATCGCCTCCCTCCACCACGGCCCACGTCGCTCCTACCTTTCCACCACGGCGCCGGAGCACATCCCCGCCCTGCGCCGCGCCTACCACGTCACCGACACGCTGAGCATGGTGCGCATGTCCGTCACGCCGGCCTCCTTCCGCGCCGTCCACGGGGAGGTCCGGCGCATGCGGGGCCGCGACGCCTGGAAGGTCAACGCCCTCTACGGCAGCGAGGGCGGCCCGACGCACTACTCGCCGGAATCGATCGAACGGGCGATCTACTACGGGATCTTCGATGGCGACCGGTTGGCCTCGGTCGCCGGGACGCACATCGTGGCGCCGAACCAGGGGATCGCCATCGTCGGGAACGTGTTCACGGACGCCGCCTACCGCGGGCAGGGGCTGGCGACGCGCGTGACCTCGGCCGTCACGGAGGAACTCATCGAGCGTGGTTGCGCTGAGGTCGCGCTGACGGTCGACCCGGTGAACACGCCGGCGCTCGCGGCCTACTCCCGCCTCGGCTACCGTCGAGGTTCGCCCGTCGTCGAGGCGCGTCTCCAGCGGCGCGACCTCCTCGGCATCGGCCCGGCGCTCCGGCGACGCCGGGCGCGGGGGCGGGGTGCGCGGTACGGCGCGAACGTCGAGGTAGTCGACGCGTGGGGCACGGGGCCGCGCGACGGACAGGGCGCAAGGCCGCACGACACCGATCCGGGAGAGGACAACGCATGACAACGTTCGAGGGCGACATTCGCGACCCCGGCCTCGCGCGCGACGGCGTGGCACGCATCGCCTGGGCCGCGCGCGAGATGCCGGTGATGCGGAGCATCCGCGAGCGCTTCGCGAAGGAGCGTCCGCTCGCCGGCATCCGCGTGGCCGCGTGCCTGCACGTCACCAGCGAGACGGCGAACCTGATGCTCGCGCTGCGCGATGGCGGCGCGGATATCCGCCTGTGCGCGTCCAACCCGCTGTCCACGCAGGACGAAGTCGCCGCCGCGCTCGCGGTCGAGTACGGCATCCCGACCTACGCGATCAAGGGCGAGAGCAACGAGACCTACCACTCCCACATCGACGCGGCGATATCGCACGGGCCGCAGATGACGATGGACGACGGCGCGGACGTCGTCGCGCTGCTCCACCGCTCGCGCCGCGACCTCCTGGCGGGCGTGGTAGGCGGCACGGAGGAGACCACCACGGGGGTGATCCGCCTGAAGGCGCTACACGCGCAGGGTCAGCTGGCCTACCCGATCGTCGCCGTCAACGAGGCGAACACGAAGCACTTCTTCGACAACCGCTACGGCACGGGCCAGTCCACGCTGGACGGCATCATCCGCGCCACAAACATCCTGATCGCCGGCAAGCATCTGGTGGTGTGTGGATACGGCTGGTGCGGCAAGGGCGTCGCCATGCGCGCCCGCGGCCTGGGTGCGCAGGTGATCGTGACCGAGGTCGACCCGCTGCGCGCCCTGGAGGCGGTGATGGACGGCTTCCGCGTCATGCCGATCGTCGAGGCGGCCGCCACCGGCGACATCTTCGTCACCGTCACCGGCGACGTGAACGTGATCGACCGGCCCTCCTTCGCCGTGATGAAGAGCGGCGCCGTACTCGCCAACTCCGGACACTTCGACGCGGAGATCAACCTCAAGGCGCTCGCCGAGCTGTCGGAGGCGAAGCGCACGCTGCGCACCTACGTCGAGGAGTACACGCTCGGCGACGGCCGCGCGATCGTGGTGCTCGCGGAGGGCCGCCTGGTGAACCTCGGCGCCGCCGAGGGGCACCCGGCCTCCGTGATGGACATGTCGTTCGCGAACCAGGCGCTCTGCGCGGAGTACATCGCCACGCACCACGCTTCGCTCGCGCCGGGCGTCTACGACGTGCCGCGCGACATCGACGACGACATCGCGCGGCTGAAGCTCGCCGCGATGGGTGTGCACATCGACACGCTCACGGCAGAGCAGGAGCGGTACCTCAACTCGTGGGAGCTCGGGACGGCCTAGCCACGCAGCGAGCGGACGCGCCCGGACAGGGAGACCCCGATGACCACCTCGTTCATGAGCAGCCCCTCGCTGATGTTCACCAGCGAATCCGTCACCGAGGGCCACCCCGACAAGATGTGCGACCAGATCTCGGACGCCGTCCTGGACGCGATCCTCGCGCAAGACCCGCTCGCGCACGTCGCCTGCGAGTCCGCCACCACCACGGGATCGGTGTGGGTGTTCGGCGAGGTGACGACGACCGCGTACGTGGAGATCGAGCAGATCGTACGCCGGGTCGTGCTCGATATCGGCTACGACCACAGTGCGATCGGCTTCGACGGCAACACGTGCGGCGTGCTCAGCTCGATCAAGGGCCAGTCGCCCGACATCGCGCGGGGCGTGGATCGCGCGCTGGAGGCGCGCGTCTCCGCCGGCGAGGTCGACCCGTTCGACCTCGCTGGTGCCGGCGACCAGGGCATGATGATCGGGTTCGCCTGCAACGAGACCCCCGAGTACATGCCGCTGACGATCGCCCTGGCGCATCAGTTGACGCGCCGCCTCGCCGCGATCCGCAAGAGCGGCGAACTGCCGTGGCTGCGCCCCGACGGCAAGTCGCAGGTCACGATCGAATACGCCTACGGCGTCCCCCGCCGCATCGACGCCGTCGTGATCTCGACGCAGCACGATCCCAACGTCGACGACGACGAGCTGCGCCGCGAGATCGAGCAGCGCGTGATCCGCGCGATCTGCCCCGCCGATCTGATGGACGACCAGACGCACATCTACGTGAACCCGACCGGCCGCTTCGTGGTCGGCGGGCCGATGGGCGACGCCGGCCTGACCGGCCGCAAGATCATCGTGGACACCTACGGCGGCGTGGCACGCCACGGCGGCGGCGCCTTCAGCGGCAAGGACCCCTCGAAGGTGGACCGCTCCGCCGCGTACGCCGCGCGCCACCTCGCGAAGAACGTCGTCGCCGCCGGCCTCGCCGACCGCTTCGAGGTGCAGGTGTCGTACGCGATCGGCGTCGCGCACCCGACCTCGGTCGCGTTCGAGACGTTCGGCACCGCGAAGATCGACGAGCAGGAACTGGGCCGCCTGATCGAGCATCACTTCGACCTGCGCCCGGCGGCGATCATCGATCGCTTCGATCTGCGCCGCCCGATCTACCAACAGACCGCCGCCTACGGGCACTTCGGCCGCACCGACGTCGACCTGCCGTGGGAGCGCCTCGACGCCGCTGAGGCGCTGCGCCGCGACGCCGGGCTCGTGTAACGCGCGTAGCACGGGCCACCCCCTGCCCTGCCGCGCGCGTTCCGCCGGGGTGGGGGGGGCGCAGCCCCCATTGATCTCCGTCTGACACCCCCCTCCCGCTCCCGCGGAGCGGGAGGGGGGTGAGGGTCCCGTGCCGCTCCCCGGCAGCGTCCACAACCAACGTCGGGGCAACAAGCGGCGCGATTCGCCCGCGCCCATGGCAGCCGCTACGATCGAGGTGATGCGCGCGATCGTGCTGGCGGGCGGCGAGGGCACACGGCTGCGTCCCCTCACGTGGCGGACGCCGAAGCCGCTCGTGCCGCTGCTCAATCGCCCCCTCGTCGCGCGGCTGCTCGCACACCTCGCGCGGCACGGCTTCGACGACATCACGCTGGCGCTGACCCGTCGCACGACAGCCGTCGAGAACGCCCTCGGCGGCGGCAGCGCCCTGGGCCGCGAGACAGGAACGAGCCTCCGGCTGCGCTACGCCTACGAGGACACGCCGCTCGGCTCGGGCGGGGCGATCGCGGCGATCGCCGGGGGCTGGGCGCCACCGCTGGACACGTTCCTCGTGTGCAACGGCGACATCGTCGCTGACCTCGACCTCACCGCCATGCTCGCCGCGCACCGCGCTCGCAGCGCGGAGCTGACGATCTCGCTGTTCGAGGTGGAGGATCCGACGCCCTTCGGCGTTGCCGACCTCGTGCGAGGCGGGCCGGACGAGGGGCGCATCCGCCGCTTCGTGGAGAAGCCGAGGCGGGAGGACGCGCCATCGCGGAGCATCAACTCCGGCTTCTGGCTGTTCGAGCCGTCGCTGCTGGCCGACATGGACGCCTCTACCTTCAATCGCGTGGAGGACGTGCTCTTCCCGCGCGTCGCGACCTCCGGTCGGACGATGTACGGCTTCCCGCACGGCCCCTACTGGCGCGACGTCGGCAACGCCGCCGCGCTGCTCGCCGCCAACCTCGACCTGGTGCGCGCCGAGACGCCGGCGGGCGTGCTGCTCGGGGAGGGCGTAGTGGTCGCGCCCGACGCGCGCATCGTGGCGCCGGCCGTCATCGGCGCGGGCTGCACGATCGGCGCTGGCACACTCGTCGAGGGCAGCGTGCTGTGGGACGGCGTCGTCATCGGCCCCGACGCGACGGTGCGCGGATCGATCGTGGCCAGCGGCGTCACCATCGGCCCCGGCGCGATCCTCAACCGCGCGATCGTGGCGCACGAGGCGAAGGTCGTGCCCGGCGCGCACCTCGTGGGCGTCGCCATCGAGCCGGCGAAGGGCGTGAGCGCCTGATGGCGGAGATTCACTTCGGCACGGACGGCTGGCGTGCGGTGATCGCGGATGACTTCACGTTCGCGAACGTGCGCGCCGTCGCGCAGGCCACCGCGGAATGGATGAAACGCGACGGGCTCACCTCGAAGGGCGTCGTCGTCGGCTACGACACGCGCTTCCTCTCCGGTACCTTCGCGAGCGCGGTCGCCGAGGTGATGGCGGCGAACGACATCAAGGTGTCGCTGACGAGCACGTTCTTGCCGACACCGGCGCTCTCCTTCGCCGTAACCGCGCGCGCGGCCGGCGCCGGCGTGATGATCACCGCCAGCCACAACCCCGCGCGCTGGAACGGCTACAAGGTGAAGCCCTGGTACGGCGGCTCCGCGCCCGAGGAGATCACCACCGCCATCGAGCGCCTCGTCCCCGGCGTGCTCGCGGAGGGCCGCGTCGCGCACGTCGCGCTCGCGGACGCGCAGGCGGCCGGCATGGTCGAGCGCTTCGACATCCGCCCGGCGTACCTCAAGGCCGTGGCCGAGCTCGTCGACCTCGAGGCGATCAAGGCGGCCGGATTCCGCGTGCTCGTCGATTCGATGTACGGCGCGGCGCAGGGGTGGATCGCCCGCGCGATCGCCGATGGCGCCACCACCACCCACGAGATCCACGGCGAGCGCAACCCCTCCTTCCCCGGCATGCGCGCGCCCGAGCCGATCGCGCACAACCTCGGCGAGGCGATGGGGCTCACCGTCACCGGCGGCTACGACGTGTGCCTCGCGACGGACGGCGACGGCGACCGCTTCGGCCTGGTCGACGAGCACGGCCGCTTCGTGACGCAGTTGCAGACGTTCGCGCTGCTGTCGCACTACCTGCTGGAGGTGCGCGGCGAGCGCGGCCCGATCGTGCGCTCGGTGACGATGACGCAGATGATCGACCGCCTCGGCGAGGCGTATGGCGTGCCGGTGCATGAGACGCCGGTCGGCTTCAAGTACCTGGGCGCGAAGATGATGGAGACGGACGCCATACTCGCCGGCGAGGAGTCCGGCGGCTACGCCTTCCGCGGCCACGTCCCGGAGCGCGATGGCATCCTCTCCGGCCTGTTCCTGCTCGACTACATGGCGAAGACGGGCAAGCGCCCCTCCGAGCTGCTCGCCGACCTCTACGCGAAGGTCGGCACGCACGAGTACGACCGCGTCGATGTCACGATCCGCCCCGAGGAGCGCGCGACGATCGAGGAGCACGTGCGCGCACGCGATCCGCGCACGATCGCCGGCCTGCGCGTGGAGTCACGCGACCAGGTCGATGGCTACCGCTTCCGCCTCGAGGGCGGGTGGTGGCTGCTGATCCGCTTCTCCGGCACGGAGCCGCTGATCCGCATCTACGCGGAGATGCCGACGGCCAGCCTCGTCCAGCGCGCCCTCGTCGAGGGCCAGGAGATCGCGGACGTCTCGCTCTAGACGCGGGCCCTCGAGGGTGGCGCGCGGCGTTCGAGGACTGCGTGCGCGGCCCCTCCCCCTGCCCCCTCCCCTGCGCGGGGAGGGGGTTCTGAACGGGAAAAGAGTTGCTCCCATCCCCCCGGCCCCCTTCCCTCTTCCCTCCGGGAAGGGGGAGTTGGCGAGCGCTTCGCCTCGCGGGATCCCGGACGCGCGCCTGCCGCGCACGTTCCGCGGGGCGTGGGGGCGCAGCCCCCACGATCTCCTTCTCACTCCCCTCTCCTGCGAAGCGGGAGAGGGGCCGGGGGTGAGGGTTCCGCTCTCCCCGCGCAGGGGAGGGCGCCCCGCTCCTGCTCCAACGCCGCGGCGCTACGCGATGAGCACGCGCACCGCGACGAGGTCGGCACACAGCGCGGTCGCGCCCGCCTCGGTCAGCGCGGCGGGCGGTGTCGTGCCGAGCAGGCCGACGACCACCGGGACGCCGGCGGCGCGCGCGCACTGCATGTCGGTCGGCGTGTCGCCCACGAACGTGGCCGCCTCGGTGGCGGCGTCGAGGAGGCGCAGCGCGTGCAGCACGATCCCCGGGTGCGGCTTGCGGTACTCGCACGAGTCCTGCCCGACGACCGCGCCGAACAGCCCCTCCCAGCCGTACAGCGCAAGGATCTCCCGCGCGAGCCGCTCGAGCTTGTTCGTCACGAGGCCGAGGCGCACCTCGCGCGCCGCCAGCGCGCGCAGCAGGTCGGTCGCGCCGGTGCGCTCGCGCAGGCCGTCCGGCATCATCTCGCGGTAGCGGCGAACGTACGTCGCGTACATCTCCGTGGCCGTGTCCACGTCGACGCCGAGCTCGCGCTGGATCAGCGGCACGTACGGCGCGCCGGGGTAGCGCTGGATGACCTCGATGGCCAGCGTGTGGCCGTGCTCCCGGGCCGCGCGCGCGAGCACGCTGGCGCCGAACGTGGCGGCGTCCGTCAGCGTGTCGTCCAGGTCGAACAGGACGGTGGTACTGGTCATCGCGCTGGTCGCTCCCCTCGGCGCACCGGCCCCCGTGTGCCAAGACTGCCGCGTCGCCAAGACGGCCCCGCCGAAGGGCGGAGCCGTCTCGCATGCAGCATCCGCGCAGGCGGCGCTAGCGCTTCGTGAACTGCGGCGCCTTGCGTGCGCGCTTCAGGCCGGGCTTCTTGCGCTCCTTCACGCGCGGGTCGCGCGTGAGCAGGCCGTACTGGCGCAGCGTGCGGCGGTGCAACTCGTCCGAGGCGACCAGCGCGCGGGCGATGCCGTGGCGGATGGCGCCGGCCCAGCCCTCGATGCCGCCGCCGGCCACCTTCACCTGCACGTTGAAGTTGCCGAGGCGTTCGGTCACGGCCAGCGGCCGCAGCGTCTCCTGCCGCGACGAGGCCCGCGGGATGACGACCTCGAACGGCTTGCCGTTGATGATCACGTTGCCCGCGCCGGGGTAGAGG
Organism: Dehalococcoidia bacterium; assembly: GCA_009692765.1. Classification (GTDB taxonomy): domain Bacteria; phylum Chloroflexota; class Dehalococcoidia; order UBA2979; family UBA2979; genus SHYQ01. The sequence continues at coordinate 17,596 of SHYQ01000010.1, read as the reverse complement.
CGGACGCGCGCGACCGCGGACTTTCGCCGGCCGAGGCCGTAGTGGTAGCGCTCGTTGGTCATGCTCTGCTCCTCGACCCTTGCGTTCGGGATCGGCCCTCGGCGGTACGAATCATGCCGTCACCGGGTTCGCCTCGTACATGCCCTGGATCGCCGTCGCGACGTCCGTCTTCGTCCAGCCACTCTGCACGGCGATGCCCAGGCGGCGCGCCTCGGTGTCCAGCTCCTCGCGACGGTAGCGCGCGAGCGATCCCGTCAGGCGCGCGCCCTCGGTCGCGACGACGGCGCGCGGTGCGGCCACCACCGCTGCGGCCTTCGCCGCGGTCTTGCGCGCTCGCTCGCCCGTGCCGGCGCGGAACTGCGCCTCGTGCGGGTGCACGGCCCCCGCGTACACCTTCAGGTGGCGGAAGAGCTCGCGGCCGCGCACGTTGTGCGGGAGCATCCCGCGGATCGCGCGCTCCAAGATGCGCCCCGGGTCGCGCGCCATCTGCTGGACGTACGTCCGCTCCGCCAGGCCGCCCGGGTACCCGGAGTGGTGGTAGTAGACCTTCTGGCGTGTCTTGTCGCCGGTCAGCGCGACCTTCGCCGCGTTCAGCACGACGACGTAGTCGCCCATCGCCAGATGCGGCTCGTAGGTGGCCTTGTGCTTGCCGAGCAGCAGCTTGGCGGCCTCGCTCGCCACGCGCCCCAGGGGCGTCCCGGCGGCGTCGAGCACGTGCCAGCGCGCATCGATGTCGTTCGCGCTCAGGCGGTAGGTCTTCGTCGTCATCGCTCTCGTCCCCACTCGACGGTTCCAGGCGGATACCGCACGGCGATCAGTGTCAGGCCCTGCGGCGGCGCGGTGGGGCCGGCACTTGCCGGAGGCCCATCCACCAGCGCGGCGAACTCGTGCGGCGCGAGGGCTCCCGCCCCTACCCGCTCAAGCGCCCCGACGGTCCGCCGCACCTGGTGCGGGAGGAATCCGTCCGCCTCGATCTCCATCACCAACTGCGAACCGCAGCGCTCGACACCAGCGTCGAGCAGCGTCCGCACCGTTGGGTAGCCCGCCGGCACCAGCCCGGCGAATGCTGCCCAGTCCCGCGTCGTCCGCGGCAGTAGCGCGAGCGCCTCCGCCATGGCCGGGACTTCCAACCCATGCCGCACCTGCCACGCCTGCCGCCGCGTCAGCGGCAAGCGGGCGCGGCCATCCTCGATCCGGTAGCGGTAACGCCGCGCCTCGGCATGCCGCCGAGGATCGAACGTGACCGCGACCTCCACCGCCGCGCGCACCACCACGTCCTCCGGGAGGAAGTGGTTGAGCGCATCGCGGCAGGTGGCGGCGCTGTGCTGCGTGCGCGTGCTTAGCGCCGCCACCTGACCCGATGCGTGCACCCCGCTGTCCGTGCGTCCGGCGAACGCGATGCGATCGCGCTCACCGGTGAACTCCCGCAGGGCCGCCTCCAGCACCTCCTGCACCGTCCGCACCGCGGGCTGCCACTGGCTGCCCGCGAACGCGGTTCCGTCGTACTCCAGCAGCAGCGCGATGCGCCGCCGCTCCTCCATCGCGCTACACGAGCTCGAGGCGCGCGATACGCGACGCGTCGCCCTTGCGCTGCCCCAGCTTGATCACGCGCGTGTAGCCGCCGTGCCGCTCCGCATACTTCGGCGCCACGTCGTCGAACAACTGTTGCACCACATCGCGGTCGTCGATCGCTGCGAGCGCCTGCCGGCGCGCGTGTACCGTCCCGGCCTTGCCGAGCGTGATCATCTTGTCGACGAGCGCCTGCGCCTCTTTGGCGCGCGCCTCCGTCGTGCGTACCCCACCATCGCGGATGACCGCGGTGGTGATCACGCGGAACATCGCCAGCCGCTGTGAGGTCGGCATGTCGAACTTGCGGCCGGCTACCCCGTGTCGCATCGTGCTTCCCTCCCCGCTACTCGCGGTCGCGTCCGGCTTCCTTGAGCGCTTCCATCAGCGCCGCGCCCAGCGCGCCCACCTCGGGCGTCTCCTCGCGCGGCGCGGTCATCGTCGCGGTGCCGCCACCAGAGGGCGCGGCGCCGACCTCGGCCTCGCCGTTGCGGCGCGACTCGATGCGCGGCACCGGGAACCCGGCTGTGACCAGCTTGTCCTTCAGTTCGAGGTAGGACTTCTCGCCGAAGTTGCGCAGGGCGAGCAGTTCCTCCTCCGACTTCTCCAGCACCGCGCCGACTGTCATCAGGCCGGAGCGCTTCAGGCAGTTGTAGGCGCGCACGGAGAGCTCCAGCGACTCGATGGGCATGTCGTAGCCATCGAACTGCTCCGTGACGACACTGCGCGTGGGCTTCTCCGCCATCTCGGGCCGGCCCAGAAGTTGGAACGGGAACATCTGCTCGCGCACGATCTCGGCCGCCATGGAGACGGCGGTCTGGCCGTCCACGGTGCCGTCCGTCCACACCTCCAGGTCCAGACGGTCGTAGTTGGTCGCCTGCCCGACGCGGGTGTTGGAGACGCGATAGTTGACCCGGCGCACCGGCGTGAACAGCGCATCCACCGGGATCACGCCGATCGGCAGCCCCTCGGAGACCGTCGCCGGGAGGTAGCCGCGGCCGGTCTCCACATTCAGGTCGACCGTGAGCGCGGCGTCCTTGCCATCCAGCGTGGCCAGGTGCTGCTCGGGGTTCACGATCTCGTAGTCGGCGGTGGACTGGATCTGCCCCGCGGTGATCTCGCCCTCGCCGGACACCTCCAGAAAGAGGCGCGCGGGCCGCTCCGCGAAGGAGCGCAGGCGTACCTCCTTGAGGTTCAGCAGGAACTCCGTGACATCCTCCTTCATGCCGGGGACGGTCGAGAACTCATGCTCGACCCCCTCCACGCGCACGGAGGTGATGGCGGCACCCGAGAGCGAGGAGAGCAGGACACGGCGCAGGGCGTTGCCCAGCGTCGTGCCGAAGCCCGGCTCGATCGGCTCCGCGACGAGGTGGACGTAGTCTGTCTCCTCGGCTTCGACACGGATCTCAGGAATCATCAACTCGGCCAATGGGCACCTCTCTCGTCTGCTGGCCTCGGGACGCGGGGCCGACGAGCATTCTCCGGACAGGGCGCTATCGGGAGTAGTACTCGACGACGGCGTTGGGGTTGAAATGCGGCTCCCAGTCGCCGGGGCCGGGCAAGGCGGCCACGCGCGCCTTCAGCGCGCCGCGGTCGATCTCGATCCACCCGGGCACGTCCCGGCTGCGGATCGCATCCGCGAGGATCTTCGCGTACTCCGTGTGCCCGCCGCGGTCGGTGAGCGAGATCTCCTGCCCCAGCCGGACGTGGGCGCTGGGGATGCTCAGCTTGCGGCCGTCCACGGCGACCAGGCCGTGGTTGACGATCTGCCGCGCCTGCGCGCGCGAGCTGGCGAACCCGGCGCGATAGACCACGTTGTCCAGGCGCTCCTCCAGCATCTGCATGAGGTTCGTGCCGGTGACGCCGGGGCGGAGGGCGGCACGATGGTAGTAGCGCTGGAACTGCCCCTCCATCACGCCGTACGCGAAGCGCACCTTCTGCTTTTCGATCAGCTGGAGGCCGCGGTCGGAGACCTTGCGTCGCCGCAGCGAACGCGGGCCGGGCGGGCTGGGGCGGCGCTGGAGCGCGCACTTCGCCTTGCCGCACAGCGAGACGCCGTAGCGGCGGCACTTCCTGCACTTCGGACCGATGTAGCGGGCCATGGGTCCTCCTAGTTCCGCGGGCGCCGGCGCGCGCGGCAGCCGTTGTGGGGGATGGGGGTCACGTCGCGAATGGCGGAGACGCGCAGTCCAGAGGCGGCGAGCGCGCGGACGGCGGCTTCGCGGCCGGGGCCGGGGCCCTTCACCGCCACTTCCACCTCGCGCATGCCGTTCTCCATCGCGACCTGCGCGGCCTTCTCCGCGGAGAGCTGGGCGGCGTACGGCGTGCTCTTGCGCGAGCCCTTGAAGCCGACGACCCCGCCCGAGCCCCACGCGATCACGTTCCCGTTCGGGTCGGTGATGGTGACGATGGTGTTGTTGAAGGTGGACGTCACGAAGGCGCGTCCGCGGGGGATGTTCCGCCGCTCACGCCGCCGCGTCCGTGTCGCCGTCTGCGTCCGCTGTGCTCGACCCATGAAGGTCCGTCCCTACTGCCGCCGCTTGTCGCTGCCCGAATGTTGCTGCACCCCGCGCGGTGCGTTACTTCGTCGTCTTCTTCTTGCCGGCCACCGTGCGTCGCGCGCCGCGCCGCGTGCGAGCGTTGGTCTTCGTGCGCTGGCCGCGCACCGGAAGGCCGCGCCGATGTCGCACGCCGCGGTAGCAGTTGATCTCGATCAGCCGCTGGATGTTGCCACGGACGTTGCGCCGCAGGTCGCCCTCGACTACGAGCTCGCCCTCGACGACGGCGCGTAGCCGCGCGACCTCGTCGTCCGTGAGGTCGCGCGCGAGGGTGGTCGGGTTCACCTTCGTCTGCTTCAGCACGCGCAGCGCGAGCGGGCGTCCGATGCCGTAGACGTACGGCAGCGAGAACGCGATCTGCTTGTCGTTCGGAATGTCGACGCCGGCGATTCGTGGCATGGCTGACCCCCAACTCGGACTGTTAGCCCTGGCGCTGCTTGTGCTTCGCGGTCTCACAGATCACCCGCACCCGCCCGTGACGGCGGATGATCTGGCACTTGTCACAGCGCTTCTTCACCGATGCTGACACCTTCATGGCGCCACTCCTGCTCGCTGCCGTTCCGCGCTAGCGGAAGCGGTAGGTGATCCGACCCCGGCTCAGGTCATAGGGGCTGAGTTCGACCAGCACGCGGTCTCCCAGGAGGATGCGGATGTAGTTCATCCGCATCCGGCCAGAGATCCCGGCGAGAACGTGGTGCTCGTTCGCCAGTTCGACATCGAACATGGCATTCGGGCGAGCCTCGCGGATGGTCCCCTCGACCTCAATGACCTCCTTCTTTTCTTTCGGCTCGCGCGGTCCGCGCGGAGGCCGTCGTCCTCTCACCATGGTGGTGCCCGCATCGCTAGGCGATGCGGGTCAATACCTCCGGCCCCTGAGCGGTGATCGCCACCGTCTCCTCGAAATGCGCCGACAGGCTGCCGTCGCTCATCACGACCGTCCACCCGTCGTCCGTCTCCTCCGTCGCCGGGCTCCCCAGTGCGAACATCGGCTCGAGGGCGATCACCATGCCGGCCATCAGCTTCAGGCCGGTGCCCGCCCGCCCGTAGTTCGGGATGTGCGGATCCATGTGCATCTGCCGCCCCACCCCGTGTCCGCCGTAGCCCTGCACGATGCCGTAGCCCTTGCCGCACGCCCCGATCGCCGCTGAGACGTCGCCGAGGCGATTGCCCGGCCGTGCCGCCTCGATGCCGGCCCACAGCGCACGCTGTGTCGACTCCAGCAACCGGCGCGCCTCGGGCGACACGGTGCCGACGGCGACCGTGGTCGCGGCGTCGCTCACGTAACCGTGGTAGGTCACCCCCAGGTCGATCGAGACGATGTCCCCCTCTTGCAGCGCACGCTTCCCCGGGATGCCGTGCACCAGATGCTCGTTCACCGAATAGCAGATCGCGCCCGGGTAGGGCGGCTTCCCCATCGGCGCGTACCCGACGAACGTCGGCTCCCCGCCGCGCTCGGCGATCGCCTGCTTCGCCAGCCGGTCGAGCTCCAGCCCGGTGACGCCCGGACGCACCGCCTCGATGAGGAGGGCACGCACCTCCGAGTTGATGCGGCCAGCCTGCCGCATCACCTCGAGCGCTTCAGGGGTCTTGAGCTCGACGGACATAGAATCTTACGCCTTCTGCGTCGCTGAGGGCACCCGGGCCAGCGCGTCCATGAGCCGGGCCGTGATTCCCTCCATGCTGCCCATCCCCTCGATGGCGTGCAGCTTGCCTTGCTTGCCATAGAACTCCGCCAGCGCCTCCGTCCACGCCCGGTTGGTCTCCAGGCGCGCATTCACCGTTGCGGGCTGGTCGTCGGCACGCTGGCTCAGGGCGGCGCCACAGGCGTCGCACACCCCGGCGGCCTTCGGCGGCTTCGTCAGCATGTGGTAGATCGCGCCGCAGATCGGGCACGACCAGCGCCCGGTCAGCCGGGCGACCAGCTCCGCCTCCGGCACCTGGATGTAGAGCACCGCGTCGATCTGCGTCCCCTGCCCCGCGAGGGCTCGGTCGAGCGCCTCCGCCTGCGGGATCGTGCGCGGGAAGCCGTCGAGCATCAGCCCGACCGCGGCGTCCGGCTTGGCGATGCGCTCCAGCAGCATGCCGATCGTCACCTCGTCCGGGACGAGCGCGCCCTTCGCCATGTACTCCTGCGCCTGCTTGCCCAGCGCCGTGCCCGCGGCGGCCGCCTCCCGGAACATGTCGCCCGTGGAGACGTGCAGCAGTCCGACGCGCTCCGCCAGGAGCTTCGCCTGCGTGCCTTTGCCGACGCCGGGGAGGCCGAGGAGGATGAGGCGCATCAGGAGATGAACCCTTCGTAGTTGCGCATCATCATCTGCGCTTCGATCTGACGCATGGTGTCCAGCACCACGCCCACCACGATGAGCAGGCCCGCGGCGCTGATCTGCAACGACTGCACATCGGTCAGGCGCGTGGCCAGGAACGGCAGCACCGCGACGCCGCCGAGGAAGATCGCGCCGCCCCAGGTGATCCGCACCAGCACCCGCGTGATGTAGTCCTGCGTCGGACGCCCCGGTCGGATCCCCGGGATGAAGCCGCCCTGCCGCTGGAGGTTCTCCGCGAGGTTCTGCTGCGAGAACACGACCATCGTGTAGAAGAACGTGAAGCCCACGACGAGGATGAACGTCCCCAGCCAGTAGATCAGCCCGGTCGGGGTGAACGCCGTCTCCATGAATGTCGCGGCCTTGCGAATCCAGTCGACGTCCACGGTCTGCGCGATGAACTGCGCGAACAGCGGCGGGAAGATCATGATCGAGGTGGCGAAGATCAGCGGGATCATGCCGGCGCTGTTCACGCGCAGCGGGATGTGCGACTGCCCCTGCTGGCGATAGAGCCGCCCGCCGCGGAACTGCGACCGCGCATATTGCACGGGGATGCGCCGCTGCGCCTCCTGGAAGATCACGATCAGCGCCACGATCACGACCGCGATCACCGCCAGCAACAGCACCCCGGCCAACGCCTGTGCGCGGCCGGCGAGGAAGCCCTGCCCGATCGTCACCGGCAGCTGTGACACGATGCCGCCCAAGATCAGCAGCGAGACGCCGTTGCCGATCCCGCGCTCCGAGATCAACTCGCCCAGCCACACCAGGAACATCGTCCCGGCGACCAGCGAGAACAGCGTCGCAATCGTCGGCAGCGCACGTCCGCCCGTGAAGCCGATATCGGTGATGCCGCCCAGCTGCTGGATCAGCAGCAGCTGCGCGTAACCCTGGAACAGCGCCAGCGGCACCGTGATCCAGTGCGTGTACATCTGGAGTTGATTGCGCCCCGTCTCGCCCTCCTGCTGCAGCGCCTGCAGCCGAGGCACGAGCGGCGTCGCCAGCTGCATCACGATGGAGGCGGTGATGTACGGGTATACGCCCAGCGCCGCCACCGAGAGGTTTTGCAACGCCCCGCCGGAGAAGATATTCAGGAAGCCGAGCACCGCGTTCGTGTCGAACGTCCGTTGCAGTTGCTCGCTGTCCACGCCGGGCACCGGGACGTGCGCGACGAAGCGGAAGATCAGCAACGCCGCCAGCGCGAAGACCACCTTGGCCCGCACCTCGGGCTGTTGGAACGCGTCGATGCCCGCCTGGAGCAGGCGCGGACGCGTGTTTCGCGACGGCGTGTTTGCCGCGAACGCCATCGGCTACGCCCCCACTGCGGGCGCAGCTGGCGCCGCAGCGGCGGCCTTGCGCCGGTGCACGCGGTCACGCGGCGTGCGATCCGCCGGCGCGAGCTCCTGCACCGTCCCGCCCGCACCCTCGATCGCCGCACGCGCGGCGCTCGAGATGCGCGTGGCGTGCACGGTCAGCGCGTGGTGCAGTTCGCCGCGGTTGAGCACCTTGAACGGCGCCTCCGCGTGATCGATCAGCCGCAGCGCGGCGAGGCTCGCGCCGTCCACCAGCGCGCCCGCAGGGAAGCGCTCGGCGAGCGTACCGAGGTTCACCGCCTGGAACTCCACGCGGTTGTGGTTCCTGAAGCCGCGCAGGTGCGGCACGCGCCGCACGAGCGGGATCTGCCCACCTTCGAACCCGGGGCGTACAGAGCCGCGTGCCTTCTGGCCCTTGCGGCCGCGTCCGCCGTACGTGCCGGTGCCGGAGCCCGGCCCGCGCCCGACGCGCTTACGGTCGCGCTTCGCGCCCTCGCCCTGTCGCAGCGTGTGCTGGTCCACTAGAGGACCTCCTCAACCTGCAGCATGTGCCGGACTTTGCGCACCATCCCGCGGATGGACGAGTTGTCCGGCTGCTCGACGGTCTCGTGCAGGCGGTGCAGCCCAAGGGCGCGCACCGTCGCCTTCTGATCCTTGGCGTAGCCGATGCTCGACCGCACCCAGGTAATCTTCAGCATGTTCGCCATCCCGATCCCCTTACGCGTTCGCCGCGGCGATGGCCAAGCGGCGCTCCCGCGCGGCGCGCGGATCCTGGAGCTTGCGCAGCCCCTCAATGGTGGCGCGCACGACGTTGATCGGGTTGGTGGAGCCGTGCTGCTTCGTCAGCACGTCGGTCACGCCAGCGGCCTCCATCACGGCACGCACGGCGCCGCCGGCGATCAGCCCGGTGCCGGCCGCCGCCGGACGCATGAGCACCCGCGAGGCCTTGTACTCGCTGCGCAGATCGTGCGAGATCGTGGTCTGCCGCATCGACACCTTGAACATCGAGCGACGCGCGATGACGCCACCCTTGCGGATCGCCTCGGGCACCTCGTTGGCGCGGCCGAAGCCGAAGCCGACGCGGCCCGCGCCGTCGCCGACGACGACGATCGCGGTGAAGGAGAAGCGCCGGCCGCCCTTCACGACGGTGGCGACGCGGTTGATGTAGACGACCTTCTCGATGAACTCGGGCGTCTCGTCCTCGTCACCCCGGCGCCGGTCACGGCGCGGCCCACCACGGTCGGGGCCGCCACCCGGCCCGCCGCGGTTCGGGCCGCCAGGACCACCGGGGCCACCACGACCGGGGCCGCGACCACCAGGCCCGCCCGGCCCACCGCGCCCCGGTCCGCCACCTCGAGGTGCGACCATTAGAAGACCAGCCCTTCTTCGCGCGCGGCGTCGGCCAGCGCCTGCACACGCCCGGCGTAACGGAAGCCGCCGCGATCGAACACCACCGCGGTCACGCCTGCCTGCCTGCCGCGCTGCGCCACCAGCGCGCCGACCTGCCGTGCCAGGTCGCTCTTCGACGAGGTGTCGGCGCGCAGCGCCGCCTCGACGTCCGACGCGGCCGCGATCGTGCGCCCCGCCTCGTCGTCGATGACCTGCGCGTAGATATGCTGGTTGGAGCGGAAGACCGCCAGCCGCGGCGTCAACGCCGTGCCGCGCACGGTGCGGCGTACGCGCGCGTGCCGGCGGACGCGGGCTGCCCGCGATGTCTGCTTCGTGGACATCCTACTTACCCTTCGCCTTGCCGGCCTTCAGCTTGATCCGCTCGCCGCGGTAGCGGATGCCCTTGCCGTGGTAGGGCTCCGGCGGGCGCACCCGGCGCACCAGCGCCGCCTGCTGCCCCACGACCTGCTTGTCGATCCCGTCGACGTGCAGCAACGTGTTCGTCTCCACCGTGAACGTGGCGCCCGGTAGCGCCGGCATGTGCACCAGATGCGAGAACCCCACCGTCAGCACCAGCGTCTGGCCTTGCAGCGCCGCGCGGTAGCCGGTGCCCTGCAGCTCCAGCGACTTGCGATAGCCGTTCGTGACGCCCTCGACCATGTTCGCGATCAGCGAACGCGTGAGGCCGTGCAGCGCGCGGGACTCTGGCTTGTCGTCCGGGCGCGTCACGATGACCGCGCCGTCCACCACGGAGACGCGGATGCTCGGGTGGATCTCCTGGAGCAGCGTCCCCCGCGGGCCCTTCACCGTGCAACGCGTGCCATCGACGGCGACCTCTACGGTCGTCGGGATCGAAACGGGCAGCTTACCTACACGTGACATGTCGACCTACCAGACGTAGCAGAGCACTTCGCCGCCGATCTTGCGTCGCCAGGCCTCGCGGCCTGACATGACGCCCTGCGACGTGCTCATGATCGCGACCCCGAGGCCCCCGAAGACCCGCGGAATCTCACGCTTGTCGACGTACACGCGCAGCCCCGGACGGGAGACACGGCGGATGCCCGAAAGCAGCGCCTTGCGATCCTCGCCGTACGTCAGGTCGAGCTTGATGAAGGTGCGCGGGCCCTCTTCGGCCACCGCGATGCCCTTCACGAAGCCTTCGGCCTTCAGCACCTGCGCCACGGCCCGCTTCACGTTGGAGGCCGGGATACGGACCTCGTCGTGACGCGCAGCCGCAGCGTTGCGGATACGGGTGAACATGTCTGCCAGCGGGTCGGACGTCGCCATCCGTTCGCCTGCCTTTCTTCGAGCGGTTCGGTCTACCCGAGGCGCGTGCCCCTACGACACGGAACGCCACGAACGCCGCCTACCACGAAGCCTTCTTGACTCCTGGGAGCATTCCCTTGTTGGCCAACTCTCGAAACACGATGCGCGAGACGCCGAAGCCACGCATGTAGCCCCGCGGGCGGCCCGTCAGCCGGCAGCGGTTGCGGAAGCGTGTGGCGCTGGCGTCACGCGGCATCTTGTAGATGCCCGCGTACGCCGCGTCCTTCGCCTCCGCCGTCGCCTTCGGATCTTTCACGACCGCCACGAGTTCCGTACGCCGCTTCGCGTGCAGCGCCACCAGGCGCGCACGGTTCGCGTTCTGCACCAGCTTGGATTCCTTCGCCATCGGCCCTACCTATCCCGGAACGCGGCCTATTTCCGCACGAACGGCATGCCCAGCAGTTCGAGCAGCCGCTTGCCCTCTGCGTCGGTCTTCGCCGACGTCACGATGTTGACCTGCAACCCGCGCACCCGGTCGACCTGGTCGAACGAGAGCTCCGGGAAGATCACCTGCTCCGTCAGGCCGAGCGAGTAGTTCCCGCGGCCGTCGAACGCCTCGTCCGACACGCCGTGGAAGTCACGCACGCGCGGCAACGCCGCGCTGATCAGCCGGTCGAGGAACTCCCACATGCGGTCGCCCCGCAGCGTCAGCGACAGCCCGATCGGGTTGTTCTCCCGCAGCTTGAAGTTGGAGATGGCCTTCCGCGCGCGCCGAACGTACGGCCGCTGCCCGGTGATCGCCATCAGATCCTTCGTCGCCGCTTCGATCGCGTTGGCGTTCTCGAGCGCCTCGCCGAGGCCGATGTTCACCGCGATCTTCTCGATGTGCGGTACCTGCATGACGTTGGAGTACCCGAGCTCACTCATCAGCTGCGGCGCGATCGTCTCGCGGTAGCGCAGTTGCATGCGCGGTCGGATGGTGGGTGTCTGCGTCGTCATCAGTCGATCGCCTCGTTGCAGCGCTTGCAGAAGCGCACCTTCCGCTCGTCCTCCAGCAGCCGGAACCCCACCCGCGTGCCCTGGCCGCACGACTTGCACACCACCGCCAGGTTGGACAGGGCGATGGGCGCTTCCATGTCGATGATCCCGCTCGGCTGCTGCGGGTTCGTGCTGCGGCGGTGGCGCTTCACCATGTTGATACCGGTGACCACCGCGCGACTGTCCTTCGTGATAATGCTGCGCACCGGCCCGCGGCGACCGCGATCCTTGCCGGTCAACACCTGCACCTCGTCGTTCTTCTTGATCTTCGCCGCCACTAGAGCACCTCCGGCGCCAGCGAGATGATCCGCATGTAGCGCCGGTCGCGTAGTTCGCGCGCCACCGGGCCGAAGATGCGCGTGCCGCGCGGGTTGCCGTCCTTGTCCGCGACCAGGACGGCGGCGTTCTCGTCGAAGCGGATCATCGAGCCATCCGCGCGCTGCACCGGCGTGGTCGTACGCACGATCACCGCCCGCACCACGTCGCCCTTCTTGATCGCGCCGTTCGGCTGCGCCTGCTTCACGCTGGCCACGATCAGGTCGCCCACGCCCGCGTAGCGCCGGCGCGTGCCGCCGAGCACGCGGATGCACAGCAATTCCCGCGCGCCCGAGTTGTCCGCGACCTTCAGCCGCGTCTCCTGCTGGATCATCCGGACGCCTGCCCCTCTGTCGAGGCGGCATCACCCGCCGCGGACGCTTCCTCCGCACGGCGCGCGCCGCTGCGCTGCATCTCCTCGACCAGCGCCGCGTCCAGCGCCGACGGCGCGATGTTCGCGACCTCACGCTCGGTCAGCACCTCGACCAGCATCCAGCGCTTCAGCTTGCTGATCGGCCGGCACTCCTCGATGCGCACCACGTCGCCGAGGGTCGCCCGGTTCTCCTCGTCGTGCACGTGGTACTTCTTCGTCAGCCGGATCACCTTGCGGTAGATGCGGTGGCGCGAGGCGCGCTCGATCTCCACGACGATCGTCTTGTCGTTCTTGTCGGACACCACCGTGCCGACGCGCGGCTTGCGGTTCACCCGTCGTTCGGTGGTCATGCCTGCTCCCCATCCCCGGCGGCGCCCATCGCCGCGATCGCCGCATCGAGCTGCGCGAGGATCTCGCGCTCACGCAGCAGCGTGCGGATCCGTGCGATCCGCCGGCGCCCCTTCTCGATCTGCGAGGTGTTCGCGAGCTGTCGCGTGGCGGACTGGAAGCGCAGGTTGAACAGCGCCTGGTGGGCGTCGTTCAACTCCTTGCGCAGGTCGGCGTCCGGGGTGGCGCGCAGCGTGATGGTCTCAGCACTCATGCGAAGACCTCCTCGCGCAGGATCACCCTGGTATCCACCGGCAGCTTGTGATGCGCCTTGCGGAACGCCTCGCGCGCCGCGGCCTCCGGCACGCCCGCGACCTCGAACATGATGCGGCCGCGCTTGACGACGGCGACCCAGCGGTCGGTCGCGCCCTTGCCCTTGCCCATGCGCACCTCGACGGGCTTCTTCGTCACCGGCTTGTCCGGGAAGATGCGGATCCACACCTTGCCGCCGCGCTTCAGCGAGCCGGTGATCGCGCGACGCGCGGACTCGATCTGGCGCGCGTCCACCCATGCGGTGGTCTGCGCCTGGAGCGCGAACTCCCCGAACGCCACGGAGTTGCCGGCCATGGCCATGCCCCGACGCTTCCCGCGGAACTGCTTGCGGAACTTCGTCCGCTTCGGCATCAACATCGCGCTACTCGCTCTCCAGGCTGGTCACGACCAGCGGGTTCGTGTCGGGGGTGATGTCTCCCTTGTAGATCCAGCAGCGCACGCCGATCTTGCCGAACGTCGTGTTCGCCTCCGCCTGGCCGAAGTCGATGTCCGCGCGCAGCGTGTGCAGCGGCACGCGCCCCTGCATCTCGTGCTCCGTCCGCGACATCTCCGACCCGCCCAGTCGCCCGCCGATCTTGACGCGGCAGCCGACGGCGCCACGCTGCATCGTGCGCAGCACCGATTGCTTCATCGCGCGCCGGAACGCGACGCGCCGCTCCAGCTGATCCGCGACGGACTTCGCGACGAGGTAGGCGTCCAGTTCCGGAACCCGGATCTCCTCGATGTTCAGGCGGATGCGCCGCTCCGTCGCCGCCTGCAACCGGGTGCGCAGCGCCTCCGCGTTCGCGCCGCCACGGCCGATCACGATGCCCGGCTTCGCCGTGTGCACCGTCATCGTCACCTGGTTCGCGTTGCGGTCGATCGTCACGCCCGAGACCCCGGCGTCCGGCAGTGTGCGCATGATCAGCGCCCGCAGCCGAAAGTCCTCCAGCACGAGCTCGGGGTAGAGCTTGCGGCCGGCGAACCACTTCGACTGCCAGTCCTTCGTCACGCCGACGCGGAACCCGTAGGGGTGCACTTTCCGACCCATTAGAACGGCTCCCCTTCGACCACGACTTCGATATGGCTGTACCGCTTCAGCAGCGGTGCCACGCGCCCCCGCGACCGTGAGCCGAAGCGCTTCAGCGTCCGCGCGTCGCCCGCGAACGCCCGCTTCACCTTCAGCGCGTCCGGGTTCACGTTGTAGTTGTTCTCGGCGTTCGCGGCCGCGGACTTCACGACCTTCCACACGATGCGCGCCGACGGCTGCGGCATGAACTCCAGCAGCGTCAACGCCTCCTCGACCGGCCGGCCCAAGATCATGTTCAGCACCAGGCGCACCTTTCGCGGTGCGACCGGCTGGTTCGCGGCAAGCGCACGTACTTCCATCAGCGCTTCCTCGTGGTCGTCTCGCTACGTCCCTTGTGCCCACGGAACGTCCGCGTAAACGCGAACTCGCCCAGCTTGTGACCCACCATGTTCTCCGTGCAGAGAACCGGAATGTGCCGACGGCCGTCATGCACCGCGATGGTCAGCCCCACGAACTCCGGCATGACCGTGCTGGCCCGCGACCACGTGCGGATGATCTCGCGGCGCTCCGAACCCTGGACGGCCAGCACCTTCGCCAGCAGGCTCGGGTGGATGTAGGGGCCCTTCTTCGTTGAACGCGACATGACCCCCTCCTTACCTGCGGCCCTTGCCGCGTCGACGCTGGATGAACTGATCGGTCGACTTGTTGTGGCGCGTGCGGTAGCCCAGCGCCGGCTTGCCCCACTTCGTCTTCGGCCCGGGCATGCCGACCGAGGTCTTGCCCTCGCCTCCGCCGTGGGGGTGGTCGACGGGGTTCATCGCAGAGCCACGCACCTGCGGCCGCCGCCCGCGGTGGCGGATGCGCCCCGCCTTGCCCAGCTGCACCTGCTGGTGCTCCGCGTTGCCCACCACGCCCACCGTCGCGCGGCAACCCTCCGGCACCCGCCGCATCTCGCCCGAGGGCAGACGCAGCAGCGCGTAGCCGTCGTCCTTCGCCATCAGCTGGATGCCGTTGCCGGCAGAGCGTCCCATCTGGCCGCCCCTGCCCGGGATCATCTCGACGCAGTGCACGGTCGTGCCGGTCGGCAGCGCCGATAGCGGCAGCGAGTTCCCGCGCATCACCGGCGCGTCGTCCGCGCTCAGGATTGCGTCGCCGATCTTCAGGCCGTCCGGCGCCAGGATGTAGCGCTTCTCGCCGTCCGCGTAGAACACCAGCGCCAAGCGCGCCGACCGCCCGGGGTCGTATTCGATCGCCCGCACCGTGCCCGGCACGCCGATCTTGTCGCGCTTGAAGTCCACCATGCGGATGCGGCGCTTCGCGCCGCCGCCACGGTGACGGATCGAGATCTTGCCGGCGTTACCGCGCCCGGAGATGCGCGTCTTCGTCGCCAGCAGCGACTTCTCCGGCTCCTTCTTCGTGAGCTCCTCGAACGTGTAGCCGGACGCGTTGCGGCGGCCGGGCGAGGTGGGGCGGAACTGTCGGATTGGCATCAGATCCCCCCTACACGCCTTCGAAGAATTCGATGGTCTGGCCGGCCGCGATCGTCACGACGGCGCGCTTGAACACCGTCGGCTCGGCCGAGGACATGCGGCCCTGCCGCGTGCGCTTGCGCCGGCCGTGGCCCATCGCCGTGTTCACAGCCTCGACCGTCACCGAGAAGGCCTGCTCGACGGCTTCCTTGATCTGCGGCTTGTTCGCACCAACGGCGACCTCGAACACGTACTTGCGGTGCGCCGCGAGCATGGTGCTCTTCTCCGTCACGATCGGACGGCGCAGCACCTCGTACAGGTGAATCGCTTTCGGCATCGCTACGCCTCCACGCCGCTGTCGACTGCGCCGCGCGGCCGGCCGCCCGCACGTTCGCCGCCCCACAGCGCCTCAATGCGCCGCACGGCGTCGACCGTCAGGATGATCGTCTTGTGCGCGAGCATGTCCGCGACATTCAGCGTGTCCGCCGGCATCGCGCTCACGCCGTCCACGTTCGCCGCGGACTTCACCGCGACGCGATCCGGCAGCCCCGTGACGATCAGCGCGGACGATCCTGCACCGGTCGCCTCCAGCAGCCGCACGACACCCTTCGTCGAGGGCGCCGCCAGCCCCAGGTCGGTCACGACCGTCAGTCGCTGCTCCGCGGCGCGCGAGGAGAGCACCGAGCGAATCGCCAGCCGGCGCATGCGCTTCGGCAGCCGCTGCGTGTAGTCCCGCGTGCTGGGCCCGAAGACGACGCCACCGCCGCGATGGAGGGGCGAGCGGATGCTGCCCTGCCGCGCCGCGCCGCCGCCCTTCTGGTTCCCGATCTTCCGCGTGGAGCCCTGCACCTGCCCGCGCGACCGCGTGTTGGCGAGGCCGGCGCGGCGCGCCGCGAGCTGCGCGAGCAGCGTCTGGTGCACGACCGATTCGTTCGGGTCCAACCCGAATACCGCGTCGTCCACCTCGATCATGCTGGTCGCCTGCCCGGCGGCGTCGAGCACCTGAAGCTGCATCACTGCGCCTCGCTCTCGGTGGTGGTCGCGGCTATGGCCTCGGCACCCTCGGCCGCGGACGCCTCTATCGGCTCGGCCTCGGTCATCTCGGCTGCGGCCAGCTCAGCGAGCTCGACCTCGGCGTTGGAGGGGAGCACCGGCGGGCTGTACGTCTTGAGCGACGGACGGCGGGCGTTGCGCACCGACACGAGGCCAGTGCGCGGCCCCGGCACGGAGCCGTCCACGAAGAGCAGGTTGCGCGACGGGTCGCAGGCGACCACCAGCACGTTCAGCTCCGTCGTCGTCACCATGCCCATGTGGCCCGCCATGTGCTGGCCCTTGTAGACGCGGCCCGGCGTCGTGCCCGCGCCCAGCGATCCCGGCGCGCGGTGCCGGTCGGATTGCCCGTGCGTCTTCGGCCCGCCGCTGAAGTTCCAGCGCTTCACCCCGCCGGCCCAGCCGCGGCCCTTGGAGGTCGCGGTGAGATCTACATACTGGCCGGGCTCGAACTGCCCGCAATCGATCTGCTGCCCCAGGACGTAGCCGCTGACGTCCACCACGCGGTACTCCTGCAACGCGGACAGCGTCTGGCGCTCCATCCCGGAGGCCCGCAGATGCCCGCGCTGGCCGCCCGTCAGGTGCTTGCGGCGTCCGGAGAAGCCGAGTTGCACGGCCGTGTAGCCGTCACGATCCATGGTGCGTAGTTGCGTGACGAAGTTCGGCCCGAGCTCGATCACGGTCACGCCGTGTACGCGCCCTGCGCCGTCGTAGAGGCGCATCATCCCGAGCTTGCGTCCAATCATCCCGGTTGGCATGCCGGTCTTCCTTACAGCTTGATTTCGATGTCCACGCCGGACGGCAGTTGGAGCCGCATCAACGTGTCCACCGTGCGGGACGTCGGCTCGACGATGTCGATCAGCCGCTTGTGCGTCCGCGTCTCGAATTGATCGCGTGAGTCCTTGTCGATGAACGGTGAGCGCATCACCGTGTAGCGACGGATGCGCGTCGGCAGCGGCACCGGACCCGCGACGATCGCCCCGGTCCGCTCCGCCGACTCGACGATCTGCTTCGCCGAGGCGTCCAAGACGCGATGGTCGAACGCCTTCAACTTGATCCGAATGCGTTGCTGCGGCATCTCAGTCCTCGTTCGTTCTCATACGTACTCTGCCTGCGAAGAAGCTGTCCTGCGCTGTGCTGCCGCGCCTACTCGATGATCTTGGTGACGACGCCGGCGCCCACGGTGCGGCCGCCCTCGCGGATGGCGAAGCGCAAGCCCTCCTCGATGGCGATCGGGTAGATCAGCTCGATGTCCATCTGCACGTTGTCCCC